>JAZKHN010000001.1:0-7970 GCA_040385325.1 Pseudomonadota bacterium
CCTTCTGGCATCAGCGGGTTTGCCCTAGGTCGATTCGCGGGTGATGATGGAAAAGCCGATGTCCACGATGGGTTGCGCGATGTCGCGGCCCTCTGAACGATCAATGATGAGGCGGCCGGCAATAGCGCCAATCGCGGTACCGTCTATGTGCACGGTGCTCAGGGCCGGACTGACGTCGGCCGCGAAATGCAGGTCACCGAAACCGATGATGGCCAGGTCGGCGGGGACTCTCAAGCCCCGCGCCTGCGCTTCGGTCATCACGCCCAATGCAATCAGGTCAGAGCTGCAAAACACCGCATCGGTATCGGGCTGCAGCTTCAGCAACCTGCCCAAGGCCTCACGTCCGCCGCGCATGGTGGCGGGCGCGGGCATCGCCTCGATGTGCACGGATTTTGCCCGGCGTGCGGCCGGACGTTTTTTGTCGAAGGCTGCAGACGAAAAACTCAGGGCCCTGCGCCGGGCGCGCGCGTGGTCGCCGCCGACAAAGGCAAGGCGCCGACGGCCCCTGGACAACAGATACTCAGCGACAGCGACAGCGATCTCGTCGTGCGAGAAACCCACCACCATGTCTATCGGCGACTCCACCATGTCCCAGGTCTCGACCACCGGTATGCCTGAGGCCAGCAACTGCAGCCGCCCCGCTTCGGACGGCACCACACCACCCAGCACAATGCCGTCGGGCCGCTGACCGATGATGGCCTTGAGCAGATCGTCTTCACGCGGCGTGCCGTAACCGCTTTGCCCCAGCATCAACTGGTATCTGGATTCGGCCAGCGATGCAATCAATGACTGAACCATGTCCTGAAACACCGGACCGGCAATGGACGGAATGACGGCAGCCACCAGCCGGCTGCGTTGCGACGCCAGCCCACCCGCCAGGCGATTGGCGACATAACCTGTGTCGCTTGCAGCGGCGCGAACTTTCTGGAGTATTTTTTCAGAAACCTGATCAGGCGTGTTCAAGGCCCGCGAAGCACTCATGGGCGAAACACCTGCAATCTTCGCGAGGTCAAGCAAGGTGATCCCGCGCTTGGCACGAGAGCGGCCGACAGGCTCCACGGGCTGTAAAACTTTCTTGTGGTCGCCTTTGCTGGTCATGCGGCAATCTTAATGGCGAGGCTGTGTGGAACTCATCATGCGAGTTGGTGTTTGAGTTGACCGGCATACAACTTGCTTGTGTGCAAGACATGTTTACGACCGGCCCCGCAGGTTGCGCGCCAATCACACAACATCAGTCTCAACCCAAACCCGAAAGCCAATCATGACCCTGACCCGCTCCATCCTCGTAGCGCTAGGCGCCGCATCCACCCTGATGGTGGCCACCCTTGCCGCAGCGCAAGACGCCTACCCCAGCCACCCGGTCAAGGTCATCGTTGCGTTGCCGGCGGGTGGTAGCGTGGACATGATTGCGCGCATGGTCAGTCAGCAGCTGGCGACGGACCTGGGTCAGCCTTTTGTGGTTGACAACCGCGCCGGCGGGTCTGGCCAGATTGGCGTGCCTGTGGTGTCCAAGGCCGCGCCTGATGGCTACACCATCATGGTGTCGCCAGCTTCGTTTTTGACGACCAACAAGAGCATTTTCAAGCAGCTGCCCTACAACCCCGAGACCGACTTTGTGCCTGTGACCAAGCTGGTCAACCAGTCCATGGTGCTGGTGGTGAACAACAAGACCAAGTACCCGACGCCGGCCAGCATTCTGGCGGCGGCCAAGGCCAACCCCGGCAAGCTGACTTATGCATCTTCAGGTGACGGCAGCCCGCAGCACCTGGCCGGCCTGATGTTTGAAAGCCAGACCGGCGTCAAGCTGTTGCACGTGCCTTACAAGGGCGGTGCGCCCGCGATTACTGACCTGATTGGTGGCGTGGTTGACATGGCGTTTTCGCCCATGCCTGAGGCGCTTCCGCACATCAAGTCGGGCAAGCTCTTCCCGGTGGGCGTGCTCAGTGAGCGGCGTGCTGCATCGGCGCCCGAGATCCCGACCCTGAAAGAAGGCGGCGTCAACAACGTCGTGCTATCTGCATGGATTGGTATGCTGGCCCCCGCCAAAACCCCGCCAGCTGTGCTGGAAAAACTCAGCAAATCGGTGAAGACCATGCTGCGCGGCGATGCCAAAACCCGCCTGATCGAGCTGGGCATGGAACCCGCACCCGATGAAGCCAAGCCGTTGAACCAGGTCATAAGCGAAGAGATCCGCATACATGCCGACCTGGTGAAAGCTGCGGGGCTGGTGCCTCAATAAGGCTGGCTGGCCGGGATCCTGTCAAGGGCTGCGCCGTTTGCCCCGACGGCGCGCTTACCAGGCCACCTATTTCTTTTCGGCGCTGTCTTTCAATTCGCCTTCGAGCTTTTCAGTCACGGTTTCAAGCTTTTTGGCGGTCTTGTCGAGTTTCTTCTGAACCTCGGCTGTGCGCTTGACTGCACCGCTGACATCCTCGGCTGCAGGTGTGTCCGGGATATTTTTTTGCAGAACAGCGTGTGCCACCGCCAGGTCATGCGCGGCGTGCTCGATTTCCTGAGCAACTTCCTTGCTCTGGGTGACGGCTTCAGCCACCTTGGGGTTGACCGGCTTTCGGTTTTTAGACTTGCGAACGGGCATGGGGCGGACCTTGGATGTGGGAACTTTGAGTTGACGTGTTGCAAGGTGCAGTCCTGCACTCAATATGTTACGCCGATAGCCCCCTCCGGCTACGCGCAATTACACCTATGACCTTTGGGTTTGCCATGTTTTGAATCCAGGTTGAAACCAGCGATTTTCGGGGGGCGCAGGGCGTGTATTGCGCGAAACTCTGCCAACTGAGAACCGGGCAGATTTGGCATACGCGTTGCAAAAAACCAAAGTTACATATCCGGCAAATTTGCGGGCTTGCCTGTCGCTGCTTGTCCGCATTCGAGTGACGCTCTCAACGCTTGTTTAAACTGTGTCCAAACTCACCATCCCACCGGAGACCCGAATGACGACCCCGACTTACAAAGACACCCAGCTTCTCATCAACAACGAATGGTGCGACGCCACCAGTGGCAAGACGCTGGATGTGATCAACCCGGCCACTGGCAAGCCCATCGGCAAGGTGGCACATGCCGGCATCCCCGACCTGGACCGCGCGCTGGCCGCGGCCCAAAAAGGTTTTGAAGCCTGGAAAAAAACGCCTGCCAACGAGCGTGCGACCACCATGCGCAAGGCCGCGGCCCTGCTGCGTGAGCGTGCGCCTGACATTGCCCGCCTGATGACGCAGGAGCAGGGCAAGCCGTTTGCCGAGGCGCGCGTTGAAGTGCTGGCCGGTGCTGACATCATCGAATGGTTTGCCGATGAAGGCCGACGCGTGTATGGGCGTATCGTGCCGTCGCGCAACCTGGCTGCGCAGCAACTGGTGCTGAAAGAGCCGCTGGGCCCGGTCGCGGCTTTCACGCCGTGGAACTTCCCCATCAACCAGGTGGTGCGCAAGCTTGGGGCTGCTCTGGCCTGCGGTTGCTCTTTCCTCGTCAAGGCGCCTGAAGAAACTCCCGCCTCGCCTGCTGCACTGCTGCAGGCTTTTGTTGATGCAGGTGTGCCACCCGGCACGGTGGGCCTGGTGTTTGGCGACCCTGCTGAAATATCGAATTACCTGATTCCGCACCCCATCATCCGCAAGGTCACGTTTACCGGCTCCACGCCGGTCGGCAAGCAGCTTGCGGCCATGGCGGGCGCGCACATGAAGCGCGCCACCATGGAACTCGGCGGGCACGCCCCGGTGATCGTGGCTGAAGACGCTGATGTGGCGCTGGCCGTCAAGGCTGCCGGTGGTGCCAAGTTTCGCAACGCGGGCCAGGTCTGCATTTCCCCCACACGTTTCCTGGTGCACAACAGCATCAAGGACGAGTTCGCAAAACTCATGGTCAAGTACGCGGAAGGCCTGAAGGTCGGTGACGGCCTGGCAGAAGGCACCACGCTGGGCCCGCTGGCCAATGCGCGCCGCCTGACAGCCATGGCGAAGGTGATCGACAACGCACGCACCACAGGTGCCACTGTGGCTACTGGCGGCGAACGCGTAGGCTCTGACGGCAACTTTTTTGCGCCTACCGTGCTGACCAATGTGTCGCTGGATGCAGATGTGTTCAACAACGAACCCTTTGGCCCTGTTGCGGCTATACGTGGATTTGACACGCTGGAAGAAGCCATTGCGGAAGCCAACCGCCTGCCGTATGGCCTGGCCGGTTATGCCTTCACCCAGTCGTTCAAGAACACGCATCTGCTGTCGCAGCAACTCGAAGTCGGCATGCTGTGGATCAACCAGCCGGCAGCGCCTTCGCCGGAGATGCCTTTCGGCGGCATCAAGGATTCGGGTTATGGGTCAGAAGGTGGGCCGGAAGCGATGGAGGCTTACCTGATTACCAAGGCCGTCTCGATCATGGCGGCCTGATTCCATTCCTATTGAAACCGATAACTGCGTGGCGTGGTCTTGCCGTTTTCACACCGGCAGTTCGATCACCACATCAGACAGCGGGTAGGCCACGCAGGGCAGGATGTAGCCCTCGCGCTTCTCGTCCGGGCTCAGGCCCGGCCATTCAATGCGGTAGTGCACTTCACCATTTGTGAGCTTGCAGATGCAGGTGCGGCAGGTGCCGTTGCGGCATGAGCTGTCCATCAGCAGGCCTTCGAGGCCAGCCTGCTCGGCAGCCAGCAGCAAGGGCAAGGTGGCGGGCGCAGCAAAAAGCTGACCCGTTGATTGGACCCGCGCGATAAAGACCGCAGGCCCGTGAGCATGTACTGAAGCGGATGGCATGGCTGAATGCTACAGGGCACCCGACGTGTTTTGCGCGACAATCCAACTCTCCCCGCATATTTGAAAATACCTTTACATGCCCAGCTATTCCGTTCGTCCTGCCACTGCCCGCGATGCCAAAGCCATTGCCGAAATTCACGTTGCCACCTGGCAGGTTGCCTATAAAGATCTGATGCCTGAGGATCACCTCAAAAAAATGACGGTTGAAAAACGCCAGGCCTTCTGGCGCGAAGCCATTGAATACAGCGAACCGCAACTGCTTGTTGCTACAGAAGCTGACAAGGTTGTCGGGTTCGTAGGTTTCGACCGCTCGCGCGATGCCGGCACCAAATCAACTGTCGGCGAAATCTGGGCCATGTATGTGCTGCCCGAGCACTGGAGCAAAGGCTGCGGTGTGGCGCTGTGGGACGGTGCCCGTGAGGGCCTGAAGGACGAAGGCTGCACACAGGCGACGCTGTGGGTGTTGCTGCACAACGAACGCGCACTTGGTTTTTTTGAGCACTCCGCCGGCTTCAAGCGTGACATGACCTCGCTCAAGACGACTGATTTCAGCGGCACCCGGCTGGAGGAAATCCGGCTCAAGCGCGCTGTCGATTAAACAGCGTCAGACGCTGGTAGCGTCGTAGCGCGCCGTTCACGACGGCACATTGACCACGCGCTCGTCGTCGTCAGGGATCAGCGACCCACCTTCATCAGGGTTGACCGGCAGCTCCAGCGCATCGTCATCATTGGCGGCTTCTTCGGTGGACGGTTTGGGTGTTCGGTTCATGGCTGGCCTCTTTATTTCAATTGAAGAAGCATCATGATGGTGAGCCGATGGGCTTTAAGCATCGGGCACGGGCGGGTTGTCGTGTCATCCCTCACTGACAGCCGTTTGACAGCCGCATTTGAACGCACGGCAAGGCGTCAAACCAACACTCTCCCTTGTCCTACAGCCATGCCATGCCGCGACGCACAGTGGCTGACATGGCGCGTGTTTAAGGTCAGTTCATGAGCCAGGGTGATCAACTTCACTGCGGCAATTGTTCCAACCTTTTCAAGGACGCACATCATGGAAAAAAGTATTTACGACACCGGCAACGGCATGGACGCTGTGGGAACAGTGCAGCGCCGCGTCGATTCTGCGGGCGCAGCCTTGCATAACGGCATAGAGAAGGTGGCAGAGCCTGCCCGCAGCGCAGTGGATCGCCTGAGCACCAGTGCCCATGAAACTGTGGACAAGCTGGCAATCGGCGCAAACAACACAGCCGACCGCGTGGCAAACCAGACACGCCGTTTCACCGAAGTGCCGACACGTGCGCTGGAAACGTCAAAATCATGGGTTCAGGAACGCCCGCTGGAGGCCGTCGCTGCAGCACTGGCATTCGGTTTTGTATTTGGCCGTCTGACACGCTAACAGCGCAGGTCAACATGACCTGATATTCAAAGGCCGCCCGCGAGGCGGCTTTTTGATGTGCGGGCAAAATATGCATTTGAATATTTAAACCGGGATCTTTATGGCCAGCAGCCTTCTTGCCCTGATCGACGACATCGCCACAATCCTCGATGACGTGGCAGTGCTGTCAAAAGTTGCCGCCAAAAAAACAGCCGGTGTCCTGGGTGATGACCTGGCACTCAATGCGCAGCAGGTCTCGGGTGTCAAGGCCGAGCGTGAGCTGCCTGTAGTCTGGGCAGTGGCGAAAGGGTCTTTTGTCAATAAACTGATTCTGGTGCCCGCAGCGCTGGCCATCAGTGCGTTTGCGCCCTGGGCCGTCACGCCGCTGCTGATGGTAGGCGGTGCTTTTTTGTGCTTTGAGGGTTTTGAAAAGCTGGCCCACAAGTTTTTGCACAGCAAGCATGAACAACAGGCCAAACATGAAGAGCTGGTGACGGCACTGTCAGACCCGGCTGTAGACCTTGTGGCGGTCGAGAAAGCCAAAATCAAGGGGGCCATACGCACCGACTTCATTCTCTCGGCCGAGATCATCGCCATAACGCTGGGCACGGTTCAAAACAGCCCCTTCGTCACCCAGCTGACGGTGCTGAGCACCATTGCGATCGTGATGACGGTTGGCGTCTATGGCCTGGTGGCCGGTATCGTCAAGCTTGATGATGGCGGCCTCTACCTCACCCAATTGCAGGGTGAAGGCGCGGGCAGGCGCCTGCAGCGCAGTTTGGGCCGCGGCATTCTGGCCGCTGCGCCCTGGCTGATGAAGGGCCTGTCTGTGGCCGGCACGATTGCCATGTTTCTGGTGGGTGGCGGCATCATCACCCACGGGCTGGCGCCGCTTCATCATTTCATCGAAGCCCTTGCTGCAAAAGCCGGCACCGTGCTGGGTGCCATCACGCCCCTGCTGATGGATGCGCTGGTGGGTGTGATCACCGGCGCCATCGTGCTGGGGGTGGTGATGCTGGTTAAAAAGCTGCTGCCTTCGAAAGCCCCATCGCCTGCCTGAGCAATTGGCCTGCGGCTCATGCCTTTGCCACCTGCTTCTGAAGCTTTTCTTTGGCGCAAGCTTGACCAGCCAGGCCATGACCTGTGCCAGTTTGTGCCGCTGACTGACGGTTTCTGCATTTCAGGTACAGCAGCTTTTCTTGATGCGCGGCGCATATGCCATCTGGACTACGACGTCATGGTTGACCGCCGTTTTCACACCACAAGCGCCTCGGTTCGCGGCGTTGCAGGCCGCCGGCATATCAGCCTTCAGCTTCAGTCGGTGGGAGCGGGACGATGGGAGCTCAATGGCAAACGCCTGGCGGCTGCAGACGGGTGCATGGATGTGGATCTGGGCTTTACACCCGCCACCAATCTGCTCCCCATCAGGCGACTGTCACTCAAGACCGGCCAGCAGGCAGAAGCACCTGCGGTGTATTTCAGCGTTTCGAAAATGACGTTCGGCGTGCTTGCGCAAACCTACCGCCGCCTTGGCCGCCGTGAATATGCCTATGAGGCGCCGGCATTCCGCTACAAAAACACGCTCACTGTTTCAGCAAGAGGCTGGGTCGTTTTGTACCCCGGTCTTTTTGAATTGGTGGATACCTGATGGCTGGTACCGGACTGGTGAAGGTTCACGCCGTCTGGGCCATGTGAATGACGTGCTGTGCAGGCTTTTCATTTTGCCGGGCCAGTCTCTCTGCCGCCATCAGCTGCGTGATCACGCGCCTGGCATGTATGCCGCCAGCATCGGTCTTGATATGGACGTTCTTGCGCTCAGGGAACTGCTCAAACCG
>JAZKHN010000002.1:0-8572 GCA_040385325.1 Pseudomonadota bacterium
TCACGTCGAACTGCTTGCCGACTTCTTCCAGCGTGTGGTCGGTCGACATCTCGATACCGAAGCGCATGCGCAGCACCTTGGCTTCGCGCGGGGTCAGGCTGTCGAGTATGTCTTTCACGACATCGCGCAGACCGGCCTGCATCGCTGCTTCCAGCGGCGCGGTGTTCGCACTGTCTTCAATGAAATCACCGAGGTGCGAATCGTCGTCGTCACCGATGGGCGTTTCCATCGAGATCGGCTCTTTCGCGATCTTCATGATCTTGCGGATCTTGTCTTCAGGAATCTCCATCTTCTCGGCCAGAATGCTGGCGTCCGGCTCAAAGCCGAACTCCTGCAGATGCTGGCGCGAGAGGCGGTTCATCTTGTTGATGGTTTCGATCATGTGCACCGGGATGCGGATGGTGCGGGCCTGGTCAGCGATGGAGCGCGTGATCGCCTGGCGGATCCACCAGGTGGCATAGGTCGAGAACTTGTAGCCGCGGCGGTATTCGAACTTGTCCACGGCCTTCATGAGGCCGATGTTGCCTTCCTGGATCAGATCGAGGAACTGCAGGCCGCGGTTGGTGTATTTCTTTGCGATCGAAATCACCAGGCGCAGATTGGCCTCGATCATTTCCTTCTTGGCATCACGCGAGTTCGACTCGCCTTCGTTCATGCGCTTGTTGATGTCCTTGAGCTGGCCCAGCGGAACCACGACGCGCGCCTGCAACTCACCCAGCTTGGTCTGCAATTCCTGGATGGGCGGGATGTTGCGGGCCATGATGACTGACCATGGCTTGCCGGAGGCCACCTGTTTTTCAACCCACTTCAGGTTCAGCAGGTTGGGCGGGAAGTCCTTGATGAAGATTTCCTGTGGCATGCCGCACTTCTCGACGATGATGCGGCGCAGTTCGCGCTCTTTCTTGCGAACGTCCAGCACCTGGCCACGCAGAAGGTCGCACAGCTTTTCAATGGTCTTGGCGGTAAAGCGCACAGTCATGAGCTCATCGCTCAATGCCTTTTGTGCCTTGGTATACGTTGGGGTGCCGTAGCCTTCCTTGTCGTAGGTCTTGTGGACTTTTTCGAACAATGAAGCGATCCTGTCGATGCGGGTCAGGGCTTCCTTTTTCAGCTCTTCGAGTTTTTTGGTCAGCGCCTTGGAGCCGCCCTTGCCGTCGTCATCGTCTTCTTCGTCAAATTCGTCGAAGTCTTCTTCGGCCACGTAATCGTCGGCTTCGTTCGGGTTGGAGAAACCATCCACCACGGTGGAGATGACGATCTTGCCTTCGCGGATTTCCTCACCCAGACGCAGGATTTCTGCAATCGTGGCCGGGCTTTCCGAAATGGCTTCCATCATCTTCATGAGGCCGCCTTCGATGCGCTTGGCGATCTCGATTTCGCCTTCGCGGGTCAGCAGCTCGACCGTGCCCATTTCACGCATGTACATGCGGACAGGATCGGTGGTGCGGCCGAACTCGCTGTCGACGGTGGACAGTGCGGCTTCGGCGGCTTCTTCGGCCTCTTCTTCGGTGGAGCCGGTCGGTGCGTTGGCCGTGATCAGCAGGGTTTCTGCATCAGGCGTCTGCTCATAGACGGCGACGCCCAGGTCGTTCAGTGTGACGATCACGGCGTCAAGCGTTTCAGCGTCAATCAGCTTGTCGGGAAGGTGATCGGAAATTTCACCGTGGGTCAGGTAGCCGCGGGTCTTGCCCAGCTTGATCAGGGCTTTCAGGCGCGCACGGCGCTTGGCCATGTCTTCTTCGGACAGGACGGTTTCATCCAGGCCGAATTCCTTCATCAAGGCGCGTTCTTTCGCCTTGCTGATTTTCATGCGCAGTGGTTTGACCTTCTCGGTCGTCTCGGTGACCGGTTCTTCAAACTCGGCAACCACATCAGACAGGTCTTCATCGCCATCACCCTTGAGGGCGACCTTTGGCTTGCGGCCGCGCTTGGCGCCGCCGGAGGCAGGTGCGCCGCCTTCAACAGCAGCAGCCGGGTTTTTGGGCGGGCGGCCAGGTTTCTTTTTGACGGGTACGTCTGCTACGGCTGCGGCAACAGGTTTTGCTTCGGGAACTGACTTGGATGGCACTGTGGGAGCTTTCTTCGGGGACGGACTGGATTTGGAGGCAGGTTTCGATGGCGCTTTGCTGGCCTGTGCTTTAGTGGATATGGCGGGTTTCTTGACTTTTTCAACCGCCTTTGCAACCGGTTTTGACTGCTTTGCCGCAGGCTTTACAACCGGCTTCGCTGCTTTTTTGGCAACGGGTGCGGCTTTAACGGGCTTGGCGGCTGGCTTTTTCGACTTCTGCAAAGGCATGGAAATGTCTCCGTTGGCAAAACTTTCTTGTAACCACTAGGCAAGCACTGACGATTCAACCCGCCTGTGCATCAAGCAAAGGCAGAAGGTCAAAAAGCAGGGCGCAAAAAATGCCCATTGAGAAGAAGGGCATCTGGAACAGCGGCAAGCTGTTTGGGCGAACATTTGGTGTGCAGTCCTTGCGGGAAGTGGCCGTCTCTTGTGCGAGTTTTCCGTTGTTGCGGAAGGCCGATGCCGGAGGTGCTGCTGTCGCGCTTGCCGTATCGAAAAGTGGATTATACCCTAATGCCTGTTTTTTAAGCAATAAAAATCGTGTTTTTTTGACCTGTTTTGGGCTATTTTTCAGCGCAGCCCAGTTTCAGGCCGTTTTTTTGACGCTGGCCGCCAGTTGCTGGTAGCGCTGGCGTGCCACAGGGTCATGCGCCATTTGTGGGATCAGCCCGTCCATCTCCCGCATGCGTGCCAGGCGCACCAGCTGATCAAGAATGCTGCGTACCTCCATCCAGTCACCCTCAATGCCTTCGGGGATCTGCGAAATCTGCGCTATTGCGTGGTTTTCACTGGCGTGCCCGCGCAGGCCTTCGCGCAATGCCGCCCAGGGCTGTGGGCCATGTTCGTGCAACTGGCTTTCAAGCCATGTGAACAGCGGGCCATGAGGTGCCGGTAATGCGCACAGCAGCATGTGTTCTTCACTGGTCAGCCTGTCCCAGCTTTGCGGTTCTGTGAGCAGCAGGCGCAGCACGCGGTCTTCACGGCTGGCGGGTTGCAGGCGGCCGGTGTGGCGGCGTTGCGATTGCCTGCCCCCGCCGAATGAGGCAGCAGGTGAATAACTGGCGGTAGGTGAAGCTGAAAAATAGGGCTCGGAACTGGCGTAGTCCACCTCGTAGCCCAGTGATTCCGGGTAAGCTGCAAAGTCGTCCGTTGGGGTGGACTGACCCTGACCTGCAGGAGAGTCAGTACGGGCGCTTCTGGCCGGCTGGCGGGGCGCTGGGTTGCCGTTCCTGAAGTTGCTGCCTTTGCCCGCACCCTTGTAGCCTGCAGCGGCCGGTTGCCACAGCTGCATCAGGTCACGGATGTCTATCTGAACCTTCTCTGCAATCTCGGTGATGATCTGGCGCTTCAGCGCGCCGTCCGGCAGCAGGTTCCACAAGGGCCGCGCATTGCTGGCCATGTGTGCGCGACCTTCTGCCGTAACCAGGTCGCAGTTTTCCGCTGCGGCGTCGAGCATGAACCGGCTCAGGGGCACGGCCTTGCTGACGTAGGCGGCAAAACCTTCCTGGCCATGCTCGCGGATATAGCTGTCGGGGTCGTGCTCTGAGGGAAGGAAAAGAAACTTGACGGTGCGTACGTCGGTAGCAAAGGGCAGGGCGGCGTCCAGCGCCTTGCGTGCTGCCCGGCGACCTGCGCTGTCGCCGTCAAAGCTGAACACTACCGATTCGGTAAAGCGGAAAAGTTTTTGCACATGGTCTGCGGTGCAGGCAGTACCCAAAGTGGCCACTGCATTTGCAAACCCATGCTGTGCCAGCGCAACGACATCCATGTAGCCCTCAGTCACCAGCGCATAACCGTGTTCTCGCAGGGCGGTGCGGGCTTCGAACAGGCCGTAAAGTTCGCGCCCCTTGCTGAAGACCGGGGTCTCCGGCGAGTTGAGGTATTTGGGTTTTTCGTCGCCAAACACGCGGCCGCCGAAGCCTATGCATTCCCCCTTCACATTGCGGATGGGAAACATCACCCGATCACGGAAGCGGTCATAGCGTTTGGCTTCGCCCTGAGCGTTTTCCTCGCCGGGTTCGCCCGTGATGACCAGGCCGCTTTCAACCAGCAGGGGGTCGTTGTAGTCGGGGAAGACACTTGCCAGGCTGCGCCAGCCTTCTGGTGCATAGCCCAGACCAAAGGTTTTGGCGATCTCGCCCGACAGGCCGCGGCTCTTGAAATAGTTGATGGCCTTCTCAGAGCCGCGCAGATGCTTGGTGTAGGCGATGGCGGCTTTTTCAAGAACGCTGGTCAGGGTGGCCTGCTGCTCGCGCATCTGCGCAGCCTTGGCGCGGTCTTGCGGCGACACATCGTCTTCCGGCACCTGCAGACCGTACTGCTGGGCAAGGTCTTTCACGGCCTCGATGAAAGTCATGCCCGCGTGGTCCATCAGGAAGCTGATGGCGTTGCCGTTCTTGCCGCACCCAAAGCAGTGATAAAACTGTTTGGCCGGACTCACGCTGAAGGAGGGCGATTTTTCGCCGTGAAAAGGGCAAAGGCCCATGAAGTTGGCACCACCTTTTTTCAGTTGCACATAGCGGCCCACGATGTCGACGACATCGGCGCGCGCCAGAAGCTCCTGGATAAAAGACTGGGGGATGGCCATGCCTGTATTGTGCCTTTGCGCCGTTTGCGCAAACACCTGCGGACATGATCAGTTGCAGTTCTGAAGGTATATCTATTGCTTTATATCAAAAGCATAAGGCATTAGGGCGCTAATATGGCGCAAGAATCAATGACGGAGACAACATGCCCAATATCTACGAACAGGACCTGCCCCAGGCGGAAGCCAATTACGCAGCGCTTTCGCCGCTGTCCTTTGTCGAGCGCACTGCCGAGGTTTACCCGAAGCGGCTCGCCGTCGTGCACGGCAGCCTGCGCCGCAACTGGTCAGAGGTGTTCACGCGCTGCCGCCAGCTGGCCAGTGCGCTTGAGAAACACGGCATAGGCAAGGGCGATACCGTGGCGGTCATGCTGCCCAACACACCGCCCATGGTCGAGGCGCATTTCGGCATTCCAGTGACAGGCGCGGTGCTGAATGCGCTGAACACGCGACTCGACGCGGAAACCATCGCCTTCATGCTGGACCACGGCGAGGCCAAAGTGGTGATTGTTGATCCGGAGTTCGCGCCCACCATGAAGGCTGCACTGGCGCTGCGCAAGGCAACCACGCCTGTGCTTGTCATTGATGTTGAAGATGCGGTGTTCACCGGCAAGGCAGAGCGCATAGGCAGCGTTACTTACGAAAATTTCATCGCTACCGGCGACGCAGGCTACGCATGGGCGCTGCCCGCCAACGAGTGGGATGCGATTGCGCTGAACTACACCAGCGGCACCACCGGCAACCCCAAGGGCGTTGTTTACCACCACCGTGGCGCGACGCTGGCCGCGCTGTCCAACATCATGGAATGGGACATGCCCAAACACGCGGTGTATTTGTGGACGCTGCCCATGTTCCATTGCAACGGCTGGACTTTTCCGTGGGCGATAGCCTCGAGGGCCGGTGTCAATGTCTGCCTGCGCAAGGTTGAGGCACAGGCGGTGTTCGACGCCATGCGCGACCACGGCGTGACGCACTACTGCGGCGCACCCATTGTTCACGGATTGCTGGTCAATGCACCCGATGCCATGAAAGTCGGCCTGCCGCAGGGTGTCAAGGCGTTTGTCGCCGGGGCTGCACCACCGGCGTCGATGATCGAAGGCATGGAAGCCATGGGTTTTGACCTGACGCACGTCTATGGCCTGACCGAGGTGTACGGACCGGCAACGGTGTGCCCGGCACAGGAGGGCTGGGACACGCTCGACGTGGGCGAACGCGCACGGCTCAACTCACGCCAGGGCGTTCGTTACCACCTTGAGCGTGACGCACGCGTGCTCAACCCCGAGACCATGCAGCCGGTGCCGATGGATGGCGAGACCATGGGCGAAATCATGTTCAAGGGCAACATCGGCATGAAGGGGTACCTCAAAAACCCCAAGGCAACCCAGGACGCTTTTGCCGGCGGCTGGTTTCATTCGGGCGACCTCGCGGTCATGTACCCCGATGGCTACATGAAGATCAAGGACCGCAGCAAGGACATCATCATTTCGGGCGGTGAAAACATCTCATCGATTGAGGTGGAGGATGTGCTGTACCGTCATCCCGCAGTTCTGGCTGCGGCCGTCGTGGCCAAACCTGATGCGCGCTGGGGCGAAACGCCATGTGCCTTCATCGAACTGAAGGCCGGCGCGCAAACCACGGCTGAAGACATCGTGGCACATTGCAAAAAACACATGGCCGCCTTCAAGGTGCCGCGTGCGGTTGTGTTTGGCGAACTGCCAAAAACATCAACCGGCAAGATACAGAAGTTCGAGCTGCGCAAGCAGGCGGGGTCGGCTGCGGCGATTGACGTGTGACGTCGGGGTCAGTGGCCCAGAATTTTTGACAGAAAGTCCCGGCCGCGATCCGTGCGGGGCGCGGTGAAAAACGCGTCTGGCGTGTTTTCTTCAACAATCTGGCCTTCGTCCATGAAGATGATGCGGTCAGCAACTGCCCGTGCAAAACCCATTTCATGGGTGACGCACAGCATGGTCATGCCCTGGTCTGCCAGGCTGACGATCACGTCGAGCACTTCCTTGATCATTTCTGGGTCCAGGGCCGAGGTAGGCTCATCAAACAGCATGATTTTTGGCTGCATGCAAAGGGTTCGCGCTATCGCCACGCGCTGCTGCTGGCCGCCAGAGAGCTGCAGCGGGTACTTGGCGGCCTGCTCGGCAATGCGTACGCGCTCCAGTTGTGCCATGCCGCGTTCGGCAGCTTCTTTTTTCGACAGGCCAGCTACCCAGACAGGTGCGAGCGTGAGGTTCTCAAGTACCGTCAAATGCGGGAAGAGGTTGAATTGCTGGAACACCATGCCGACCTGCCGGCGCACGGCTTCAACGGTCTTGATGTTGTCGCCCAGAACAGTGTCCGCCACAGTCAGCGTGCCTTCCTGATACTCCTCCAGTGCATTGACGCAGCGGATGAGTGTGGATTTGCCCGAGCCCGACGGTCCGCAGATGACGATGCGCTCTCCTGCTGCAACCGACAGGTCAATGTCGCGCAACACGTGGAAATCGCCAAACCACTTGTTGACCTTGTTGAAACGGATGATGGGTTCAGTCATTGTTTGTATGTGTACCGTGTGCCAGCCGTTTTTCAAGCCGCAGGCTGTAGCGTGACATGGCGTAGCAGAAAGCGAAATAAATGGTGGCGATAAAAAGATACGCCTCGATCTTGAACGGACGCCAGTTGGGGTCGGACCCCAGCGCGAGCGACAGGGCGCCTGTCAATTCGTACAGCGAGACGATGGTCACGAGGGAGGTGTCCTTGAACAGCGAGATGAAGTTGTTGACGATGCTGGGCACCACGGCGGCCAGCGCCTGCGGCAGGATGATCTTGCGCTGCGCCTGCCAGTAACTCAGGCCCATGCTGGCAGCGGCCTCTGTCTGGCCGCGTCCTACGGTCTGCAGGCCGCCGCGAATGATCTCGGCCATGTAGGCCGCTGCGAACAGCGTGACGCCGATGACCACCCTGACCAGCACGTCCGGCGTTTTGCCCACCGGCATGAAAAGCGGGAACATGAAGGACGCCATGAACAGCACCGAGATCAGGGGCACACCGCGTACCAGTTCGATGTAGGCCAGGCAAATGGCGCGTATGGCCGACAGGCTGGAGCGCCTGCCAAGCGCCACAAGCACCGAGAGGGGAAATGCCAAAACCATGGACAGCACGCTGAGCATCAGGGTCAGCGGCAGCCCGCCCCACAGGTCTGTGGGCACCTTGCCGAGCCCGGCGATACCTCCGCCCATCAATATAAAAAATACGGCCAGCCCTGCGACCCAGATCAGGGCGAGCGACGGTCGCCAGAAGCGTCTGCTGCAGCTTGCAAACACCGGCGCCATCAATGCAAGGCTGGCCAGCACGGGCCGCCACTGTTCTTCCTGCGGATAACGTCCCAGAAGTATGAAACGTGCCTTCTCATTGATGACGCCCCAGCATGCACCTATGCCGCGCGCCGCCTGGCAGCGGTCGGCGTCAGCAGCAAACACCGCGTGCAGTACCCCCCAGTCAATGGCCTTGACCAAGAGCCACATGGACAGCGCCAGCAGAAACAGGGTGATGATGGCATTCGGAGCGCTTGAGAAAAAATTCGTCCGCACGCGCGCCATCACGCCAGTGGTGTGGACAGGCGCGGGCCTCGCTGCAATCGACTGAAAAACCTGGGCCATATGCTAGCGCTCCCTGATCGCCGCCCGGCGGTTGAACCAGTTCATCAATGCCGAGGTGATGAGTGAGAGCGTCAAATAAACCAGCATGATGATGGCGATGCATTCCACCGCACGGCCGGACTGGTTCATGGACGTGTTGGCAATCGACACCAGCTCCGGGTAGCCCACCGCAACTGCCAGCGAAGAATTTTTGGTCAGATTCAGATACTGGTTGGTGAGCGGCGGAATGATCAGGCGCAGTGCTTGCGGCAGCACGATGAGGCGCATGGTGCG
>JAZKHN010000002.1:8672-16227 GCA_040385325.1 Pseudomonadota bacterium
GCCAGCACCTGGTAGACGATGCCGCGCGCCTTCGCACCGCGCCATGAGAAAGGCCGCCTGGGAGCTGGCGGCCTGGCAGGAATCAGCGGCGGCGAATGCTCATGCATTAACGAACAGGTGGTGCGTACATCAAGCCGCCTTTGGACCACAAGTTATTGCTGCCGCGCGGCAGGCCCAGTGGGCTCTTGGGGCCGACGTTGCGTTCAAACATCTCGCCGTAGTTGCCGCTGGCCTTGATGGCGCGTGCCAGCCAGTCCTTGTCCAGGCCCAGCAGCTTGCCTGTGTCTTCCGTGGTGCCCAGCAGGCGGCCGACGTTGGGGTCTTTGCTGTCTTTTTGCAGGGTATCGACATTGGCCTGGGTCACGCCGTATTCCTCGGCTTCGATGAGGCCAAACACCACCCATTTGGTGATCGCAAAAAACTCGTCGTCACCGCGCCGTATCGCGGGGCCGAGGGGTTCCTTTGAGATCAGTTCGGGCAGCACTACGTGATCGGCCGGCGTCTTGGCTTCCTTGTTGCGGATGGAGGCGAGGCCCGAGGCGTCGGTGGTGTAGGCCTGACAGCGGCCCGAGAAGTAGGCGGCATTGGCAGCGTCGAACTTTTCAAACACCACGGGTTTGAGGTTCAGGTTGTTGATGCGCGAGAACTCGCTGAGGTTTTTTTCCGTCGTGGTGCCCGACTGCACGCACACCGTCGCGCCCTTGAGCTGTTTGGCGCTTTTGACCTTGCTCCTGGTGGGCACCATGAAGCCCTGGCCGTCGTAATAGACCACGCCGGTAAAGGCCAGGCCCAGCGACACGTCGCGGGTCATGGTCCAGGTTGTGTTGCGCGACAGGATGTCGACCTCACCGGATTGCAGGGCGGCAAAGCGTTGCTGCGACACCAGCGGCACCCACTTGACCTTGTTGGCATCGCCCAGCACGCTGGCGGCAATGGCACGGCACACATCGACGTCTATGCCCGACCACTTGCCGGCACTGTCGGCCTGCGAGAAACCGGCCACGCCGCTGCTGACGCCGCAGACCAGCTGGCCCCTTGCCTTGATGGCGTCTAGCGTCTTGCCGGCGTGGGCTGGGGTAGAGAGGGCGACCATTGCGCAGAGTGCGCCGGCGGTGAACAGGTGTTTTTGAAGGGTGTTCAGCATGTTGAGGCTCCAGAAGCAGAAAAAATATGCGCTGAGACAGCGACCAATCGATGTTCTCATAAACCGGCAGCGCAGGTAGCGCCGCCAGCGATCCCCCTTCACTCGCCCATCACAATGCCTTCGCGGCGCGGGTCGGCGCCGCCAAAAAAGCCGGTGGGCGTGCGTTGTATGCCCTGCAGGCCGCTGGTCATGTCCTGTTCGCGCACCTCATGACCGCGTGCGCGCAGGGCTTCGGCGGTGGATGGGGGGAAGCGCCCGGCCTCCAGCAGCGTCGGGCCGTTGAGCGAGCCGAAGTTGGGCAGGTTGATGGCCTGCTGGATGTTGAGGCCCCAGTTGAGCACGCCATAGATCGTCTTGCCCGTGAAATGAATGATGACTGCGCCGCCCGGGCTGCCCGTGGTCATGACCAGCTGGCCGGTGGCCTTGTCGAACACCAGCGTGGGCGCCATGGACGAACGCGGCCGCTTGCCGCCCTGCACACGATTGGCAATCGGTGCGCCCGATGCATCCGTAGGCGCGAAGCTGAAGTCGGTGAGCTCGTTATTGAGCAGAAAGCCGCCGGCCAGGCCCTTGCCCCGGTTCACCATTTGCCGCGAACCCCAGGCGTCTTCAATCGTGGTGGTCATGGCAATCGCATTGCCCCAGGGGTCGATGATGGAGATGTGTGATGTGCCGTATTCGGCCTGGTCCGGCATGGGTGCGTAACTGCTCAGCGTGCCCGGTGGTTTGCCCGGTGTCGCCGTCTTCATGCTCTGCTGTCCTATGAGCTTTGCACGGCTGGCCAGGTAAGACGGCTCCAGCAGGCTCATCCAGCTGCCTGCGGGCGGCTGAACAAAGTCGGGGTCGCCCAGGTACTGTGCCCGGTCTGCGTAGGCCAGGCGTGAGGCCTCGGTGTACAGGTGCAGCCAGTCCGGTGTGGGTAGCACGCTTTCCATCTGGCTGGGGCAGGGCGCACGCACGCAGCGTATGCCGGTGTCCGTCATGGTCCGCAGCGGCGGCAGGGTTGCTGCGGGTGTGGTGTTGAGCATGCCCAGAATCTGCCCGATGGCAATCGCCCCCGAGCTGGGCGGCGGCATGCCGCAAAGCCGATAGTTCTTGCCCATCGCCGCATAGTCGTAGCACAGCGGGTCGCGTTTTTTGGGTTGGTAGCCCGCCAGATCGGCCATGCTGAGCTGGCCCGGGTTGGTCCGGTGTTTTTGTACCTTGTCGACGATGGCCTGGGCGACTTCGCCTTCGAGCAATGCCTTCGAACCGCTGGCGGCGATCTGTTTGAGCACGGCAGCAAGTTCGGGGTTTTTCAGCACATGCCCGACCGGCCAGGGCTGGCCGTTTGCATCGTAGAAGTAGGCGAGAGCGACCGGGTCTTTTTTCAGGTGGACCTCGGGCACCAGCAGCGTGCTAAGCCGCCTGCTGACCTTGAAGCCGTTTTCAGACAGGCTGATGGCCGGCTGAAAGAGCTGTGCCCAGGGCAGCTTGCCATATTGTCTGTGCGCCATCTCCAGCATGCGCACGGCGCCCGGCGTGCCGACCGAGCGGCCACCCACCACCGCGTCGTAAAACGCCATGGGCTTGCCGTCTGCGCCGATGAAAAGTTTGTCGGTGGCGGCTGCAGGTGCGGTTTCGCGGCCGTCAAAGGCTTCGACATCCTTGCCGTTGAAATGCAAAAGAAATGAACCGCCCGCGATGCCGCTCGATTGCGGCTCCACCAGCGCCAGCACCATCTGCACGGCAATCGCGGCATCGATCGCAGAACCGCCAGCCTTGAGGATCTGGTAGCCCGCGTCGGTGGCCAGCGGGTTGGCCGCTGCGACCGAGTATTTGCTGGTCGCCCAGCCCGGCTTTTCGGTGTAGCCCGATGAGCCCTCGGGCTGGTCTGGCGTGGTGTAGCTGAAGCTGCCCGGCGACGTGGAACAGGCCGTGAGCGCGGCGGCCAGCGTTCCGGCGAGCAGAAGTGGCGTGATCAGGCGTTTCATGCAATCCCCTTGGGCTTCGATGAAGGCCATGTTAAGCCGCCAGGGGAGAAGCGCGCTGTCGGACGCCAGCTCTTTCACGAATTCGGGCAGGGGCGGGGCCATGCCCGCCCGCAAGCCGGATTACTTCGGTGCGAGGCGAATCGCGCCGTCCAGGCGGATCACTTCGCCATTGAGCATGTCGTTCTCAATAATGTGTTTGGCCAGCTTGGCGTAGTCCTGCGGGGTGCCCAGACGGCTTGGGAAGGGCACGGCGGCAGCCAGCGAGTCCTGGACTTCCTTGGGCATGCCGAACATCATGGGCGTGCCGAAGATGCCGGGGGCAATCGTCATGTTGCGGATGCCGTTGCGCGCCAGGTCCCGGGCAATCGGCAGAGTCATGCCGACCACGCCGCCTTTTGACGCGCTGTAGGCCGCCTGGCCGATCTGGCCGTCGTACGCTGCAACAGAGGCGGTGGAAATCAGCACACCGCGCTCACCGGTGGCTTCAGGCTCGTTCTTGCACATGGCGTCAGCGGCCAGGCGAATCATGTTGAAGCTGCCGATCAGGTTGACGGTGATGGTTTTGTTGAATACCGCCAGGCTGTGCGCGCCATTCTTGCCGACGGTTTTTTCACCGGTGGCGATGCCGGCGCAGTTGACCAGGCCCATCAGTTTGCCCATGGAGACAGCCTTGGCCACCACAGCCTGGCCGTCGGCTTCCTGGCTGACATCGCACTTGACGAAGGCGCCGCCGATTTCCTTGGCGACTGCTTCGCCTTTTTCGATCTGCATGTCGGCGATGACGACTTTGGCGCCGTTTTCAGCCAGCATGCGCGCCGTGCCTTCGCCCAGACCTGAAGCGCCACCGGTGACGATAAATACCTTGCCTTTGATGTCCATGAGATGTCTTCCTTGAGATTGATGGGGGAGGGGATACGGCGTTACCGCAGTTGACGTTAACGTAAAGGTCAATTATGGCGCATGGGCAGGGCGGTCCGGGCAAAATGGGCGCTCCATCTGGATCTGCATGACCACCCACTCTCCCCACAACACCCAACAATTCCTTCGCCGCGCTGCGCTGATCGCCTCCGTCGCCGTGTCGGCACTTTTGGCTGCCTGCTCTACGCCTTCGTTTGTATCTGGCCCCCCTGCACCCGCATCTGTTGCCAGCACAACGGCACCTGCCAGGCCAGTCAGGATAGGCCTGGCCCTGGGCGGCGGCGCGGCGCGCGGCTTTGCGCATGTGGGTGTGATCGCCGTGCTGGAAGAAGCCGGGCTGAAACCGCAACTGGTGGTTGGCACTTCTGCGGGTAGCCTGGTCGCCGCGCTGTACGCCAGCGGCAAGACCAGCGCACAGCTGCAGCAGACCGCGCTCAACATGGAGGAGGTCGCCATCACCGACTGGATGCTGCCCATCCTTGGGCGCGGCATGTTCAGGGGCGATGCGCTGGCGCGCTATGTGAACGACCTGGTCGCCGGCAAGCTCATCGAGAACATGCCCATGCCGCTGGGCATTGTGGCCACCGACCTGAACAGCGGCCAGGCGGTGCTGTTCCAGCGCGGTGACACCGGCACGGCGGTGCGTGCGTCAAGCGCAGTGCCTGCGGTGTTTGTGCCGGTGAAGATCAACGGGCGGGAATATGTCGATGGCGGACTGGTCTCGCCGGTGCCGGTGCGTTACGCCCGCCAGATGGGTTCCGATGTGGTGGTGGCGGTTGACATCTCCAGCCCGCCCGAAGGCAACCCGGCGGGCGACACGCTGCAAATCCTGCTGCAGACATTTGCCATCATGGGCAAAAGCATCAACCAGTACGAGCTGAAAGACGCTGACGTGGTGGTGCGGCCGTCACTGGTGGGGCTGAAGAGCGCCGACTTTTCGGCTCGCCAGCGCGCCATCGACGCTGGCAGGGCGGCCATGCAGGCTGCGCTGCC
Organism: Pseudomonadota bacterium; assembly: GCA_040385325.1. Taxonomy (GTDB): domain Bacteria; phylum Pseudomonadota; class Gammaproteobacteria; order Burkholderiales; family Burkholderiaceae_C; genus Polaromonas. Next base: position 13,701 of record JAZKHN010000002.1, read on the forward strand.
GGCGCTGAGGGCAAAACTGGAGGCTGCGGCGGCTCGTTAGCCCCTCGCTGCCTGTCTTGTGGCGCAGTCACGCACACCGACGAGGTGTGTGTATGCTATTGTTTTAGTAGCTGTTCACGCACGTATCTATTGGTCTGCAGCCTGATTTAATGCCTAAAAACAGCCTTTTTTAGCCGTTTTGAAGACAGTTTTGCTTTCTGGTCGACGCCGAAAGCCCAAAAGTTAACTTCCATATTAACTTTTCACGAAAATTTAACGTACACGTTAAAAATTTGCCGTGTACATTAAAAATCACTGGTGCAGCTCGCCTCAGCAGCATGGAAACCAAAAGCCAGGCAAAAAAAAGCCCAGTCGCGAGACTGGGCTTAACTGGATCCATGAAATGAATTTCGAACGGATCCGAGGAGACAACCGGTTCAGGAGGGCCGCCTTGAAGGCAACCCGTCCGGACTCGCCATCAGCGAATTAACGCTTTTTGGTGGCGGTCTTGGTGGCGCTCACTGCGGAAGCAGCCACGGTGTTGAAGTTGGCTTCGGCCATGTCGCTGGCTTGCTTCACAGCTTTTTGCATGGATTCGAAGGCATTGTTGGCGGCAGCAACGGCGCTTTTCATGACGGCAACAGCGGTTTCGGAACCGGCAGGTGCATTCTTGGTAGCGTTGTCGACCAGGCCCAGAACCTTTTTCTGTGCATCGGCGGTCTGTGCTTCGAAGGTTTTGCCGATGTCGGCGCCAGCAGCAGAAGCGATGTCATACAGATGACGGCTGTAGGCAGCGGTCTTTTCAGCCAGGGGCTGGACCATGCCGGCCTGCAGGGCCATCAGTTCCTGTGCGTCTTTGACGCCCATCACGGCTTGTGCGTGGTTGGCGGTTTCAGCCAGGGCAGCTTTGGTGGCTTGCACATTCAGTTCGACCAGTTTCTCAACGCCTTCAAAGGCCTTGTGGGTCAGACCAAACAGGGTTTCGATGTTGGCTTTGTGGGAGGCCATGATTTGTTCAGCGGTCAACATATTTAAATCTCCAATATAGTGAGTAAGGGTTTGAAAACTAGTTGCTGCGCTGAATTGCTGCACTGCAACATGACCTGAAGTATAGGGATTACCCGGAGCGCTTGCAAGTACTTTTTGCTGCGGTGCACCATTCTAGTTGTAACGCCCTATTTCACGGCCCTTAAAACCGCATTTCTCCAATGAAGGCGACCTTTCTCCCAACTGCCTGGAATATCCCGTTGAAAGCTTTTTACGCCGATAACTTTGTGCTGCCCCTGCCGGAAGGGCACCGCTTCCCGATGGCGAAATACAGCCTGCTGCGGGACCGTGTGGTGGCCGAATTGCCGCAGGTGCGCATGGCGCAGGCGCCCGCCGCAAGCGATGGTGAACTGGCCATGGTTCACACACCTGCATATATAGACGCCATCACCCACGGCACCTTGCCTGCGCCTGCCCAGCGCGAGATCGGTTTTCCCTGGAGCCCGGGCATGTCGGAGCGGGCAAGGCGATCTGCCGGCGCGACTGTGGCGGCCGCACGGGTGGCGCTCGGCCTGGGCACGGGCAAGCCCGAGGGCGTCGCCGGCAACATGGCTGGGGGCACGCATCACTCTTATGCGCACAAGGGCGGCGGGTTTTGCGTCTTCAACGATGCGGCTGTCGCTGCACGCCTGATGCAAGCCGAGTGGGCCAGGCACTTCAGGCAGACCAGAAAACCATTGCAGGTCGCCGTGATTGACCTTGACGTGCATCAGGGCAACGGCACGGCCAGCATTTTTGCCAACGATGCCAGCGTGTTCACCTTGTCCATGCACGGTGAAAAGAACTTCCCGTTTCGCAAGGAAGCAAGCGACCTGGATGTGGAGTTGCCCGACGGTTGTACCGACGGCCCTTACCTGGAGGCGCTTGAGCATGCGCTGGAGGAACTTGAGCGCCGGTTCGAGCCGGCGCTGGTGTTTTTTCTGGCTGGCGCTGACCCGTTTGAGGGCGACAGGCTGGGCCGGCTCAAGCTGAGTTATGACGGGCTGGAGGCGCGTGACCGCCGCGTCTTCGACTGGGCCTGGCAACGCCGGATACCGCTGGCGTTCTCGATGGCCGGGGGTTACGGCGTAAAGATAGACGAGACCGTGCAGGTGCAGGTCAACACATACCGGGTGGCGCTGGAGTACTGGCGGCGGTGGAATGCCTGACGCCGCGGCTGCTACATTGCACCGGGGCTTTCAGCCCTCACAACAAGAACCAAAAAAATGCCATCTGCAAGCGATGTTTCTCCCCCCGCGATTCCCCTCCGCGTCCTTGTCCTCGGTGGCGCGGGCTTCATAGGCCGCCATGCGGCTGCCGCGCTGCATGCCGCCGGCGCGGACGTCACCATAGGCAGCCGTGACCCGTCCCGCCACCGTCATGACTATGCTTTCGCCCGCTGGCAGGCGCTGCGCTTCGAACAGTTGCTGCAGCCCGGGGCATGGGCGCCGTTGATAGAGGGTTTTGACGTGGTCGTCAATTGTGTCGGCATCCTGCGGCAGCGGCCCGGCGAAACCTATGA
>JAZKHN010000002.1:16327-17762 GCA_040385325.1 Pseudomonadota bacterium
ACCCGGCATTTCGGCTACGGCGAATACCTCAGGGAGCTTCGCACAGGCTATACCGCGAGCAAAGCCCTGCAACTGCCCATGGTGGACTGGGCGACGCGACTTGGTTCGCACGCCTGCGACCTGTTTCACTTCTCGCCGTTCTCATATGGCCACTGGATATTGCTGCAACGCGACAACGTGCCTTCGCCCAACCGCCTGCAGGAGTTGCTGGGGCGTGAGCCAGATCGCATTTCACCGAAGCCGGCTGAAAACGCCGGCCCTGCGGCGCTGGCAAAATAAGCGCTCATGACTTCCCCGACAAGACCTCAGGCCGAGCCCCGCAGCGCCTTCAAGGCTTTCCGACCCATTGGCACCCGATGGTCCGACAACGACGTTTATGGCCACGTCAACAATGTCGTCTACTACAGCTGGTTTGACACCGCCGTCAACGGCCTGTTGATCGACAAGGGTGCCATCGATATCCACAACGGCAAGGTGATTGGCCTGGTGATTGAAACCCAGTGCAACTACTTTGCGCCGCTGGCCTTTCCCGAAAATGTGGTCGCCGGCATCCGCGTTGCGCACATTGGTTCCTCCAGCGTGCGTTATGAAGTCGGTCTTTTCCCCGAAGATGCCGCGCAAACCTGTGCAGCGCGGGGGCATTTCATACACGTCTACGTAGACAGGCAAACCAGACGGCCCGTGCCCCTGCCATCCGAATTACTTTCTGTACTGGAGACCCTCAAGTGAATGCAGCCCTTCCTGTAGCGAGTGCCAACCCGGTTGATGAGGCCATAGAGAGCCGCCAGTCGATGCGCGAATTTTTGCCAAAACCGGTGGCAAAGGAAACCATTGCGCACATTCTTGACGTGGCCAGCCGCGCACCGTCGGGCACCAACACCCAGCCCTGGAAAACCTATGTGCTGCAGGGCACCAGCCGTGACACCCTGGTGGACAAGGTCGTCAGCGCCCACGACGCCTTGCGCGCCGATCCGTCGCTGGCCGCGCAATACCGGGAGGAATACGACTACTACCCCGAGAAATGGGTATCGCCCTACATAGACCGCCGGCGCGAAAACGGCTGGGGCCTGTATGGCCTGCTCGGCATCACCAAGGGCGACAAGGACAAGATGCACGCCCAGCACCAGCGCAACTACCGCTTCTTCGATGCGCCCGTGGGGTTGATGTTCACCATGGACAAGGTCATGGGACGAGGCTCGCTGGTCGACTACGGCATGTTCTTGCAGAACATCATGGTCGCTGCACGTGGACACGGCCTGCACACCTGCCCGCAGGCCGCGTGGAACGGCTTTGCCAGCATCATCATGCCGCACATAGGCGCGGGACCCGAAGAGATGCTGGTTTGTGGCATGGCATTGGGGTATGCCGACGAGTCGGTACTCGTCAACACATTCCGCACCCCGCGCGTTCCGGCTGCAGAGTTCACAACCTGGCT
>JAZKHN010000002.1:17862-47032 GCA_040385325.1 Pseudomonadota bacterium
CGCACATCATTCAGAAAGACACCACCATGGCCATCACCACCAACCCTTCCGGTTTGCAATATGAAGACACCGTTCTCGGCTCGGGCGCCATCGCCAAGGCTGGCCAGAACGTCAAGGTGCATTACACCGGCTGGCTGTACAACGGCGGCGTGCAGGGCGCCAAGTTCGACTCCAGCAAGGACCGCGGCCAGCCCTTCGAGTTCTCGCTGGGCGCAGGCCAGGTCATCAAAGGCTGGGACGAGGGCGTGCAGGGCATGTCGGTCGGCGGCACGCGTCGCCTGATCATCCCGGCTGAGCTGGGCTACGGCGCACGCGGCGCTGGTGGCGTCATCCCGCCAAACGCGACGCTGCTGTTTGAAGTGGATTTTCTCGGTTGAAATCTGGCGCGCATAGCACCATGGGCACTTCAGAAATCCAGAATTTCGGGATGAAGTGCAAGGCGTGGTGCGCGCAGCAACCGGAATGTACCCCGGTACATGAGGATTGCGAGCACACCGCAACGCAGCAATTCGCCCGAAAAATGGATTTATGAAGTGCCCATGATCATTACAAGCCTGCTTGATACCGACCTCTACAAGTTCACCATGATGCAGGTGGTGTTGCACCAGTTTCCGGGGGCGGAAGTTGAGTACCGCTTCAAGTGCCGTAACGCCGGCACGGCGGGCATCAGCGACCTGGCACCTTATGTGAACGAGATTCGCGAGGAGATTCGCGGCTTGTGCAGCCTGCGATTTCAGGATGCTGAACTTGCATACCTCAAGGCCATGCGCTTCATCAAAAGCGACTTTGTGGACTTTCTCGGCATCTTCAGGCTCAATGAAAAGTACGTGACCATCACGGCCCAGCCTTCGGGCGAGATCGAGGTGTCGATCAAGGGCCCCTGGCTTCATACCATCCTGTTTGAAATCCCTGTCCTGGCCATCATCAACGAGGTTTATTTTCGCAACACGCAGAAAAAACCTGATCTGGCACAGGGCCGCAAACGACTTGATACCAAGATTCTTGAACTTCAGGCCAATGGTTTGCACGAACTGAAGATCGCCGATTACGGTACGCGCCGGCGATTTGGCAAGGACTGGCATGAAGAGGTTCTGCGTACCCTGAGTGCCCGGCTGGGCACCGGCCCGACCGGGCAGTTTGCCGGTACCAGCAACGTGCTGTTTGCGATGAAGCTGGGCATCCTGCCCCTGGGCACCATGGCGCATGAATACCTTCAGGCCTGCCAGGGGCTGGGCCCGCGCCTGCGTGACAGCCAGGTTTTCGGTTTTGAATCATGGGCGAAGGAATATCGCGGTGACCTCGGCATTGCGCTGTCGGATGTCTACGGCATGAGTGCCTTTCTTCGCGACTTCGACATGTATTTTTGCAAGCTGTTCGATGGCGCCCGCCACGACAGCGGCGACCCGTTCCAGTGGGGCGAGCGGATGCTGGCCCACTACGCCAAAAACCGTGTTGATCCCAAAACCAAAACCCTTATCTTCAGCGACGGCCTGACCGTGCCGCGCACCATAGAGCTTTACCAGCAGTTCCGCGGCCGCTGCCAGCTGGCTTTCGGCATTGGCACCAACCTGACCAACGACCTGGGTTACGACCCGCTGCAGATCGTCATCAAGATGATCCGCTGCAATGGCCAGCCTGTGGCCAAGCTGTCCGACACACCCTCGAAGAACATGTGCGACGATGAAAAATACCTGGCTTACCTTCGACAGGTTTTTGAAATAGCCTGATTACAAAAAGCGAAACCCGATGTCCAAACCAAAAATCCTGGTTGCGAGAGCTGCATTTCCGGAAGTTATTGCCCGTCTCGGTCAGCACCTCGATGTCGAGTCCAACCAGGCTGATGACGTCTGGGACAAGGCGAAACTCATTGAAAAACTTCAGGGCAAGCAGGGCGTCATCACAACCAACGGGGACCGCATTGACGCTGATGTCATCAGGGCCTGTCCCGACCTGAAGATATGTTCCAACGCGGCTGTGGGGTTTAATAATTTTGATGTTGAGGCCATGACTGCAGCCGGTGTGCTGGCCACCAATGCACCTGATGTGCTCACGGAAACGACGGCCGATTTTGGCTTTGCGCTGATGATGGCTGCAGCACGGCGCATCGCTGAAGCGGAGCATTTTTTGCGTGCCGGCAAGTGGAGCCGGTGGTCCTACGACATGCTGTCCGGCTCGGATATTCATGGCGCCACACTCGGCATTCTGGGCATGGGCCGCATTGGCCAGGGCATCGCCAGACGCGGCGCACATGGATTCGGCATGCGGGTGATCTATCACAACCGCTCCCGTCTTGACCCTGGCCTTGAAGCGTCTTGCAAGGCGACGTTTGTCAGCAAGGCGGAACTGCTTGAAAAGGCTGATCACCTGATGCTCGTGCTGCCTTATTCACCTGCCTCACATCACACAATTGGTGCGGCGGAACTTGCCCTGATGAAGCCGACCGCGACACTCGTCAATATCGCACGGGGCGGGATTGTGGATGACGCTGCTCTTGCAGTGGCCTTGCGGGAAGGGCGGCTCGCTGCGGCAGGCCTGGACGTGTATGAGGGCGAACCCAAAGTACACCCCGATCTGCTGACGGTTCCGAATGTCGTTCTGACCCCCCACATCGCCAGCGCCACCCGGCCCACCCGCCTCGCCATGATCAATCTTGCCGCGGATAACGTCATCGCCTTTCTCCGTGGAAAAAGTCCTTTGAGTCCCCTCAATCCTGAAGTGCTTGCCGGGCGTCCATGACATCGATCCAGCTTTGGCTCCTGGTAACGCTGCTCATTGCCAACCTGCTCCTGGTGGTTTGGCTGGCATTTGGCAAATCATCATCTGATACACAGGGCCGGGCATTGCTGCTTGAGGGTATCGCTGCCGGGCATGAAAAGACCGAGCGTGAACTCAGGCGCGAGATCAGCGAGAACTCCCGCGCCAGCAGGCAGGAACTGGCGACCACTTTTGCGACATTCCAGCAAACGCTGGTGCAGCAAAGTGCTGAGGCCATCCGCACCCAGAACACGCAGATTGACGCTTTCGGCCAGCAGTTGACGCTGCTTCAAAAAACGCTTTCAGACACGCTGACCATTCAACTCCAGTCGGTCAGTGAGTCAAATGCACGCCGCATGATGGAGGTGCGTGAGACGCTGGCGCAGCAACTTGCCCAGTTGCAGCAGACCAATTCCGCCAAGCTCGACGAGATGCGAAAAACCGTGGATGAAAAGCTGCAGACCACGCTCGAAGCGCGTCTGGGTGAAAGCTTCAAGCAGGTAGCCGACAGGCTGGAGCAGGTGCACAAGGGCCTGGGTGAAATGCAGACACTGGCACAGGGCGTTGGGGACCTGAAGCATTTGCTGACCAATGTCAAGACACGCGGCATTTTTGGCGAGGCGCAACTTGAAGCCCTGCTCGAACAGGTGTTTGCCGCAGAGCAGTACGCAGCGCAGGTATGCACCCGGCCCGGCACGCGCAACTCGGTGGATTTTGCGATCCGGTTGCCCGGCCGCAGCGCGCACGGCGAGCCGCTGTGGCTGCCCATTGATGCGAAATTTCCGAATGAAGATTACGAACGCCTGCTTGATGCGCAGCAGCGCGCCGACCCGATAGCGGCGGAACTGGCAGGCAAGGCGCTCGAGGCCCGCATCTGGCTGGAGGCGCGTTCTATCGAAGAAAAATACATCGAGCCGCCGCATACCACCGACTTCGCCATCCTGTTCCTGCCGACGGAAGGGCTGTATGCCGAGGTGCTTCGCCGCCCCGACCTGATGCAGGGCCTGCAGCGCAGGCACCGGATTGTGCTGGCCGGCCCGACGACCCTGCTGGCGATTCTCAATTCGCTCCAGATGGGTTTCAGAACCCTGGCGCTAGAGAAACGCTCGAGCGAAGTCTGGCAGGTGCTGGGCGCGGTGAAAGCCGAGTTCACCAAGTTCGGCGATGTGCTGTCGAAAGTGAAGGCGCAAACCCAGACGGTGCTCAACACCCTCGATCAGGCACAGACCCGCAGCAATGTCATGCACCGCGCCTTGCGGCAGGTGGAGGCCTTGCCGGAAGGGCAGGCCAAAGGCATTTTGCCGCCTGCCGACGAAGGTGACGAAACGCTGCTGTGAACCAGGTCTGCTATCAAATACTTGGCTGGCCAGGCTTTTTGACAGGTAATTCCAATCTGATTCTCTCTTTCGAAAAATGAATCGGGAACTGCTCAGGCTGATCTTCGCGCAGGTGTGCCTGCATGCCGCCATGACGGGCATGCGTCTGGCCGGCCCTTTGCTGGCGTTGCAGCTCGGCTACAGCGCTGCTGCGGTAGGTGTGTTGCTGGCACTGTTTGCGCTCACGCAGGTATTCCTGGCGCTGCCTGCGGGGCGGTTCGCAGATCGTCACGGGCTGCGAAAGCCCCTTGCACTGTCTGTGATGGCGGCGGCCACCGGGGCAGGCCTTGCCGCTGCCCTGCCAATATTTCCCGTACTGTGTGTTGCTGCATTGCTGACCGGCGGTGCAACAGGCGTAGCTGTCATTTCACTGCAACGCCATGCCGGCCGTGCCGCCGAGGGTGCGCAGCAACTCAAGCAGGTTTTCAGCTGGCTGGCCATAGCCCCGGCGGCCGCCAATTTTGTAGGCCCTTTTGCAGCCGGCTTGATGATTGACCATGCGGGATACACCGCAGGTGACTTGCCCGGCTACCGTTGGGCTTTTGTCCTGCTCGCGGTGCTGCCCATCGCAAGCTGGCTGATGACACGCGGCGTTCGGGAGCTGCCGCTGGCGCCTCGCGTGGAAGGCCCTAATCCCCGTGCCTGGGACCTGTTGCGTGCGCCCATGTTCAAACGTCTGCTCTTCATCAACTGGATGCAGGCTGCGGCTTGGGATGTACATACCTTTGTGTTGCCTTTGCTGGGTCATGAGCTGGGTTTGAGCGCGTCGGTGATTGGCTCGATTCTGGGTGTGTTTGCACTGGCCGCAGCGGGCGTGAGGCTGGCCCTGCCTCTGTTGGCGGCCCAAGCCAGCGAACGCAGCGTCATCATCACGGCCAATACTGTGACTGCCCTGGTGTTTGCGGTTTATCCCTTGATGACTTCTGCGCTGGGCATGGGCATCTGCTCCGTGCTTCTGGGGCTGGCGCTTGGCGCGGTTCAGCCCATGGTGATGAGCATGTTGCACCAGATCACTGAACATTCACGACATGGCGAGGCGCTGGGCCTGCGTCTCATGACCATCAATGCGTCAAGCGTGGCCATGCCCATGCTGTTCGGCCTGGCGGGCGCAGTTATCGGCGTGAGCGGCCTGTTCTGGGTGTTCGGCGGTATTGTGGGCGTCGGCACGCGGGCGGTGCTGGGCTTGCGTGCGCCGCCTTCGCAGCTTGATGATCAGAGCTTGTAAAAGTCCTTGATAAGGTCCCACGCCAGTTGTGGATCATCGACATAGTGCAGCAGCTTCACGTCGTGGGGCGAAATCACGCCTTCTTCTACCATCATGTCGATGTTGAGCAGGCGCTTCCAGTAGTCACTGCCGAAAAGGACGATGGGCACGGCTTTTGATTTACGGGTCTGCACCAGGGTGATGACCTCGAAAAGCTCGTCGAGCGTCCCGAACCCGCCGGGGAACACCACCAGCGCCTTTGCACGCATCATGAAATGCATTTTGCGCAGCGCAAAATAGTGGAACTTGAAAAGCAGTGCGGGTGGTACGTAGGGGTTGGCCTCTTCTTCCATGGGCAGCGTGATCGCCAGGCCCACACTGATGCCGCCTGCTTCAAATGCCCCCCGATTGGCCGCCTGCATGATGCCGGGGCCACCGCCAGTGCAGATGAAGAGTTTGTCTGCCGGTTGCTTGGGTTCACTGTATTTTGCGACCAGGCCTCCAAAGGCACGGGCTTTTTCGTAGTAGTGGGCATTGCGCGCCAGCTTGCGCAGGCGTTCGGTCAATTCATGGTCACTGCCCGCCTCGGCCTGTGCGAGCAGGGCGGCCGACTCTTCCTCGCTGCGAAAACGGGCACTGCCGAACACAACCACCGTATTTTCAATTCCGTGTGCCTGCTGTTCAAGGTCGGGCTTGAGCATTTCCAGCTGAAAGCGTATGCCACGCGTTTCACGGCGCAGCAGGAATTCGGGATCGGCAAATGCCAGGCGCGAAGCGTCCGGCTCAAGCTGGTTGCCGGCATTGGAGTGAGCTTGAAGTGTGGCCCAGGCGTCGGCGAGGCGAGGGGAGTGCAGGTCGTGGGTCTTGTTGGGCATGACCGTATTGTGCTGCAGTTGCGGGACAGGTTTCGGCGATGTCACACGCAAAAAAGGCTCCACAAGGGAGCCTTCTTTTTGCGTTGGCAGGATCAGACGCGCTTGCGGTATTCGCCGGTGCGGGTGTCGATTTCGACCACATCACCTTGCGCCACAAAAATGGGCACGCCGATTTCAAAACCGGTTGCAATCTTGGCGGGTTTGAGGACCTTGCCCGAGGTGTCGCCCTTGACGGCTGGTTCCGTCCAGGTGATTTCACGTTCGACGTTGGTCGGCAGTTCGACAGAGATGGCCTTCCCGTCGTAAAACACGACTTCCAGCTCCATGCCGTCCTGCAGGTAGTTCAGGGAGTCGCCCATGTTTTCGGCTTCGACTTCGTACTGGTTGTATTCAGCGTCCATGCAGATGTACATTGGGTCTGCAAAGTAGGAGTAGGTGCAATCCTTCTTGTCCAGGATGACCTGGTCGATCTTGTCGTCGGCCTTGAAAACGTTCTCAGTGCCAAAACTGCCAATCAGGCTTTTGAGCTTCATGCGCACGGTGGCGGAGTTGCGGCCGCCTCGGCTGTATTCGGTCTTCAGGACAACCATGGGTTCCTTGCCGTGCATGATGACGTTGCCGGCGCGTATTTCTTGAGCGATTTTCATAACGGGTTCAGCGCAAATAGTGCGGTAGTGAGGTAGGCCGCTCAAGCTTCAGTGTCTGGTCCTGAGGCCTATTCTGCGGCGGAATGCGGGCTTGCCCTCTTGGGTGGAAACACCCGGCAAATCCAGCAAAGCCCCTGATTTTAGCGGTTTTTATGCACAAATTCCAGCAGGCTGCCCGTCAGCTCAGGGTTAGCCATGAGACCTGTTTTTGCCTGCCGCGCGAAGGTTTGCCATGCCTGAAAGTCATTTGCAAGGCTGTTGGCAGCCAGCTTTGCCCCGTTGTCGTTCCAGCAACGGTGAAACTCCCGCAGTGATGAGGGTGCATTCAGGGCATTGAGAAAGGCATCAAGTTTGAGGTGGTGCGCGCCATCGTGCTGCGGGTAGATCTGCCAGACAAACGGTTTGCCGGCCCAGATGGCCCGCACAATCGAATCTTCACCCCGCACAAAGTTGAGGTCGCAGGCCCACAGCAGCTGATCAAAATCGGTTTGGGTCAGCAGTGGCAGGTACGAGATGCCAGGATGTTTCAAGGTATCTGACATGGCCTCGACAGCCTCTCGGGCACGCCCCTCTGCGACCAGCAATTGGACGGGCTTGCCGTCAAGTCCATGGGTTGCCAGTTGCTCAAGCAACGCTGGCAGTGAGGAGGGTTCATAACAAAACAGCGAGACCAGCGTTTTACCTTGCCAGGGGATACCGTGGGTATCGAGCCAGTCCTCGCGCACAAAGGCATTTTGCTTTTCTGCCAGATATTTTTCCCTGAGCAAGCCACCCGTGCGCTCAGTGAAGCCGGGGTAAAAAAACCATTTTTTCCATCCCGCTGCAGGGCCGCTGCTGACCAGTGAGGGAAGGGCGTGGTTGCGCTCTGCGTAGGTCTCCGCAGAGAGGTATTCAAGGTTGATCCAGACAGGGGGATTGCCGTTGAGGGCAGCCTGGGCAGAACATGCAGTCAGGAGTTCTGCCGGGATCTCGCAACCGAATGCTTCGACGAGCACATCACAGGGCGTACTTCCCAGCAGGGCGAGGTCAGTGTCAGCCAGCAACGGTGTCCACGCCAGTATCCTGATGCATGGGTGCCCGTTGGGCGCCATCCACGCCAGCGCACTGGCGTCGTCAACCCACAGGCGTACCTGCTGGCCACGTGAGGCCAGGTCTGCGGCGAGACGCCAGCAGATGCCAATGTCCCCAAAGTTGTCAATGACCCTGCAAAATATGTCCCATTGCAGGGTTTGGTCGCTGTGATCCATGACGGGATTGTCCACAATACGGGTTTCCAGACGCGCTGGCTTTTTTTGACTGCATGACCAAAATCCACGAATTCGATCCACAACTCCTCAGCGAGGTTGCCGCGCTTCCGGCCATGCCGGGTGTGTACCGTTACTTTGATGCGGAAGGCGGAGTGCTGTATGTGGGCAAGGCTCGCAACCTGAAAAAACGCGTGTCCAACTATTTCCAGAAGAACCATGGCGGCACACGAATTGGCCATATGGTCACCAAAATTGTCCGCATGGAGACGACCGTGGTGCGGTCCGAGGCCGAGGCGCTGCTGCTTGAAAACAATCTGATCAAGACGCTGAACCCCAGGTTCAATATCCTGTTTCGGGACGATAAAAGTTACCCTTACCTCAAGCTTGCCTCGCACACCTTTGCCCGCGTGGCCTATTACCGGGGTGCCGTCGAAAAAAAGCACCGCTATTTCGGCCCTTATCCCAGTGCATGGGCGGTCAAGGAAAGCATCCTGCTGCTGCAGAAGGTTTTCAGGCTTCGCACCTGTGAGGACACGGTCTTCAACAACCGCACCCGGCCCTGCCTGCTGTATCAGATCAAACGCTGCTCTGCGCCGTGTGTGGGTCACATCACGCCCGAGCAATACGCACAGGACGTTGCCAATGCGGAGAAATTCCTGCAGGGTGAAACACAGGAGATATTGAACGGGCTTGAGCAGCAGATGCTGCACCATGCCGACAGACTGGAGTTTGAGCAGGCGGCCGAGTTGCGCAACCAGATGTCAGCCCTCTCAAAAGTGTTGCACCAGCAGTCCATGGAAATCGGCGGGGACAAGGATGTGGACATCCTGGCCGTGAAAGTTCAGGGCGGAAAGGCCTGCGTCAACCTGGCCATGGTTCGTGGGGGGAGGCATCTGGGTGACCGGCCTTATTTCCCGACACACATCGAGAATGCCGTCGATGTTGCCGAGCTCGATGCCGAGCCGGTAGATGGATCAGGGACCGCAGAGGGTGCAGAAACCATCAGGACCAAGACGCTTGAAGCCCTGGTGCTGGAAGCCTTCATTGCACAGCACTACATGGATGTGCCGGTGCCCCCAACGCTGGTGTGCAGCGAGCCGGTAGACAAGGAGCTGATAGCGGCGCTGATGGCGCAGACGGGAAACCGAATCGCAGCCATTCACCAGCCGCGTGAGCAGAGGCGCATCTGGCTGGAGATGGCCGAGAAAAATGCCAGCCTGCAACTGGCGCGCCTGCTGTCTGAACAGGGCTCGCAGCAGGCCAGGACGCGTGCGCTGGCCGAGGCGCTTGACCTGAAAATGGAAGACCTGACTGCATTGCGCATTGAGTGCTTCGACATTTCGCACACGGCGGGCGAATCGACCCAGGCATCCTGCGTCGTGTTTCATGAGCACAAGATGCAGAGTGCCGAATACCGCCGCTACAACATCGAAGGCATCACACCCGGTGACGACTATGCGGCCATGCGTCAGGTGCTTACCCGGCGCTACAGCAAGCTGGCAGAAGCGGCCCGCAACAACGAGGCAAAGCTGCCGGACCTGGTGCTCGTCGATGGCGGCAAGGGGCAGGTTTCCATGGCGCGTGAGGTGTTCGAAGAGTTGGGCCTTGACCTCGGTCTGATTGCGGGCGTTGAAAAAGGCGAAGGCCGCAAGGTTGGACTTGAAGAGCTGGTATTTGCCGATGGGCGCGAGAAAATTTATCTGGGCCGTGATTCGGCAGCGCTGATGCTGATTGCCCAGATACGCGACGAGGCCCACCGTTTTGCCATCACCGGCATGCGTGCCAAACGTGCCAAGGTGAGGGTGGGGGCCAGCAAGCTTGAAGACATTGAAGGCATAGGCCCCAAGCGTCGGGCCAGCCTGCTGCAGCGTTTCGGCGGCATACGCGCGATTGCATCTGCAAGCGCCGAAGACATCGCCACGGTGGACGGTATTTCGCGCGAACTCGCTGAAGAAATCTATCGCGCGTTGCACTGACTTTTGGCAGTTGGGGCTCCCACACCCCGGCTCATGCCAAAATGCATGAAGATGTTCTGGACTATCCCCACCCTGATGACCTGGACGCGAATCATCGCGATTCCGTTGATCGTGGGCGTTTTCTACATGAATATTGCCACCGCCGAGCAGAACATGATTGCTACGGTCATGTTTGTGGTGTTCGCTGCGACGGACTGGCTTGACGGGTTTCTGGCGCGCAAGCTCAACCAGACATCGTCGTTTGGCGCCTTCCTTGACCCGGTGGCAGACAAATTTCTGGTGTGCGCCGCACTGCTGGTGCTGGTTCATCTGCAGCGGGCAGACGTGTTTGTCGCACTCATCATCATCGGCCGCGAAATCGCCATTTCAGCACTGCGTGAGTGGATGGCCCTGATTGGCGCGACAAAAAGTGTGGCTGTGCATATGCTGGGCAAGGTCAAGACCACTGTGCAGATGGTTGCCATTCCTTTCCTGCTCTTCGATGGCACGCTCTTTGGCGTGATCAACACGCATGTGTGGGGCACCTGGCTGATCTGGATCTCTGCCATCCTGACGGTCTGGTCCATGATTTATTACCTTCAGAAGGCGATTCCGGAAATCCGCGCCCGGGCCAAATAAGCCACCTTCGTTTCAGACAGTTCCTGTGAGTTTCAAGTTTTCCGACAGCGCGCTGATACGCGCCATGCCAGTTGTGTTCGTACTGATCTGGAGCACCGGCTTTATCGTTGCCAAATACGGCCTGCCTTATGCACCGCCCCTGAGCTTTCTGTCGATCCGCTACGCGCTTTCCATCGCGTGTTTTCTGGTCTGGATCTTTCTGGCGCGTGCGGTCTGGCCAGCCAGTCGACAGCAATGGGTGCACCTGGGCTTTACCGGTGTGCTGATGCACGCCGGTTATCTCGGGGGCGTTTGGATAGCAGTCAAGGGCGGCATGGGCTCAGGCCTTGCGGCGCTGATCGTGGGTCTACAACCGGTGCTGACCGCACTGTGGGTCTCCTGGATTGCATCGGGTGATGATGCGCAGGGTGAACAGAAAGTGACCTTGCGGCAGTGGATGGGCCTTGCACTCGGCCTGGGCGGCTTGCTGCTGGTGGTATCGCGCAAATTCGGTACCGGAGACGAAGTCACGGCATTGACGCTGGCGGCCACGGTTGTCGCGCTTTTCAGCATCACTGCAGGCACGCTCTACCAGAAGCGGTTTGTTCAGCCGACCGATGTGCGCACCGCCAATGTCATTCAACTGTGTGCGGCTCTGGCAATCACCCTCCCGTTTACGTTTCTTGAGGCAGAGCCCATCAACTGGAACCCCCACTTTGTCGGAGCCATGGCCTGGTCGGTACTTGTGCTGACGCTGGGTGGAAGTTCCCTGCTTTATTTGTTGATACAACGCGGGGCGGCGACTGCGGTGACCAGCCTTTTGTATCTGGTGCCACCTACGACCGCACTGATGGCCTGGGTGCTTTTTGATGAATTGATTACCGTGGCCACCATTGTTGGTACCGTCATGACAGCCATTGGCGTCAGTCTGGTGGTGAAGGCTGCCAAACCCAAGCAGGTCGATACACCTGCCTGACCCTGTTCTGCTTAGGGACCTTGCATGGGGCGGTTTTTAACCTTCCATGGCTCTGTCGCAAACTGGGCAAGCAAAAAGTCTATCAGCAGCCGTATGCGTTTGGGTGAATCGTTGCGATAGGGCGCCAGCCAGTGAATATCCGCATCTGGCATGGACCAGGCTGGCAGCACCCTGACAAGCTCACCTGATGCCAGCTGCGGCGTCACATCCCACAGACTGCGCAGCATGACACCACGGCCCTGCAGGCACCAGTCCCGCACCAGTTCGCCCGAGTTGCTTGAAAGAGGACCATTCACGCGGATGCGTACAGGGCTTTTCGTCCGCTCTTTATGGAGTTGCCAGACATCAAAACGCTGCGCTGCCTCATTTCCGTTTTCACGGGCAATCAGGCATACGTGGTTTTGCAGGTCTTCCAGAGAGGCAGGCATCCCTTGTCCTTTTATGTAGGCGGGGGCGGCGACCAGCACGCGCTGGTTGCGTGCCAGCCTGCGTGACACCCATTCGGCAGCCTGCCTGCTGTTCACCGACCACAGCCAGATGGCGCCGTCGAATCCTTCGCGCGCCAGGTCGGGCAGCTGTTCTGTCAGCTGCAGCTGTATTTCGATGCGTGGATAACGCTGCTGGAATTCAGCCAGCGCAGGACCCAGCCACAGGCGGCCGAAGCCAAATGTGGCGGCCAGCCGTATCAGGCCCGTGGGCTCGGCCTTCCGCTCCTGAAGCTCATGCTCCAGCGCCGAGAAGCCCTGCAGCAATACCCGTGCGCGTTCACACAGGGTTTCGCCTTCCGCTGTGGGGCTCACGCGCCGCGTTGTACGCTGGAACAGACGCTGGCCCAGGCTGGCTTCCAGCGCGGCAAGACGTTTTGTTACCGCCGGGGCGGCGATGTCGAGGTTCAGCGCTGCAGCGGTCAGGCTCCCGTGGTCGCGGATGGCAAGAACAAGCTCAAGGTCACTTCTGTCCATAATTTCTTTAAAAGAAATAATCAATACTCCGATTATTGATTGAATCTCTTGTGCAAGGTCGGCATGATGTCGCCATGTCCAGACAAAAGTTCGCAATAAATCACTCTCGCAATGGGCAGCAAGCACATGTTTGAGGATTTTGTTCCAGCCAGAGTCGCCGGGCCGGCCGGCCCAATACACAGCTTGCGTGGTGGCGAAGGCCCGCCGCTGCTGCTGCTGCACGGCCACCCGCAAACCCATGCCATGTGGCATCGCGTCGCACCGGCTTTGGCGAAGCGTTTCACTGTCGTGCTGATGGACCTGCGTGGTTATGGCGACTCGGTGCGGGTTGCAGGCGATGCCGGGCATGAGGCTTATTCAAAGCGCCAGATGGCACTCGATGCCCTGGCCGTCATGAAGCAACATGGTTTTGAACGTTTCCAGGTGCTCGCACATGACCGGGGCGCACGCGTGGTGCATCGTCTGGCAGCTGACCACGCCCGCGCTGTCGAGCGCCTGATGCTGCTGGACATTGCCCCCACGCTGGCGATGTATGAAGGCACCGGCGAGGCATTTGCCAGTGCCTATTGGCACTGGTTCTTCCTGATCCAGCCACCGCCGCTGCCGGAAGCGCTGATCGAGTCCGACCCTGTGCGCTACCTTCACAGTGTGATGGGCAAACGCCATGCTGGAATGGCTGCATTCGCACCGCAAGCCCTTGCGGAATATGAGCGCTGTGCAGCCATTGCAGGCACTGCCCGTGCCATCTGCGAAGACTATCGTGCCTCGGCCTCAATTGACCTGGTGCACGACCGCGAAGACATTGCGGCCGGCAACAGACTCCTGCAACCGCTGCATGTCTTGTGGGGTGAGCATGGCGCAGTCGGCAAATGTTTTGACGTATTGGCGCTCTGGCGCGAGCGGGCAGCAACAGTGACGGGGCGGAGCCTGCCTTGCGGCCATTACATTGCCGAAGAAAAACCCGACCTGTTGCTTGAGAATATTTTTGATTTTTTTAGAACTGAATAAAGGAAAACCTCATGGCTCATGGAAAAAAACGGATCGCTGTCATCGCTGGCGACGGCATTGGCAAGGAAGTCATGCCAGAGGGGATACGTGTGATGGATGCCGCGGCCCGCAAGTTTGGCATCGATCTGCAGTTTGACCATTTCGACTTTTCGAGCTGGGACTATTTCGAAAAGCATGGCCAGATGCTCCCCGACAACTGGAAGGACCAGATCGGTGGTCACGATGCGATTTATTTCGGCGCCGTCGGCTGGCCTGACAAGATCGCTGATCATGTCTCGCTCTGGGGTTCACTGCTGATGTTCCGCCGCGAGTTTGACCAGTACATCAACCTGCGCCCCGCACGCCTGATGCCCGGCATCATCGCGCCGGTTGTACGCAGGGATGGCAGCGCGCGCGCGCCCGGGGAAATCGATTTTTACATCGTACGCGAGAACACCGAAGGCGAATACTCCAGCATAGGCGGCAAGGCTTTCCCCGGCACCGACAGGGAATTCGTTTTGCAGGAATCCGTGTTCACCAGAATTGGTGTGGACCGCGTACTGAAGTTTGCCTTCGAGCTCGCTCAGTCGCGGCCCAAAAAGCATCTGACCAGCGCCACCAAGTCCAACGGCATTTCAATCTCCATGCCTTACTGGGATGAGCGCGTGGTTGAGATGGCAAAGAACTACCCTGGCATCAACCTCGACAAGTTTCACATCGATATTCTTACCGCGCATTTTGTTCAGCGCCCTGATTTTTTTGACGTGGTGGTGGCGAGCAATCTCTTCGGCGACATCCTGAGTGATCTCGGCCCCGCGTGCACCGGCACCATAGGCATTGCGCCCAGTGCCAACCTCAACCCCGAGCGAAAGTTCCCTTCACTCTTTGAGCCCGTGCATGGCTCTGCGCCCGACATCGCTGGCAAACAGATCGCCAATCCCATAGGGCAAATCTGGTGCGGCGCGATGATGCTTGAGTTTCTTGGCCACAAGGATGCGCACGACGCCGTTCTCGCTGCGATTGAGAAAGTACTTGCTCCTCAGAGTGATGCGCCGCGCACGCCTGATCTGGGCGGTACGGCAACCACAACTGACGTCGGAAAAGCCATTGCGGCCGCTTTGGCGTGAGGTGTTTTGTCAAGGTAAAAAATGACAATGTGTGCAAATAATCAGATTTATAAAGCGCGAAAAAAGGGACTAGAATCCGCCTCCGCACGTTGTAAAAATTTGCTGCTGTATTGACACATGGGGAGCCCGTCGCTCTAATGGCATGCAGCAGTTGACCTGCACATGCCGCCTCCCGCTGACCTCTGTTCATGATGTCCCGGGAGATACTTTTTAGAGACAACCGAATAACTTTTCACTAACGAGGGGCCCCTTGTGAACAAGACTGAACTGATCGAGCACATCGCCAAAAACGCAGATATTTCCAAAGCCGCGGCGACCCGCGCACTTGAAGCCACCATCGGCGCTGTCAAGACCACATTGAAAAAGGGCGGCTCCGTGTCGCTCGTGGGTTTTGGCACTTTTGCAGTAGGTAAACGTGCTGCGCGTACCGGCCGCAATCCACGCACCGGCGATGCGATTAAAATCAAGGCAGCCAAGGTTCCCAAGTTCCGTCCGGGCAAAGCATTGAAAGATGCTTTGAACTGACAGACATGGTTAATAGTTTGTGGGGTGCTTAGCTCAGTTGGTAGAGCAGCGCCCTTACACGGCGTAGGTCGGCGGTTCGAGCCCGTCAGCACCCACCACAGACTGCGATAATGTGAAAAGGCGAACAATGGTTCGCCTTTTTTATTAGGGCTCCCACATTCAGGGGGCTCTTTGGCCGTGATGGCCGTCTACAGGAATTTCGAGATGTTTGATTTCATTCGCAAGCACACCAAGGTCACGATGGGCTTGCTGTTTCTGCTGATCGTTCCTTCTTTCATATTGTTTGGCCTGGACGGCTATAACCAGTCGAAAGACAAGGCCGCCGTGGTTGCCAGGGTAGACGGGCAGGACATCACCCAGACCGATTGGGACAGGGCGCATCAGCGTGAAGTCGAAAGGCTGCGCGCATCCATGCCCTCGCTTGACCCGAAGCTACTTGATTCACCCGAGGCCAAATACGCCACGCTTGAGCGCCTGGTGCGTGACCGTGTGCTGATCGCCGCAGCCGCCACGTCAAAACTGATCACCAGCGACCAGCGTCTTGCGCGTGACCTGCAGGAGAACCCGGACATCGCATCGCTGCGTCTGCCCGACGGCAAGCTCGACATGGAGCGTTACCGTACCATGCTGGGTGCCCAGGGCCTGAGTCCTGAAATGTTTGAAGCCAATGTGCGCGCCGACCTCTCCAGCCGGCAGGTGCTGATGGGTGTAGCCAGCAGTGGTTTTGCGCCGAAGCTCGCTGCGGATGCAGCGCTCAATGCCTATTTTGAAAAGCGTGAGATCCAGCTGGCGAGTTTTGCTGCTGCTGACTACGCGGCAAAAATCAGCCCGACCGATGCAGACCTTGAGCAGTTCTACAAGGCCAATGAAAAACTCTTCCAGGCCCCCGAGCAGGCCAATATTGAATATGTGATTCTTGATGTCGATACGCTGAAAAAAGGCATCACCGTCGCCGACGCGGACCTCAAGGCTTACTACGACCAGAACGCCGCACGCCTGAGCGGTATCGAAGAACGTCGCGCCAGCCACATCCTTATCGCTGCACAAAAGAGCGCCCCCGATGCCGATCGCCAGAAAGCCAGGGCAAAAGCCGCAGAACTGCTGGCGCAGGTCAAAAAGGCGCCGGACTCTTTTGCTGACGTGGCCCGCAAGAACTCGCAGGACCCCGGCTCCGCGCCCAATGGCGGCGACCTTGATTTCTTCGCACGTGATGCCATGGTCAAGCCATTTTCTGATGCCGCTTTTGCGATGAAAAAAGGTGACGTGAGCGAGGTTGTCGAATCCGATTTCGGTTATCACATCATCAAGCTCACGGATATCAGGGCGCCCAAACAACGCACCTACGAAGAGATGAAGCCCGAGCTTGAGGCCGACGTGAAAAAACAGCAGGCGCAGAAGAAATTTTCTGAAAGCGCCGAGGCCTTCACCAACGGCGTGTATGAACAGGCAGACAGCCTGAAGCCGGTTGCCGAACGCCTCAAGCTTGAAGTGAAGACCGCTGCAAACGTCACGCGCCAGCCGCAGCCCGGCGCCAGCGGGCCGCTTGCCAATGCCAAGTTCCTCAATGCAATTTTCTCGCCTGATGCCATCGAGAAAAAACGAAATACGGAAGCCGTCGAAGCTGCGTCCAATCTGCTGATTTCCGGCCGCATCGTGCAGTACACGCCGGCGCGCACCAAGCCACTGGCCGAAGTGAAAGACGAGGTTCGCCAGCGCCTGGTTGCCTCGCGCGGCGCTGAAGAAGCCCGCAAGGACGGCGCCGCAAAACTTGCTGCATGGAAAGCCGCCCCCGATACCGCGACGCTTCTGCCCGCGATGGTTGTCTCACGCGACCAGTTGCAGAAGCTGCCCGCGAAGATTGTCGAAACAGCGTTGAAGACCGATGCCTCGGCCTTGCCCGTGTTCACCGGCGTCGACCTTGGCGCGCAGGGTTACGCCGTTGTCAAACTGCTCAAAGTGTTGCCTCGCGACCCGGCCCTGGGACCGAGCGCCAAACAGGAACAGGATCAGTACGCCCAGTGGTGGACGGCCGCTGAAAGCCTGGCTTACTACAACAGCCTCAAGAACCGTTTCAAGACAGAGATTCGTGTTGCCAAACCAGCAGGCGCAAGCACTGACGCACAAGCTGCGCCCGACACCGTCACCCGTTAATTGCCTTTGTGCATTGGGCAGAGGAAAGTAGCGGCTATAATTTGCCCTCGCGGTGGCTGTAGCTCAGTTGGTAGAGTCCAGGATTGTGATTCCTGTTGTCGTGGGTTCGAGCCCCATCAGCCACCCCAAAATTTGAAGGCCTCCTGAACGGGAGGCCTTTTTAATTTGGGGGCTGCTTTCAGTCCATAACCTCGGGATCGCCATGCCCGCCAGCCTCTCAGTCCTTTTTGTCTGCATGGGCAACATTTGCCGAAGCCCGACCGCGCATGGCGTCTTTTGGCACAAGGTCAACCAGGCGGGTCTGGGCAAGCAGGTGAAGGTTGATTCAGCCGGCACCCACAACTATCACTCCGGAAGCCCCCCGGATGAGCGCTCGCAGGCATGTGCCTTGAAACGTGGCTACGACCTGTCAGCGCAGCGGGCACGCCAGATGACGGCTTCTGACTTCGAAACGTATGACCTGATTCTGGCGATGGACTGGGACAACCTGGCCTTGATCCAGGCTGACTGCCCTCCTGAGCATCAACGCAAGGTGCGCCGGCTTACCGAGTTCTGCCTGACGCATGAGAGTGCAGTGGTGCCTGATCCCTACTACGGGGGCGACGACGGCTTTGACGAGGTGCTTGACCTCGTAGAAGATGCCTGTGAAGGCCTGCTTCGGCATGTGAAGGACCGTTTAGAAGCCCGGCAGCAGTGAACTGGGCAGCAAGTTGCAGCTCGCGCAAGCCTGCCGGAGGTTGATTGCTATCAATTTAATAGCTTGTCACGTGCGTATCTATTGGTCCGGAGGCCGATTTGGCACCCGAAAATGGCCTTTTTTGACCATTTTTGATGCCTTGAAACTGATTTTTGGCTATCAAGAATGGCTAAAGAAGCAAATTTTGCCGTACACGTTAAACTTTTAATGTATACGTTAAAAACTTGATATACACGGCAAAAACTGGCTACTGGAGGTTTTGAAAAGTCAGTTCACCATCACCAGCTTCCCCTTGACGCCGCGTGAGCCCATGTGCGCGTAGGCGGCCTTGAGGTCTGCCATGGGCATGGTGCTGTCGATGACGGGTTTGATCTTGCCCTGGCCGTACCAGGTGGCCAGCTCCTGCATCATCGCGGAATTGGCTTTGGGCTCCTGTTTGGCGAAGCCGCCCCAGAACACGCCGACGATGGACGCACCCTTGAGCAGTGGCAGGTTGAGCGGGATGGACGGCGTGGGGCCGGATGCAAAGCCAATGACAAGGTAACGGCCACGCCAGGCGATGGATCTGAAGGCGGGCTCGCTGAAGTCGCCGCCGACCGGGTCATAGATCACGTCAGGCCCTTTGCCATCGGTAAGCGCCTTGATCGATTCACGCAGATTCTCTTTGCTGTAGTTGATGGTCGCGTCTGCGCCTATGGATTTGCAGAGTTCGCATTTCTCGTCGGTTGATGCTGCCGCAATCACGCGAGCGCCGACTGCCTTGGCAATCTGGATGGCCGAGGTGCCCACGCCGCCAGCGGCGCCCAGCACAAGCACGGTCTCGCCGGACTTGAGCTGCGCGCGGTCAACCAGCGCATGGTGCGAGGTGGCGTAAATCATGATGAAGGCCGCCGCATCAACAAACGGGAAGCCCGCTGGGAGCGGCATGCACAGCGCGGCGGGCGCGATGGTGTGGGTGGCGAAACCGCCGGTGCCAGAGAGGCAGGCAACGTGCTGGCCGACCTTGAGGTGGGTAACACCTTCACCAACGGCTTGAACAATGCCGGCATATTCAGACCCGGGCACAAAGGGCAGGGGCGGCTTCATCTGGTACTTGTTCTGCACGATCAGCAGGTCGGGAAAGTTCAGGCTGGCGGCCTTGATCTCAATGAGCACCTCGCCGGCTTTGGGCTCGGGCGTGGGCAGTTCCTTCCAGGTCAGGGCATCGACCCCTACAGGGTTTTCACAAAGCCAGGCGTGCATGTCGTCTCCGTTCGTTGTCAGTTGATGGCAATGCAGCATCATAGGCAAAACAAATCGGGAAACAGGCTGTTGACGGGTGGCAAACGTCCTCGGCTGTCGCCGCAGTGACCTAAAATCGGGAGATGAAAATTCTGATCAGCAACGATGACGGTTACCAGGCACCGGGCATTGTTGCCCTGTACGAGGCACTCAAGGATGTGGCCGATGTGGAAGTCGTCGCACCCGAGCAGAACAACAGCGCAAAGTCCAACGCGCTGACCCTGCATTCCCCGATGTACGTGAACACCGCCCCCAACGGCTTTCGCTACATCAACGGCACGCCTGCCGACTGTGTGCACATTGCCATGACGGGCCTGCTGGGCTATCGGCCTGACCTGGTGGTCTCGGGCATCAACAACGGCGCCAACATGGGCGACGACACCATCTACTCGGGCACCGTGGGCGCGGCGATGGAAGGCTACCTGTTCGGCATTCCGGCGATTGCGTTTTCCCAAACTGAAAAAGGCTGGGCGCACATTGAAGCGGCAGCCCAGCGCGCACGTGACCTGGTCCTGCAGTTGATGCCCACGCTTGAGGTGATTGCCGAAGGCAAGGCACCGAGCCTTGAACCCTGGCTGCTCAATGTGAACATCCCCAACCTCCCATATGAGCAGATTCAGGGTGTCAAGGTGGCGCGCCTGGGCCGCCGGCATGCGGCCGAGCGCGTCATCACACAAACCAGCCCGCGCGGCGAAACCATGTACTGGATTGGCAGCGCAGGCCCGGTCAAGGACGAAGGCGAGGGCACCGACTTCCACGCCACCAAAAAAGGTTTTGTGGCCATCACGCCGCTGCATGTGGACCTCACGGATCATGAGCGCCTGCCTTACTGGGCGCAGTCGTTTGCACAATCCGCCGCGCAGGCCGCCGTGACACTGACGCAGGCTGCATGAAACCAGCCGGCAAGCCAGCTGTGGCGTTACCCAAAAGCGGCGTGACTGCCAGCCGCCCCTCATTCCCGGTGCAATTAAAGCCGGCGGCGGGCGTGCCGTCTGCCAACAAGAACATGACGGCCCCGCCGTCGCGGGCTTCCAGTACCGCCAACCTGAAGATGACGCAAAGGCCGGTTCCCAGCGGCCTGGGGCTGGACTCACATGCCGTGCGGGCCCGCATGGTGCAAAAGCTGGCAGCGCAGGGCGTAACGGACCCGCAGGTGCTGGCGGCCATGGGCCAGGTGGAGCGGCATCGTTTTGTCGACAGCGCCCTGGTCAACCAGGCCTATGAAGACACCAGCCTGCCCATAGGCCTGGGCCAGACGATCTCAAAACCCAATGTGGTGGCCCGCATGCTCGAACTGCTGATGCGCGGCAACGAAGGCCGGCAGGGCAAGCTTGGCAGGGTGCTTGAGATTGGCACCGGCTGCGGCTACCAGGCAGCCGTGCTGGCGCAACTGGCGCAAGAGGTCTACAGCATTGAACGTCTGCGCGGCCTGCATGACAAGGCGCGTGACAACCTCAGGCCGCTTCGCCTGCCCAATGTGCACCTGCTGTTTGGCGACGGCATGATCGGATATGCCAAGGGTGCGCCTTATGCGGCCATCATTTCAGCAGCGGGGGGCGAGAACATTCCCGGCACGTGGATTGACCAGCTGGCCACAGGCGGCAGGCTGGTCGCGCCACTGCAGTCGGCCAATGGCACGCAGGCGCTGGTGGTGGTTGACAAGACGGCGCAAGGGGTCAAACAGACCTTGCTGGAGGCCGTGCACTTTGTACCTTTAAAATCAGGCACAAGCTGACCAGAGATCGCAGTGGTTGCCATGCAGCCACCGCCATCCATCAAAAAAGCAATCGAACAACACAGGGTGCAACATGGCAACTTTCCAAACTTCGCGACCTGAAAATCCCCGAGCCCTCCCGACCCGCGTTCTGGGCCTTTGCTGCCTCCTCGCTGTCATCGTGCTGGCGGCTGGCTGCAGTTCACGATCGCTGACCCCTGCGCCGGTCGAAGACCGTGGAACTGGTGTTTCGCGCGCGCCAGCTGTTGCGGTGGACCCTGGCGTCAAACAGCTGCCCGGCTTCGAGAACGCAGGCAAACCCGGTTACTACACCGTCAAGCCCGGCGACACCCTGATCCGCATCGGTCTGGACACCGGGCAGAACTGGCGTGATGTCGTGCGCTGGAACAACCTTGAAAACCCCAACCTGATTGAAGTGGGCCAGGTGCTGCGCGTGGTGCCGCCGACCAGCGAGACTTCGATGGTGGTGACGCGGCCTGTGACGTCTGGCGTGGCCAATGCCAACACCGGTACCGCAGCGCCTGTACAGGCAGCAAGTGCGGCGCGACCTGCATCTCCAGCTTCTTCGCCTGCGGGCAGCCAGACGGCTTCTGCCAGTGAAGAGGACCTTGCATTCATCTGGCCGGCGCAAGGCGCGCTGGTGGCCGGTTTTGATGAAGTCAAGAACAAGGGTTTCGACATTTCAGGCAAGGCGGGTGATCCCATCCTGGCAGCGGCTGATGGCCGTGTGGTGTATGCCGGTGCTGGCCTGCGCGGCTATGGCAACCTCATCATCCTCAAGCACAACAACACTTTCCTCACGGCCTATGCCCACAACCAGACACTGCTGGTGAAGGAAGACCAGACCGTCAGGAAGGGCCAGAAGATTGCCGAGATGGGCAACAGCGATGCCGACCGCGTCAAGCTGCATTTTGAAGTGCGCCGCCAGGGCAAGCCCGTGGACCCTGCGAAGTATTTGCCTGCGAGGTAGCCCACCCTGCGCACACGTTAAAGAGGCTGTTGTACGGCCTCTTTTTTTTGTTCAAAACAATAAACCGGCAGGGCAGGCATGAGCCAAACGTCCGCTGTCCTGCCATGCCTACCTGAGACAATTGAGTCATGTCAGAAGAAAACCAGAACCCGCCGGCCACCGCGTTAAAAGAATACCTCCCCGATATCCTCAACATAGAGTCGCTGGACATTGAAGCCCAGGGCATCGCCCACAGGGACGATGGCAAGGTGGTATTTATTGAAGGGGCGCTGCCTTTTGAGCGCGTCACTGCCAGCGTTTTCCGCAAAAAAGCAAGCTTTGAAAAAGCCACGCTGATGGCGATTCACCGCGAGTCGTCACAACGCGTGCGCCCCGGTTGCCCGCACTTCGGCATGCACACAGGTGCGTGCGGCGGTTGCAAGATGCAGCACCTTCATGTGGGTGCGCAGGTGGCAGTCAAGCAGCGCGTGCTGGAAGACAACCTGTGGCACATCGGCAAACTGAAGGCTGAAAACCTGCTGCGCCCCATAGAAGGTCCGGCCTGGGGTTATCGTTACCGTGCCCGGCTGTCGGTGCGTTATGTGCGCAAGAAGGGCGCAGTACTGGTCGGTTTTCATGAGCGCAAGAGCAGCTATGTCGCTGACATGAACGTCTGCCCGGTGCTGCCACCTGATGTGAGCGCCATGCTGCTGCCGCTGCGTGACCTGATTGCCGGCATGGACGCGAAGGAGACCATTCCGCAGATCGAACTAGCCTGCGGAGACGACGTCACGGCCATGGTGCTGCGGCATATGGAACCGCTGAGCGACGGCGACCTGGCGAAGCTGCGTGCTTTTGCCGTCGGTCTCGAAGGCCTGCAGTGGTGGTTGCAGTCAGGTGGCCTGGATACCGTCAAGCCGCTGGACGAGGCCGTGCGCGAGTTGAACTATGGCCTGCCCGAGTTCGGCGTGGTCATGCCTTTCAAACCGACAGATTTCACGCAGGTCAACCCGCACATCAACCAGGTACTGGTGTCGCGTGCGTTGCGTTTACTTGACGTTCAGCAGCATGAGCGCGTGATTGACTGGTTCTGCGGCCTGGGCAATTTCACCTTGCCGCTGGCAACGCGTGCGCGCGAAGTGCTGGGCATTGAAGGCAGCGATGTGCTGGTGGCACGCTCACGCGAGAACTTTGAAAGAAACAAAGACGCGAGTAGTGTTCGAGGAGCTTTGTCGCCGACAGGTTTTGTGGCGCGCAACCTGTTTGAAATGACACCCGCCATGCTGGCAAAGGATGGTGCGGCGCAGAAGTGGCTGGTCGACCCGCCGCGTGAAGGCGCATTCGAGCTCTTCAAATCGCTGGCCGCGCTGCATCAGCAACTGGTGACCGGCGTGCCGTGTGACGATGGCAAGCATCAGCAAAGCCTTGTGCTGGGCGACTGGGTGCTGCCCGAACGGATTGTGTATGTGAGCTGCAACCCGGCCACGCTTGCGCGTGATGCCGGCGTGCTGCTGGAGAGCGGGGCTTACCGCTGCACGTCAGCCGGGGTGGTGAACATGTTCCCGCACACGGCCCACGTCGAGAGCATCGCCGTATTCGACAAGGCATAAAAAAAGGGCCGCGAGGCCCTTTTTGTTGTGCGCAGTTGCCTGGTCGCGTGTTAGTCGCGTTCGCCGCCGAAGATGCCCAGCAGTGCCAGCATGCTCTGGAAAATGTTGAACAGGTCAAGGTAGATGGCGAGGGTGGCGCTGATGTAGTTCGTTTCGCCGCCATCAATCACCTGTTTCAGGTCATACAGCAGGTAGGCGCTGAAAATCGCAATCGCCAGCGTGCTGATCACGGCCATGCCCATGGTGGAGCCGACAAAAATGTTGATCACCGATGCCACCAGCAATACCAGTACGCCGGCAAACAGCCATTTGCCCATGCCGCTGATGTCACGCTTGATGACCGTCGCCAGGCTGGCCATCACAAACATCACGCCCGCCGTGCCGGCAAATGCCGTCATGACCAGAGACGCGCCATTGCTGAAGCCCAGCACCATGGCGATCATGCGTGAGAGCATCAGGCCCATGAAGAAGGTGAAGCCCAACAGGACGGGAACGCCCGCCGCAGAGTTTTTGGTCTTTTCGATGGCGAAGATAAAACCGAAGGCACCCGCGAGGAACACGATCATGCCAAGGCCGCCGCTCAGGGAGCGTGTGATGCCGGTGGCCACGCCGATCCAGGCGCCCAGCACGGTGGGCAGCAGGCTCAGGGCCAGCAGCCAGTAGGTATTGCGCAGGACCTTGTTGCGCTGTTCGCTGGAATTCGCGAGGCCGTAGTCAATGGTTTGGACGTTTTCAGTCATGAGAGTGATCTCCTTGGAGCCGGCAAATGCAGGCAAATGTATTTTAGGGTGCGGGCCTGCTTTTTCAAGAAATGCCGTACATCCTATTTTTATCAGGGGTTCTGGAATAGCCAACATTCAAAATTTGAATCTGCCGGCGACCAAAGCCCCTGAAATTTTGCGTATCCTCATGGGTTTCACCAACCATTTCCGGGAAAACCATGAAATCGAAAGCAGTGCTTGAATTTGCCGACATCAAGGCCATCGCCGCCGCCGCAGAAGCAGAAGCCGTCAAAAACAACTGGGCGGTGACGATTGCCATCGTCGACGACGGCGGTCACCTGCTGCACCTGCAGCGCCTGGACGGTGCACCACCGGCATCTGCCCACATAGCACCAGCCAAAGCCAACACCGCTGCCCTGGGCCGCCGCGAAACCAAAACCTACGAAGACATGATCAACGGTGGCCGTGTGTCATTCCTGAGCGCACCCACCATCCAGGGCATGCTGGAGGGCGGCGTGCCCATGATGAAAGATGGCCAGTGCGTGGGCGCTGTGGGCGTCAGCGGCGTGAAGTCGAATGAAGATGCGCAGATCGCGCGTGCCGGCATGGCGGCTGTGGGGCTCTGAGTCTTCCCTCTTGAGTCAGACGTAAAAAAGCCGACTTGATGTCGGCTTTTTTGTTTCCTCCGGCAGGCGTGTGATGTGGAAAAAAAGCCTGGCTAAACGACTTCGAAAAGTCCGTGGCTGGCAAAAACGATCTTGGAGGCTGGTGAAAGCCCCGGATCGCCCCACGATGAAAACGGTGGCTGCGGCGGGTGGTTGCCGCAGGCTTGTCTGGTTTATTTGGTCAGGATCAGTTTGCCCAGGCGGGTGGCCTGCAGGCGATAGGTTGAACCGTTGTGGGTGATCTCAACCGCCTTCTGGCCGCGCAGGATGTCATTGCTGCTCACACAGGGCTGCGGTGCTGCAGCCATGCAGGTCGGGGCGTCCGGCTGCGCAGGCGACGCAGAACGTGGAAGGCTAAGGGTGTGGGACATTGGCATCGCTAGGGACATGATGGTTAAACCTTGTTTCGGTTGCCGTTTGGTGAGTCGATGAGTTAATGATAACGATTCGCATTTGAAAGTCAAGCGAGTTTTGGCTTCGAATGAAATTTTTTACAAATCATGTTTCCGGCAAGCGTGGGGCAGAACATCTGCCCCGGCGCCTCAGCTTTTGGGCTCGGTGATAAAGCCTATCTTGCGCAGTCCGGCTTGCTGCGCGGCCGCCATGGCCTGGGCCACGCGTTCATAACGCACAGCCTTGTCACCGCGAATATGCAGGTCGGGCTGCGGGTTCTGTGCCGCGGCCGCCTTGAAAAGCGGAATCAGCTGCTCGTCGGTGGTGGGCGCTTCATTGACGTAGTAGGTGCCTTGCGCGTCTACGGTCAGGCGTATGGTTTCGGGCTTGATGTTCTGCGCTTCGTTGGTCGCACGCGGAAGGTCAATGTTGACCGAGTGTTTCATCACCGGGATGGTGATGATGAAGATGATGAGCAGAACCAGCATGATGTCCACCATGGGCGTCATGTTGATTTCGTTCATCACCTCGTCGCTGTCGTCCTGTGTTCCAAAGGCCATGATGGTTCTCTTTTAACTCAGGCTTTTTTGGCGATTGGCAAAACCTTGGCCGAGGTACCTGCGCTGACGCGGGCACCCGTCACAAAGTAGGCGTGCATGTCATGCGCAAAGCGGTTGAGCTTTTGCAGAACGCCCTTGTTGCCGCGAACCAGGGCGTTGTACCCGAGCACGGCGGGGATGGCGACTGCCAGGCCCAACGCCGTCATGATGAGTGACTCGCCAATCGGGCCCGCAACCTTGTCAATCGTCGCCTGGCCTGCGACGCCAATGGCCAGCAGTGCATGGTAGATGCCCCAGACCGTTCCGAACAGGCCCACAAACGGGGCCGTAGAACCGACCGACGCGAGGATGGCCAGGCCGGACTGCAGTTTGGATGTGAATTCATCAATGGCATTGCGCAGCGTGCGCGTGACCCAGTCGCTGACATCCAGCGTGTCATGCAGGTGCGCCTTGGTGTTGCGGTGGTGCAAGGTGGCTTCGCGGCCCTCAAGCGCCAGCTGGCGGAAAGGGTTGGAAGGGTCGGCCCCCAGCTTGGTCAGGCCCGCAGCGAAGTCTTCGCTGTGCCAGAAGTCTTCTGCAGACTTCGCTATTTTTTTGTATCTGATGAGGTCAAGCGTCTTGATGATGATGACCATCCACGACGCGAGGGACATGACCAGCAGAAGAATGGCCACGGATTTGGTGACGATATCGCCCTGGGTCCAGACGTTGGCAAGGCCGAATTGGGAATTCATGAATCAATACTCCAAAAGACAAAAAATGGTTGGCGCGGGCTTATTCGAGAACCCAGTTGATGGGCACGTTGAACCACATCTCTTCAGGCACACCGTTGCGTTTGCCGGGCACATAGCGCCAGCGCATCACGGTGGCCATGGCGGCCTGATCCAGGCGGTCGAAGCCGCTGGATTTGGCGATGTCGGCTTTTTGCGGCAAGCCGTCTATGCCGATCAGCACCCGGATGATGGACTTGCCCTGCTCGTTCAGCCGCCTGCTGATGGGCGGATACGGCGGCTTGGGGTTTTGCAGGTAGTTGGCGTCGCTGGACGGCATTTGAATTGCCGGCGGTGCCGGTGGCGCTGGCGGCCCGGCAGGTGCGGGTGCCGGTGGGGCAGGGGGAGCGGGCGGCGTGGGTGTCGTGACCCCGACCGGGGCGTTAGGCGAGGGCGTCGGATCCGGCACTGCCAGTGGCATGGGCGGTGGAACAGCCGTCTTGACGACGGGCTTTTTCACAGGTTCTGGTGGCTTGGGCGCAACCGGCTCGACCTTGGGTGCCGGTGGCTCGATGAACTGCGTGAGCACTTCCGCCGGCACGATGATTTCTACCGCCCGCATGAGCAGTCCGCTTTGCAGCGCCCAGATGAACGCTACATGCAGCCCGACCACACCGAGCGCGATGCTCGCATTGCGGCTCAGAAGCGGCGCTTTGCCTTCTGCGGTTTCCTTGATCACAAGGCCGACGGGCAGGCCCAGCGACGGCATGCCGGGAGATGATGTGTTTGCGGGGGGTGTCATGGGCGGGAATTCAATGAAAGCATGGCACGGGCAGACCCGTGCTGGCTGGTAAAAATGACTTCAACTTCAGTCAGT
The DNA here is from genome assembly GCA_040385325.1 of Pseudomonadota bacterium. GTDB lineage: Bacteria > Pseudomonadota > Gammaproteobacteria > Burkholderiales > Burkholderiaceae_C > Polaromonas. The sequence goes on from JAZKHN010000002.1 coordinate 45,466, forward strand.
CAGCGCCTGAAAACCCACCAGGCCGACCCCACCACCAATATCAGGCTGAATGGGAGAGCCGCGAAAAAGGTTGTAATGTTTGCCATGTGCTGCCTTCGGGGAGGTTGCTGGCGAGCTTGATGTTGGCTGTCGGGCAGCTGGAGCTGCATTGGGCCACCACATCCCTGGCGCAACCTTCGCACTGCCCACACTGGGTGGCAACACCCAGTTCGAACTGGATCTCGTCAAAACCAAGGCCGGCACGTGCGTGGCGGGCGATTTCGCGGTCAGAGATTCGGTGGCAGACGCAGACGATCATTTGGATTGGCTTGCTGGTTGAATGATTTAATTCAGTGAGGCAATTATAAATGCGAATCTATCGCATTTGCAATCACTTTAAAGTCCCTGCTGCCATCCATGGTGTAACAACTGCCTGGTGAGGCCGGTTGGGCGCGGCCCGCCAACTTTCTGCGCAAACAAAAAAGGGCCCTCAGGCCCTTCTTTATATGTGTGTACGCCGGACATATCGGCGTCGCCCAACACGCAAGAGTTACTCCAGCTCGCCCATCTGGCTTTGCAGGTAGTTCTGGATGCCGACCTTGTTGATCAGCTCCAGCTGGGTTTCCAGAAAGTCGATGTGCTCTTCGGTGTCGTCAAGAATGCCCTGCAGCAGGTCGCGCGAGACGTAGTCACGCATCAGCTCGCACTGCGCCATGCCGGCCTTGATGGTTTCCTGCGCGCCCAGTTCGGCCTTCAGGTCGCAGCCCATGGCTTCGGGCACGTTCTCGCCAATCATCAGCTTGCCCAGGTCCTGCAGGTTGGGCAGGCCGTCGAGCATGAAGATGCGGTCCATGAGCTTGTCCGCATGCTTCATCTCGCCGATGGATTCTGCGTATTCCTTCTTCGCCAGCTTGTCCAGGCCCCAGTGCTTGTACATGCGGTAATGCAGGAAGTACTGGTTGATGGCGGTCAGCTCGTTTTTAAGCTGGGCCTGGAGGTGGGAGATGACTTGAGCGTCGCCTTTCATGGCTGTTCCTTGTTGGTTATTGGGTTGTTGGCAATGATGCATTGTCCTTTGCGCAGGGGGCGAACTCAAGTATTCCCCGGCTTTCAGCTTTTGTTGCGTGTGAGTGTGATAACTGTTCGTATTGGCTTTGGGTGATGCGGCTGATCGCATGGCTATCAGCAATGGCTGGACGGCAATAAAATGTAAAGTAGACTTTACATTTTGAAGTGCCCAAGGCTGGCTGCGCTCATTGCGGCCCAAAAAACGCCCGAAAAAAGTCAAAAAATGCCTGTTTTTGAGGCGTAAATCGGCTGCAGACCAATGAATACGTGCCTGAGCAGCTATAAAAAAAATAGCAGGCCATGCCGTCAAGACGTAGCCTGCTTTAGATTCGGCGTGTGTGTAGCTGACTCAGGCGGGCGCGGAAGTCCGGATCAGGTGGTCAAACGCGCTCAGCGCTGCCTTGGCGCCATCACCGGCCGCAATGATGATCTGCTTGAAGGGCGTCGTTGTCGCATCGCCCGCCGCAAACACGCCGGGCACCGAAGTCTGGCCACGGTCATCGACCACGATCTCGCCGTG
>JAZKHN010000003.1:0-2460 GCA_040385325.1 Pseudomonadota bacterium
ATGAATTTGGGCGCGCTTTTCAGCGCCGGGTCGGCCAGCACAGTGGCGATATCGGCCTCAGAGGTGATACGTACCAGCGACAGGGCTTTGGCCACAATGCCGAAGGTGTTGGAAAACTGGAGCGGGACATTTTTCTCGACTAACATCTGTGAGATTGTCTCATTCACCCACCCCCTGAAAAGCCCCTCACACCATGCCTTCTTTTGACACTGTGCTTGAAGCCGACCTGGTCAAGGTCAAGAACGCGGTTGAAAACACCGCGAAAGAGATCGGCACACGATTTGACTTCAAGGGCACCTCTGCCTCCATCGAGCTCAAGGACAAGGAAATCATCCTCATCGGTGACAGCGATTTCCAGCTGGAGCAGATCACTGACGTGCTGCGCAACAAGCTGACCAAGGCTGCGGTTGACGTGCGTTTCCTCGATGTCGGCAAGGTCGAGAAAATTGGTGGCGACAAGGTCAAGCAGATAGCCAAGGTGCGCAACGGCATCGAGTCAGAACTGGCCAAAAAAATCCAGACCCTGATCAAGGGCAGCAAGGTGAAAGTGCAGGCCTCCATACAGGAAGAAAAGGTACGCGTCACCGGCGCCAAGCGCGATGACCTGCAGTCGGCCATGGCGCTCATTCGCGCCGAGAACAATGACTTTCCGCTGAGTTTCAATAACTTTCGCGACTGAATACAGATGTCTTTTTTACTGCGCCTGCCGCGTCGACCTGCCCTTGTTGCGGCGATGCTGCTCGTGCAGGGTGCATCGCACGCACAGGCACCGGCAGAATCAGTTGCCCTTGCAGGCATGCTGGGAAACCGGGCGCTGTTGATCGTCAACGGCAGCCCGCCCAAAACTGTGGGGGCCGGCGACACCCACCAGGGTGTGAAAGTCATTTCCACCAGTGGCGACCAGGCCATCATTGAACAATCCGGCAAACGCATCACGCTGCGCGTGGGCGATGCGCCTGTCAGCATGGGCGGCACCGCAGGCGGTGGCGGCAAGGGCAACCGCATCGTGCTGCCTGCGGGCCAGGGCGGGCATTTTTTTGCTGCGGGCAGCGTCAATGGCCGCGCTGCACAGTTCATGGTCGACACCGGCGCGACGGCCATTGCCATGAGCACTTCAGACGCAGATCGCGCCGGAATCAACTACAAAAATGGGCAGCAGACCCTTGTCGGGACTGCAAACGGGACCGTGACGGCCTACCGCGTGAAGCTTGATTCCGTCCGCATTGGCGACGTGGAAATCTATGGCGTCGATGCCCTGGTGACACCCAGCACCATGCCCTACATGCTGCTGGGCAACAGCTTTCTGTCACGTTTTCAGATGACGCGTGACAACGACCAGATGACCTTGACCAAGCGCTACTGAAACGCCGCACCTGCGTGATTTGCGCCATTGCGGGCTTGACCCGCAATCCATCCTGAACGAAGCGGGCATGGCTCCCGGATCAAGTCCAGCATGACGCGCAAGGCCAGGCCTGCAGGCTACTTCGCGCTTTTGCGGCCAAAGCCCAGCTTGGACTCGGTGCCCTGCACCAGCTTGGCGATGTTCTCGCGGTGCTTGACGACCAGCAGCATGGCCATCAGAAAGATGGCCAGCAAAATGCTGCGCTCTACATACCAGGGGCCGCGGTTGCCCAGCAGGTAATACAGCGGTGCCAGGCAGGCAGCGGCCATCGAGGCCGCTGATGAATAGCGAAAAAACCAGGCCACGACCACCCAGGTGGCCAGGGTCAACAGGCCCAGCAGCCAGTCAATGCCCAGCAGCGCGCCAGCAGCAGTGGCCACGCCCTTGCCGCCCCTGAAGCCAAAAAAGATGGGGAACAGATGGCCCATGAATGCCGCAAAAGCCACGGCTGCCACGGTGGCCTCGGTCAAGCCGAAATCAGCGCCAAACCACTTGACGAGAACAACCGGCAGCCAGCCCTTGAGGCCATCCAGCAAAAGCGTGGCTATCGCCGCCTTCTTGCTGCCGGAGCGAAGGACATTGGTGGCGCCGGGGTTCTTGCTGCCGTAGCTGCGTGGGTCCTTCAGGCCCATCACGCGGCTGACGATGACCGCAAACGACAGGGATCCGAGCAGGTAGGCCAGCAGTACCGCAAGGCCTGAATACAGATATTCCAAAACCAATCTCCTGTTTTTTTGCTTGACGCCCTGTTAGTCAGCCAGCGCGCACTGCACCGATTTTGCACCCAGCAATGTGACGCAGACCTTGGGGTCAATCCCCACCAGGTAGCCACGCCTGCCGCCGTTGATGCAGATTTTAGGCAATGCGAGGATGGTCTCTTCGATATAGACCGGCATCTCGCGGCGGGTACCGAAAGGCGAAGTGCCCCCCACCAGGTAGCCGCTGTGCCGGTTGGCGACTTCGGGCTTGCAGGGCTCGACCGATTTCGCACCGATTTGCCGCGCCAGGTTTTTGGTCGACACCTTGCGGTTGCCATGCATCAGCACCAGCAGCGGTTT
>JAZKHN010000004.1:0-1125 GCA_040385325.1 Pseudomonadota bacterium
GTTGGCACCCATGAGGCCGAAGACCAGCAACAGCACCGCCTCGATCAGCAGCGGCAGCGCATATTCGCTGCGCAGCCAGTGGTGGCGCGACCAGTTGACCAGGATGGCGGTGGTGGCAGCGCCTGCCGTGAAGGCCAGCAGCGCACCTGCCGCGCCCAGCACCAGCTTCATGTTGCCGAGCACCAGATTGTCGGCCAGCATGGAGGCAAAACCGGTCATGTGCGAGGTGTACATGCTGACCAGCAGAAACCCGCCGGCGTTGATGGCGCCCGCCACAAAGGCCAGCAAGCCGCCCAGCAGGCGGTTGGTGGCCGGTGTGCGGTGCTGCCCGGTGAGGTGGCGTAGGCGGCGCATGCGTTACAGGCCCGAATACATGCGACCGGGGTTGAAGATGCCGGCCGGGTCGAACTCATGCATGAGCTGGCGGTGGATGCGGTCCAGCGGCGGCTTGAGCGCATCAAAACGAGCGAGGCTGCTGCCGCCACGGCTTGCTGTCATGAACAGCGTGGCGTGGCCACCTGCAGCTTTGGCCACCTCACGCAGGGCTTGCGCTTGTTCTGCACTGGCGCGCACCCAGCGCAATGCGCCATGCCATTCGATGAGGGGCGGCTCGGGCAGGTTCAGCACGGGCGCGGTCTGTGGCACCGACAGGCGCCACAGGTCCTGCGCGTCAGAGCGTTCCTTGAACCACGGCAATTGCTGGTCGCGACAGGCATCCCAGTCCGACGCCACGCTTTCTTTTCTTTCACCACCAGATGCAGCCAGCGTTCTGCAGGCCGCTTCAACCGCCGCGATGGCCCCGCGCAGCCGCAGGTAAAGCGTACCGGTGCCGTTCTCTTCAAGCCAGCAGCTGGCATTGAGCGGCAAAGGCTGGCCGCCCCAGGTGTTGAGGCGCTGCAGGGCTTCGGCCTGGCTGCACTCAAAGCGCAGGGTCGCCTCGGCAGGCGCAACGGGCAGGACCTTGAGGCTGACCTCGGTGATCAGCCCCAGCGTACCCATGGCCCCGACCATGAGTCGTGACACGTCATAACCGGCCACATTCTTCATGACCTGACCGCCAAAGGTCAGGTGTTCACCCTTGCCGTTGATGAGCTGAAGGCCCAGCACATAGTCGCGCACCGCACC
>JAZKHN010000004.1:1225-13199 GCA_040385325.1 Pseudomonadota bacterium
CCCCTGATGCGCAGTGGCGTCGCGGCGGCGGCAGCGCTGCGCACGCGGTCGGCGAGGAAGGCAATGGTGGCGTGGGAGTCCATGGGCCTTGATGGTACGCGTGCACAGGCCAGGGCAGTTTGAATTTTTTGAACGCGGGCTGTGCGTTTTTTTGTGCGCTGTGGGCGACGTTTCAATCCATGAAAAAGTTGACGGGCAGCCCAGGCACATCGACCTGCATTGAAAACACGCAGCCCGAGTCGGGGTAAGTCAGCAACTCGGCTTCAGGACGGTTCTGGCGCGCGGTGGTGAGGTAGAGCGTGTGCAGGTCGGCACCGCCAAAGCAGGGCATGGTCGGGCACTGCGCCGGCACAGCCAGGTCTTCGAGCACATCACCCTGCGGTGAAAGCTTGAGCACACGCGCACCTTCAAACATGGCCACGTAGTAGTTGCCCTGCACGTCCACCGCCGCACCATCAGGACGGCCATCGTAGCCGGGCATGCCGCTCTGCCAGCCCGGCGGTTTGGCCGGCCAGCGCTTGAAAATGCGCTCACCGCTCATGCTGTTGGCGTCGATGTCCCAATCCCAGGCGCGTATGGTGTGCGAGGGTGTGTCTGACCAGTAGAGGGTCTTGGCATCAGGTGACCAGGCGAGGCCATTGGCTGTGGTGGCCCCCCCCGCCATCGCCTGCAGGCCATACATCTGGCCGGGCACAGGCGTGCGGGCATCCAGTGAATAAAGTTGCGCCTTTGCAGCGTCACGCGGCTCGTAAATCGTACCGGACCAGAAGCGGCCTGCGGGGTCGGCCTTGCCGTCGTTGAAGCGGCTGCTGGCCGGGTCATGCAGGGCAGGCGCGATCAGCTGCAGCTCGCTGCCCCAATGGCGCGCACGGTAAATACCGTCGCGCAGGGCAATCACCAGACCATCACTTCCGCCAGCGGCATCTTTGACGGGTGCGATGCAACCAGGCTCTGATGGCATGGGCCAGCTTTCAACGCTGCCCATGAAAACATTAAGCCGCAAAATTTGCCTGCCGGGAATATCGACCCAATAGAGCATCTGCTCATCAGGGTGCCAGAACGGTGATTCGCCCAGTGCAGAGGGTTGTGTGACGACAGTTTGCCAGGTCATGAATGCCTTGTTCAGCTTGGGTCAGCGTGGTGAGGGGGTGATCACAAACTGTACAGGCAAAAAAACAGCCTGCTGGTTTGCACCAGCAGGCTGAACATCCAAAGGAGACTCTCTAGCGATTAACAGAGCGCCCTGAAAACTTTCGTCTTCAGGGCAGTCCGGTTAATTCTTAACGGTTGTAGGCGGTTTCGCCGTGCGACGTGATGTCCAGGCCTTCGCGTTCGTCTTCTTCGCTGACGCGCAGACCGATGGTCAGGTCAACAATCTTGTAAGCGACGAAGGACACAACACCGGACCACACGAGGGTGAGCAGCACAGCCTTGGCCTGCACCCACACTTGCGACATCACGGAGAAGTCAGCAGCGGTAACCATGGTGACCGTGACCCAGTCAGCGGTGTAGCCAGGACCACCGAGGCTTGGCGAGTTGAACACGCCTGTCAGCAGCGCACCGAGGATACCGCCGATACCGTGAACGCCGAACACGTCGAGCGAGTCGTCAGCACCCAGCAGTTTCTTCAGGCCGTTCACACCCCAGAGGCATGCGAAGCCAGCCACCAGACCGATGACCAGGCCGCCGCCGATGCCGACGTTGCCGGCTGCCGGCGTGATGGCCACCAGGCCAGCCACTGCGCCGGATGCGGCGCCGAGCATGGAAGCCTTGCCGCGCATCAGCGCTTCACCGACACACCATGCCAGCACAGCAGCTGCGGTTGCAACCAGGGTGTTCATGAATGCGAGGGCTGCGAAACCGTTGGCTTCGAGTGCGGAACCGGCATTGAAACCGAACCAGCCCACCCACAGCAGGGCGGCACCGACCATGGTCAGGGTCAGGCTGTGAGGAGCCATGGCTTCCTTGCCGTAACCGAGACGCTTGCCAACCATGTAGGCACCGACCAGGCCGGCAACAGCAGCGTTGATGTGCACAACGGTACCGCCAGCGAAGTCGAGCGCGCCCATCTGCCAGATGTAACCGGCCTTGGCGTTCATCGCATCGACAACGTCCTTGGCCGTGTAGGCATCAGGACCCATCCAGAACCAGACCATGTGGGCCATTGGCACATAGCTGAAGGTGAACCAGAGAACCATGAACAGCAGCACTGCGGAGAACTTCATGCGTTCTGCGAAGGCACCGACAATCAGTGCGCAGGTGATACCGGCAAAGGTAGCCTGGAATGCAGCGAAAACGATCTCGGGAATCACAACGCCCTTGCTGAAGGTCGCGCCGTTGGCGAACGTCCCTGCAGCGTTGTCCCAGATGCCCTTCAGGAAGAGCCTGTCGAAACCGCCGAAGAACGCATTGCCTTCAGTGAATGCCAGGCTGTAGCCGTAGAGCACCCAGAGAACGACGATCATGGAGAAAGTCACCATGACCTGCATCAGGACGGACAGCATGTTCTTGCTGCGGACCAGGCCGCCGTAGAACAGCGCCAGGCCAGGCACGGTCATCATGATGACGAGGAGGGTGGACACCATCATCCAGGCGGTGTCGCCCTTGTTGGGGACGGGTGCAGGAGCAGCAGGGGCGGCGGCAGCAGCAGGGGCGGGCGCGGCAACAGCTGCGGCCGGTGCAGCAGCGGAGGCGGCGGGTGCGGCTTCGGCTGCAGATGCGGCTGGAGCAGCAGGGGCCTGTGCGAGCACAACGGCACCTGAGGCCAGCAAACTGAATCCCAGTACCAGGGAAGCAAGTAGTTTTTTCATGTCAGTGTTTCTCTTTTTTTGGCTTGTAGATGGGTGAGGCCTTACAGCGCTTCCTTGCCGGTCTCACCGGTACGGATACGCACTACTTGCTCAAGGTTGTAGACAAAAACCTTGCCATCACCAATTTTTCCGGTGCGTGCAGCGCCTTCGACAGCTTCGATCACACGATCGACGAGGTCGTCAGACACGGCAGCTTCAATCTTGACCTTGGGCAGGAAATCAACAACATACTCCGCGCCGCGATACAGCTCGGTGTGACCTTTTTGGCGGCCAAAACCCTTGACCTCAGTGACCGTAATGCCTTGGACGCCAATACCGGAAAGTGCTTCGCGCACTTCGTCCAGCTTGAACGGTTTAATGATGGCCGTAACGAGTTTCATGTTCAGATTTCCTCCAGGATGATTTGTAAAAAGGCGGCAACCCCATGGTTGCCGCCCCTTGCGGTCTTTAGAACGCTTTGGTCAGGGTCAGGATGAACGTGTCGCGGTTGAGCGACTTGGTAGCGTTCGGTGCTGGCATCAAGTAAGCATTTTTCTGGCTTGCACCCTGGACATAACCGGCCAGCGACAGTGCATTGCCGAAGTCATAGGAAACGCCGACGCTGTAGTCGGTGAAGTTGGGGATACCGGCAGCCTTGACCGCGTTCTTGAACGTGGTCTGACCAACGGAAGCCTTCAGGGTCCAGCTAGGAGCCACTTCCTTGGCAAAGCCAATGTTGAAGTACTGCGTGCCGCGGCCGTCGCTCGTGGGCGTTGCGACAGTACCGATGCCGGTACCGAAGTAACCCTTGGACAGGGTGTTCGAGTACTTGGCGGAGAAGGGGCCGTAGCTGGCGCCGATGTAGGCTTCAGTCGTGTTGGCCTTGGTGGCGCTTGGGTAGTAGTACTGCAGCAGACCGATGTCAAAACCCCAATCACCGATGGCCCACTTGTAGCCGCCGTAGAAGTCCATTTCCAGGTTGACGCGCTTGCCGGTCACATTGGCAGGGTCCGGATCGACAAAGTTGACCATCGAATTCCAGTTGCCGAGGTAAAAACCGCTGGCAAATGCATAGTCGATACCGCCTTGCAGGGCAGGCTTGAACTGGCTACCGCGCGAGGTGTCCTGGTCCTGGCCGCGGAACTTGTAATTGCTGGTCACGGCAATGTTGAAAGACCAGGGGGATACAGGTGCAGCTGCGGTCTGGGCAGATGCAGCGCCTGACAGCGCCACAGCGGCCGCGAGTGCGATCTGGATGGGGATAAGTTTCATGGAATGCTCCGGAGAGAGTTGTTTAAGTTAACGAGGCTATTCAAGCGATTACCGTCTAGCACGGACCGTGCCAAAGCAAATTACCTGCATGAACAAGCGAAGTCTACCGACGCATGGCCTGATGCGTTATAGATTGCGTGGGTTAAAAACCACTAAAAACAACAACGCACCAAGTTGGGCACCGATATGCACAACACTGATGCATTTCACAGGGAGATTTCGAGATGAGCTTGTCTTTAGTGCACAGTCGTGCACTGCTGGGAATGGAGGCACGACCGGTGTTTGTCGAGGTCCATCTGGCCAACGGGTTGCCCAGCTTCACACTTGTCGGCCTCGCAGAGACCGAAGTGAAGGAGGCCCGCGAACGTGTGCGCTCGGCCATACAAAACACAGGCCTGGAATTTCCCGCCAACAAAAGAATCACCGTCAATCTGGCTCCTGCGGACCTGCCAAAGGATTCAGGCCGCTTTGACCTCCCCATCGCGCTGGGCATTCTTGCCGCCAGCGGGCAGCTCGACCCCCTGAAGATGCAGGGTTATGAATTTGCAGGAGAGCTGTCGCTGGGCGGCGAGTTGCGTCCGGTGCGCGGCGCACTGGCCATGAGCCTCGCCATCAACCGGAATACCGCAGAAAACACCGGCCAAATGCCGAGGCTGGTACTGCCTTCTGGCAGTGCGCAGGAAGCCGCGCTGGTACCCGGCGCAGAGATTTACGGCGCGCTTCACCTGCTCGACGTTGTCAGGCGTTTTCTGCCTGGCGATGCTGCCACAGAAGAGCATGAGGGCTGGAGCCGCGTCAATGCCGCCGAGCCCTCTGCCCAACCGCCATACGCGGATATGGCTGATGTGAAAGGTCAGGCCGCGGCACGGCGGGCGCTGGAGATCGCAGCCGCAGGCGGCCACAGCGTGTTGATGATGGGAGCGCCGGGCTCGGGCAAATCCATGCTGGCGCAGCGCTTTGCAGGCCTGCTTCCACCCATGACCACAGAAGAGGCCCTTGAAAGCGCCGCAGTGGGTTCGCTGGGCGGGCGTTTTACCCTTGACAAATGGGCTGTCAGGCCGACTTGCGCGCCGCATCACACGGCAAGTGCCGTGGCGCTGGTTGGTGGCGGCTCTCCACCGCGTCCGGGTGAAATATCACTGGCCCACCGCGGAGTACTGTTTCTGGATGAATTGCCGGAGTTTCCACGAGCAGCGCTGGAAGCACTTCGCGAACCGCTGGAGTCGGGCCACATCACTATTTCGCGGGCAGCGCAGCGGGCCGAATTCCCCGCGCGTTTCCAGCTGATTGCGGCCATGAACCCCTGCCCCTGCGGTTATCTCGGCTCGACCCTGCGGGCCTGCCGATGCTCACCCGAGCAGGTATCGCGCTATCAGGGCAAGTTGAGCGGGCCCTTGCTGGATCGTATCGACCTGCACGTCGAGGTGGGAAGCATGGCTGCCGATGAGCTCATCAACAGCGCGCCCGGCGAGAAAACAGACGCCATACGTGAGCGCGTGGTTCAGGCCAGGCAGCGCGCAATCACGCGCCAGGGCAGCAGCAACCAGGCACTCAACGGTCAGGCCATTGACGAACAATGCCGGCTGGACACGGCCTCCGCAAAATTTCTCAACACGGCGGCAGCGCGGCTCGGCTGGTCAGGCCGCAGCATTCATCGCTGCCTGAAAGTGGCGCGAACCATTGCCGATCTTGCAGGTGCGGACACAGTGCAGGTGACGCATGTGGCTGAAGCGGTTCAATACAGGCGTTCGCTAAAAGCCGCCAACTAGGCCACAAAAGGACAGCCCTGCGGCGTTGTCAATGACGGCGCCGCGCTTTCCACCAGCGCGCCAGGTGCATTGTCAGATCATGCCGGGGATGTGTGATGCGGCGCAGGGCGCTGGCGTAATCCAGCGCCAACCCCGGCGTCCATGCGATGGATTCCGCCCGCACCCTGACGCTGCCGGCCAGCCACATGTCAGGGTGAACGGCAAGCCGCAGCACGGTCCGCCAGAAGGGCTTGTCGGCAAAGACACCCTCAACCGCAGCATCAATCGCCTCCGTCACTGCCACCGAGCAGTTGCGGCTGGTAAGGTTATAGGTGTCATCATTGCGGTAGTCGTCCCAGAAAGCCTGCAGGTACGGCAGGTTAAACACACGAAAGCGGATATTGACCGTCGCCGGACGGGTGCTGGCCGCCTCCTGCGCATACGACGGCAACCACATGCCCCGATGATCGTTGCTGCTGGTCGCACGCACCTGGTCCACCACGTTTTGCTGGGTAATGTTGAGCCGTATCCGGGGATGATGACTGATATAAAGACCATCCCCACACGACAGCGCGACGTGCCCGGTGGTGACACTCCCCTTGCGCGACAGGGCAAAAAGATACCTGTCGATCAGCGGCATGCGGACACGCTCGTCTGCCAGGCCGGTTGCGGTCCAGACATGAACAACCATGGCCTGCGGGTTGCCCGCAAGTGCAACAACCGGGCGAGAGGCCGCGGTTTTTTCTGCAATATCCCTGCGGCGACGGTAAATTTCGATGGCCGCGAGTCTTGAGCCACGCGGCAAGCGCCTCAGCCGCCATGCGCCGCGCGCCAGCAGGAAGCCGCCCGCCAGCAAGGCCAGCCCCAGGCAGAAGGGCACATTCATTTCTGGCCGGAGCGGCCACTCGGTCACAAGCAGCAGGGCCATCACCAGATAACCCCAGCCAATCAGATTGGACAGGCGCCAGCGCGGGTACCTCACCAGCAGGCTGGACGCAATGCGCAGGACCCCATTGAAGAAAAAAGCAGCGGCAAAAAGTACACCGGCGGTCAATGCGTTGTCCCATGGGAAATCGAGCACCAGACTGGCCACCACGACCATCGCAACGCCCCTGAACATTTCCATCTGGCGGCGCGAACCGGTGTGGCTGGCGCCCATCGCTATCTCTGCCAGGCCCTGCATGAGCAGGAACAAGCCGAGCACCCAGGTCGTGACGCCTGCCACGCCGTCTGCCAGGTCGACCAGCAATACAGCAGCTGCAGCCATGGTCAGCAGACCGGCGAAGAAGAAAATCTTCCAGCGACTGGTCAGCGCATCAGCGCCAAACAGAATGAGGACCAGCCTGAACATATTGCTTTTTGGAAACCGGGGACAAAAACAACGCGATGAAAAAAGGCACCGCCATGTTCATGCGATGCCTGCTGCCGTGCTTCACTCCGGCAATCAGCCGCCCGTGTACACGGGTGCTGGCTGCACCACGTTAGGTGTGACCGGCGCCGGTGCGCGATACGTAGCGCCATCGTTGCTGCGGATGGTCGAGCCCTCGACTGTCACGCGGCTGCCGACAGCCGGTGGCTGTGCCACCTCGACGGTTCGGTGCGAACCATCTTCCATGCGGACATTGACCTGGTAGACGGTTTCCTTGCGCATGTGGCCTTCAATGGCATTGCCGGCAAAGCCGCCACCCACCGCGCCGATGATGGTGCCCAGCGTGCGGCCATTGCCCTGGCCTATCTGATTGCCCAGAACCGCGCCCAGCACACCGCCGGCAACCGTACCCACACCGACACCCGCCGGTTTGGTCGAACGCGTGACCGGCGTGACGGACTCAATCGATCCACAGTAACTGCATACAGGCGCTGGCGCAGCCGCAACCTGCACAGGTACGGAAGAAGGTAAGGGCGAAGGGGCTGGCGACACGCCTGCGGTCGCGGGCTGTGGTTTTGGAACCGGTTTGGGCTTCACCACTTTCTGGGCAGGCACTGGCGCGGGTTTGGCCGCCGCGGCAGGCTTTTCAATCATGTCGTCCGCAGCCGTTGCAGAGGCCGCCATGGACGGTGCATTTAACGCAGCCTGAGGCGGCGCAAGGGCTACCTGTGCGGCAGGCGACGCCTGTTTCGCCTGCTGGTAAATCATGGTGCCGCCCATGGCCAGCACGGCGATCCCCAGAATGCCGACTGCAGCCCAAAGCGGCTTGTTGGCAGCTGTTGCAGGTTGCTGTCCTGGTTGCAGGTTATCAGTGTTGTACGTGTTCATGGCAATGACCTCCGGTGTTACTTTTATGGGCACTCTGTTTGCGACTTGAGTCCGGGCAAAGCCGCCAGCCCATGGTTTGCGGTTTTACCACGCTGGCCCCTCTTTGGCGACCGGCGCAATCTTTCAACGCTTCACAAGCCGAAAGGTACACAAGGCAAATAAATGCCCCGTGTCGTTTTGTAAACACCGGCTGTCTACGGTAAACCCGCCGTAAAGCAGGACGCGACTGGCCTCAATCAGCCTTAAAGGTTGGGTGCCAGCAGGCGCTGCAAATCCTCTGCGCGTGCACCACGCCTTTGTGCAAGATCCTGTAACTGGTCATCGCCAATCTTGCCGACATTGAAATAGGCACTGTCCGGGTGGCTCAGATAAAAGCCGCTGACGCTGGCTGCCGGCGTCATGGCCAGGCTTTCAGTCAGCGCCATGCCGATGTCATCGGCCTTCAACAGCTCAAACATCTGCTGCTTGACGCTGTGGTCAGGGCAGGCCGGGTAACCCGGCGCAGGGCGTATGCCCTGGTATTTCTCGGCAATCATGGCCTCGATATCCAGTGACTCGCCCTGCGCATAGCCCCACAGGTCGGTGCGGACGCGCTGGTGCATGGCCTCGGCGAACGCCTCGGCGAGACGGTCAGCCAGGGCCTTGAGCATGATGGACGAATAATCATCGTGATCATCCTGAAAATACTTTTCCTTCTTCTCTGCACCCAGACCCGAGGTCACAGCGAAGACGCCGACGTAGTCTGCGATTCCCGAGCTCTTGGGCGCGACAAAATCCGACAGGCAACGGCTGGGCCGCATCACGCCGTCCACCGCTGTTTTTTCAGCCTGCTGCCGCAGGCCAAACCAGGTCATCGCCACTTCAGTGCGCGATTCGTCGGTGTAGATTTCAATGTCGTCGCCCACGCTGTTGGCGGGGTATAAACCAATGACGCCATTGGCCGTCAGCCAGCGGCCTTCAACCAGGCGGCGCAACATGCGCTGCGCATCTGCATACACACGTACGGCTTCTGTCCCGACCACCTCGTCTTTCAGAATGGCAGGGAAGGGCCCGGCCAGGTCCCAGGTCTGGAAGAAAGGACCCCAGTCAATGTATTTGGCCAGTTCTGCAAGGTCGAAGTTCTTGAAGACGCGCCTGCCCGTGAACTTGGGCACGGGCGGTTTGTAGCTGCTCCAGTCGACCTTGGTCGCATTGGCCCGCGCTTTGGCCAGCGGCCACATCGGCGTCTGCTTTTTATTGGCGTGCTGGCTGCGCACCTTGTCGTAATCGGTGTTGAGTTCGTCGATGTACTTTGCCGCCTGGTCAGACAGCAGGCTTTGCGCCACACTCACGCTGCGCGAGGCGTCAGGCACATACACCACAGGACCTTCGTAATGCGGCGAGATCTTCACCGCGGTGTGGACGCGGCTCGTTGTCGCACCGCCAATCAGCAACGGGATCTTGCGGATGCGGAAATGGTCGTCCTTCTGCATCTCGGCTGCGACGTATTGCATTTCTTCAAGACTGGGCGTGATCAGACCCGACAGTCCGACGATGTCGGCGCCTTCGACCTTCGCACGCGCCAGGATCTCGTGGCAGGGCACCATCACGCCCATGTTGACGACTTCGAAGTTGTTGCACTGCAGAACCACGGTGACGATGTTCTTGCCAATGTCGTGCACATCGCCCTTGACCGTGGCGATGATGATCTTGCCCTTGGTCTTGACGTCGCCGCCTGCAGCTTCGAGCAGCAGTTTTTCTGCCTCGATGTAAGGCAGCAAATGCGCCACGGCCTGCTTCATCACGCGGGCGCTCTTGACCACCTGCGGCAGGAACATCTTGCCCTGGCCGAACAGGTCACCGACCACATTCATGCCGTCCATCAATGGGCCTTCAATCACATGCAGTGGCCGGCCTCCATCTGCGAGGATGGCCTGGTACACCTCTTCAGTGTCTTCGGTGATGAACTCGTTCATGCCGTGCACCAGCGCGTGCGACAGGCGCTCGCGCACAGGCAGGGCCCGCCACTCGTTTTTCTTGCTGTCGTCCTTGGCGCCGCTTTTGGCGGTCTCGGCGACTTCAATCAGGCGCTCGCTCGGTGTGAGCTCCTGCTCGCCATCTTTGTAAACAGGCTGGCGGTTGAGCACCACGTCTTCAACACGTTCACGCAGGGTAGGCTCAAGGTCGTCATACACACCGACCATGCCGGCGTTGACGATGCCCATGTCCATGCCTGCCTTGATCGCGTGATAGAGAAACACGGTGTGAATGGCCTCGCGCACCGGGTCATTGCCGCGGAAGCTGAACGACACGTTGGACACACCACCCGACACCTTGGCGCCCGGCAGGTTTTCCTTGATCCAGCGCGTGGCATTGATGAAGTCCACCGCGTAGTTGTTGTGCTCCTCAATGCCGGTGGCAATGGCAAAAATGTTGGGGTCGAAGATGATGTCTTCCGGGGGAAAGTCGAGCTCGTCGACCAGCACGCGATAGGCGCGTTCGCAGATCTCGACCTTGCGTTCGTAGGTATCGGCCTGGCCTTTTTCATCAAAGGCCATGACGACCGCGGCAGCACCGTAACGCTTGAGCAGTTTCGCCTGCTGTTTGAAGGAATCCAGCCCCTCTTTCATCGAAATGGAATTGACAATGCCCTTGCCCTGTATGCAGCGCAGGCCGGCCTCAATCACGCTCCACTTGGAGCTGTCGATCATGATGGGTACACGTGAGATGTCCGGTTCACTGGCGATGAGGTTCAGGAAGCGCACCATGGCCGCCTGGCTGTCCAGCATGGCCTCGTCCATGTTGATGTCGATAATCTGGGCGCCGTTTTCCACCTGCTGGCGCGCCACGGCCAGAGCAGCTTCAAAGTCGCCGTTCAGAATCATGCGGGCAAAGGCCTTGGAGCCAGTGACATTGGTCCGCTCGCCGATGTTGACGAACAGGCTGCCCTCACCAATCTGCACCGGCTCAAGGCCGGACAGTTTCATGGATGGAACGGTTCTGGAATTTTCAGTTTGGGACACAACTCACCTTGGGGCTTAATAGGCACTCAGGTGAGCGTCGTTGCGGCAGGGGCACCAGATGGCGCGGCCTGTAACCCAAGCCTGACGAAATCACGGTTTCGCTGCAACGCTCCTTGGGTTACCATTATTTTAAACGCCTGCGCACACTTGCGCCAACCGGCGCGCACGCCCAGGCGAAAAATCAAAAAATGACCATGTTTGAAAAGCTGTTTGGCAAAAGCCGGCCTGCACCCGTCGATGCGCCGGAGCGCATGCGGCCCAAAGAGCGCATGCGTGCCGTCGAGGGGTCCAGCACGGCAGAGCTGGGCGCGCAGCTGCTGATAGCGCCCACCGCGCTGATGCAACTCTCCCGCGACGAGGCGCTGACCGTGGTGAGCTACATGATTCCGCGCAGGATTCCGATGGGAACGACCTTCATCAAGGAAGGCGACAAAACCGACACCGGCTACATGGTGCTGCTGCTCGAAGGCGAAGTGACGGTAGAGAGCATCGTCGTCAGCCGCCACGCACCGGTGACCGTGAATGTGCTGGGCCCGGGCAGCCTGATCGGTGAAATGGGCCTGGTCGATGGTCAGCCCCGGCTGGCCTCATGCACGGCCAGCACGGATGTGCGTTGCGCTATTTTGTCGCGCGAGGCGCTTGAAAAGATGGGCGAGGACGACCCTAAAACTGCCGCCAAGCTGATGTTTGCGGTGTCATTGCGGGTGGCGGAGCGGCTGCGCGATACGGCCGAAAAGCTCAAGATGTACAGCCAATTGGTGCAAGCCATGCAGCAGGAAATCGACCACCTGATGCCCACTTGAGGGCTAGCAACGCCAATCGGCTCGCGGGATGGGTATTTTGCAAGCAGGGGCCGCGGAACCGGCTTCGCCGGGCCGCAGGCGCAGCGGCCCCCTCGGGGGGCAG
>JAZKHN010000005.1:0-25443 GCA_040385325.1 Pseudomonadota bacterium
ATTTTTGCGGCCTCGACAATCTTTTTCCATTTCACGGCTTCTGCATTCATCAGGGTACCCAGTGCCTCGGGGCCGCCGTTTGCCGAGACCAGTGCAAATTGCGCAAACTTCGCGCGGCCGTCCGCAGAGCTGGTGTAGCGGTTGACCTCCTGGTTGAGTTTGGTAACGACTGCCCTGGGCATGCCGGCAGGACCCACAAAGGCAAACCACACAGTGGCTTCAAGATCGACACCCTGCTCCTGCGCCGTGGGAACGTTGGGCAGCCCCGGGAAGCGCTTGCTTGATGTCACGGCAAGCGCACGGAGCTTGCCCGCCTGGATATTCTGGATGAACGGTGTCACAGGCGCGAAGACGCTTTGTACAGACCCGCCCAGGAGGTCGGTCATGGCGGGTGTGTCACCCTTGTAGGGAATGGCCTGGGTGGCAGCACCAGTGGTGGTTTTGAAGGATTCCAGCGCGAGATGACCGATGGTGCCGTTGCCGGGATGTCCGGCAGAAGAGCTGCCCGGCGTCGCCCTGGATGCGGCCACGAACTCCTTCAGGTTCACAGCCTTCACGGCAGGGTTCACAACGATCACAAGAGGTATTTCACCCACCAGCGCGATCGGCGTGAGGTCCTTCTGCGAGTCGAAGGGCATGGTCTTGTAGAGCGACTTGTTGTTGGCCAACGGCCCCGAGGTCGACAGCCCCAGCGTATAGCCGTCGGGTGCAGCCTTGGCAACGGCGTCTGTCCCGATATTGCCGCCTGCACCTGCGCGGTTGTCGACGATGAACTGTTGCCCCAAAGCCGTGCTCAGGTGCTGCGCGACCTGTCTTGCGACCAGGTCGGCGCTGCCGCCGGCCGGGAAAGGCACGATCACGCGCACCGGCTTGCTTGGCCAGTCGGCTTGCGCAAGCGCACCGGATGGCGACAGCATCACTACACAAGCTACGGCAACGGCCGCATGGATAAATTTTTGGCGTTTCATGGTTGTCTCCGTTTGTGGATATTCGGGAAATGATTTTTTTGAGGTTCAGGGTGATGCGGCGGCCTGCCGTTGCCTGGCCAGCTCGCTCAGGATGCCGGGCAGTTTGTCCTCTGCCTTCTTTTTGAGTTCGTCATAAATGCTGTTGCCGTGGGCATCGATGGCCACGGTGGCTGGGCCAAGATTTTCAACGCGCAGTGTCGTCAGGCGGAACTGTGAGATGTATTCATTCCAGTGGGTAGACACCACACCGCGTATCGCTTCGGAAAGCAGCGGCGCGCCGCCGCCGAGAAAGGACAGGAAGGCGCAGCCGGACTCTTTCATGGCCGTGACGCTCGCCATGTCCAGGCCGCCCTTGCCGCCCACCAGGCGCAGCCCCAGCAAACGGATCAGGTCAGGCATAAAGGGGTTGTAGCGGGTGCTCGTGCTCGGATTCATGTACAGGGCTTCTGGGCCTGCATCGGTGTCGCGAATGTATGAACTGAGGTGAAAGAACGCGCCGCCACGCAAGTCCAGCGGTAGCTCATGGCCGGCCTTGAGTTCGCTCACCATGCGTTTGTGGGTCGGCAGGCCGATACTGATGGTGATGTCGCCGCTCAGCATGACCATGTCGCCCACAGCAAGCTCACGAACGGCATCGGCAGCCAGCGGCAGGCGCAGGTGGTGTGTACGGCTCATTCAAACCACTCCACGCTGCCGTCGTTCTGGATGCGCGCACCGTAGCGGCGGTTAATCCAGCAGTTCAGCGCCACTGCCACCGGCATGAAGCCGTGGCTGGCCGCATAGTCGATGTGCACGGCCATGGCCGTCGTGTCACCGCCCGTGCCCATGGGACCGAAGCCCATGCTGTTGATGGCTTTCAGCAGGCGCTCTTCCATCGCAGCCAGGATGGGTTCGGGGTTGGTCTTTCCGAAAGGCCGCAATATCTGCTGCTTGGCCATGCGTGCCGCGTAGTCGAACGTGCCGCCTATGCCCACGCCCACCACGATGGGCGGGCACGGCTGCGAGCCGGCTTTCATCACGACCTCCAGGATGTATTTTTCGATGTCTTCCAGCGTCGGGTAGACAAAGGTGTCCAGCGCTTCCCAACGGCCGCTGCCCATGGCCTTGGGCGCGCAAATGATTTCCACATAGTCTGCGTCGTCAATGATGTCGAAGGTCATGATGGGCATGTCCTTGCCCGCATAGCCGCGCTGGTGCGTCAGCGGGTTGGTGACCATGCGCAGGATGGGCGGCTGGATGTTAGCCGCGAGGTCAGCCAGGCCGTCGATCATCGCCTGACGCACCGCACCTTCAAAACACGCCCGGGTGCCGATCTTCACCGAGTACACCGGTATCCCTACATCGGAGCAGATCAGATGATCCTGCTTCTCCGACTCATCAGCGCTCTTGAGCATGATGGTCAAGGTTTTGCGGGCCGTATCCGAGCTGTCTGTGGCCTCAGCGCGGCGCAGCACGGCCTTGGTGTCTTCAGGTATTTTTTTGAGCGAACGCTCATACAGGCCGGCGGTTACCGAGCGTATCAACTCACTGGTGATGGGCATGTCTCGCTATCTTCTTGTGGGGTCAGGAACTCTTGACCTCAAGGATGCAGCCAGCCTACTCATTACACAAGCTGATATTTACCGCTTTTCGCAGCGCGAAATAACTTCGGGCCATTGATTTCAAGGGAAAACCCTTGAAATCAATGGCCCGAATTGCCATGCGGATGGCTAGCCAGTCGCCTATTGCTTCAGCACAAAGGCAGCCAGTGCCTTGACTTCCTGCGGCTTCAAACCGGCAAACGCAGGCATGGGCACCTGGCCCCATTTACCCGCACCGCCGGCCTTGATGCTGGCTTCAAGTTTGCCCTGGGCCTGCGCATCACCCTTGTATTTCATGGCCACGTCGTGATACGAGGGTCCCACAATTTTCTGGTTGATGGCATGGCAGCCCAGGCAGGCATTCGCCGTCAACAGTGCCTGCACATCAATCGCACCACCTGCCGCAGCAACGGGAGCGGTTGCCGGTGCTGCCGCTGCTACAACAGCCGGAGCAGCTACAGGCGCTTTTGCAGTGCCATAGGTGACTGCCAGGTACTCGCCAATCTGGTTCACCTCGACATCACTCAGGGGCGCTGCATAGGCGTGTTCCATCTTGCGGACTTCTGCTGTCCACTGCGCCTGGTTCATGCCCGGCGGTTGCTGGTTGATGTAGTCGGCAGAGTGGCAGATGGCGCATTTCTGCATCGCGACCTGATAACCCGGCAGTTTGGACGGTTTGAGTTTGGCCGTTTCCTGCGGCAGCCTGAGCGTGAGTGCCTGGGCGAACGACATCGCAGGCATGACAAACCCCGCCAGCGCAATGGATGAGGCAGCAATGAAAGTATTGATTTTCATGGCGTGCTCCTAGACCGCAACCACACGCGTGGTTTCAATGACGTTGCGCGCATAACCGCCCGGGTTCCAGTTCGCCGTCGCAGGCTGCACATCACCCTTGTTGTTGGTAGCGCGAACCATCAGGGTCGCTGCGCCTTTTTTGGCCGGCGTCCACGGCAGGCTCCATTCCCGAAAGGAAAACCGCCCCAGGTCCTTGCCCAGCACGGCATCACGCCACTGCGCGCCATCTTCAGACACCTGAACGGTTTTGATACCGCTGCCGGCATCGAATGCAATGCCCCTGAGTTGCACGGCCTGCCCGGTCTTGACACGTGCCTTGTCAGCCAGGCTGGTGATGAAGGAACGTACGGGAATCGTGGTGATGGGCCGGGTCGCCGTCGGCGCGGTGCCCGCCGGCACGCACATGCAGGCATTGTCGGGAACGCGGTAGGCGGTTGACATGAAGAACCCTTCAAAGCCGTGGTCCAGCACATTGATCTCGCTCAGGTGCTTGACCCAGTAGGTGCCGAAATAGCCCGGCACGATCAGCTTGATCGGGTAGCCATTGAGAAATGGGATGTCGGTACCGTTCATGGCCCAGGCGATGAGGGGCTCGGCGCTCAGGGCCAGATCGATATCCAGCGCCTTCACAAAATCGGGCGTCTTCGGCAGCACCGGCGTATCAAGCCCATTGAAGGCCACCTGTTTTGCACCCGGCATGACACCGGCCTTGTTCAGCACGGTACGCAGAGGCACGCCGACCCAGCGTGCATTGCCCATGGAACCGTTGCCAAGTTGCGCGCCGAAAACGCGTGGCTCTGAATATCCGCGGCTGTTGCCTGAGCACTGGTTGACGGCGACCACCTCAACCGGCTCGCCCATGGCCTTGAGATCGGCAAGTGACAGCGACAGCGCCTGCTTCACATGACCGGAGATTTTCAACTGGTAGGTTTTGGCATCAATGCTGGTCGGGATATTGGCCAGGTGGTAACGCACAAAAAAAGCGTTGTTTGGCGTGATGGCACCCTCCCCGAAAGCACTGAAAGGCGTTTCGAGGTGCGGCGGCCTTGTGGTGATACGCAGCAGTGGCCGCTTTTGCGGATAGGTCACCAGCTCGCGTTCACCGTTGCCGAAAGGCATGGTGCCTGTGGCTGCAAGGCCGTGCAATGGCAGCGCTGACAGGCCGGCTACACCCAGGCCTGCATGGCGCAGAAAACGCCGCCTGGCTTGCTGCTCTTCATCGTTGTGACTCATCGACTGTCCTTTTGTAATTGGCCGGCACGGGCAAGCCGGAATTGGTGTCTGACCGATGATATTGAGCAACAGGGCAGCGCACAAGGCAAAAATGACATCTGTAACAGAGCGGGCTTGTTCAACCTTCTAATGCCAAACGAACACCCCTGCGCAAGCACGGCCTTGGCCAAACTCCTAGACTGCAAACAGTTCCTCCGCAGTTGAAAGCCGGTGTTGCACATGATTCCCTTTTCGGTCCTTGACCTATCACCCATAGTCCGCGGTAACACGGCAACCGATGCATTTCGCAATACGCTGGCCCTGGCGCAGCATGCCGAAAAGCTCGGCTTCAAACGCTTCTGGCTGGCCGAACACCACAACAACCCCGGGATTGCCAGTGCGGCGACCGCTGTCGTGATCGGCCATGTGGCCGGCGGCACCCACACCATTCGTGTTGGCTCCGGCGGTGTGATGCTGCCCAACCACTCGCCGCTGGTGATTGCCGAGCAATTCGGCACACTCGCATCGCTCTACCCCGGCCGCATAGACCTCGGTTTGGGCCGTGCGCCAGGTACTGACCAGCTTACAGCGCGTGCCCTGCGGCGTGACCACGTGAACAATGCCGACACCTTTCCGCAGGATGTTGAAGAGTTGCGCGCCCTGTTTGGCCCGGTACAGCCGGGCCAGCGCATTCGTGCCGTGCCGGGCGCGGGTCTTGAGGTGCCGCTCTGGATACTTGGCTCCAGCCTGTTCGGTGCGCAACTGGCTGCCATGCTGGGTTTGCCTTTTGGTTTTGCCTCTCACTTTGCGCCCGACATGCTGATGCAGGCGCTGGACATCTACCGCGACCGTTTCCAGCCATCAGCCCAGCTCGCCAAACCGCACGCGATGGTGGTCGCCAACGTGGTCGCGGCTGATACAGATGAAGCTGCGCAATACCAGCTCACGTCCGTCCAGCAGGCCATGACCAACCTGCTGCGTGGCACGCCGGGCATGATGCCGCCGCCCATCGACGATATCGACAGCTACTGGTCGCCGTCTGAAAAAGCCGGTGCGCAGCGCATGTTGAGGTACGCCATTTCAGGCTCACCCTCAACGGTTGAAAGCAGGCTGCGCAGTTTCATTGCAGAAACTGCCGCGGATGAACTGATGGTGACCTCACACCTTTACGACCCCGCTGTCGCCCGGCGTTCACTGGAGATCGTGGCGCAATCCCGGGATACACTGACCAGCTGACCGGCGGCCAGCAGTAGACTGTCCGCATGCTGATCATCCCGTCGCGGACCCGCAAATCCGCTTTTGTTCTGACTTTGTCCTTCATTGCAGCGGCGTTGACACTAATTGCCTGCACCGAGCCCCCAAGCTGGCAAAAACTGCTGGCCTCAAAGATCCGCCAGCAATATCCGGCCTACAAAGTGCTGCCATTGGACAGTGGAAACCTGAGCGTCGAACGTCCCGGCATGTCCACCATGCCCGTAGACGTCAACGCCATCGCAGCGTTCTGCCTGCGCGGTACCAAAGACTGTGATTACGCGGCTGACCAGATGCTGCTGCAACTGCAGAAGCCCTGAAAAGCCGCATCTACAAACGCGGATCTTTGTAATTGCAAGTCAGCTTGCCTTCAGGCGGGCGGTAGCATGCTCCGTAAAGGTCTGTAAAGCTGCCAACCAGCGGCCTTGAAGCAACGTTAGGCAGGTACAACATCCCGTTGAGGAAACGTTTCATGCCCCCACACAGTTCCCGCCCCATCCGCTTGCGCGCCTTGAGCATGCTGGCCACATTGGTACTGACCATGTCGGGCATGCTCACCACTCATGCGGTACTGGCGCAGACCGACGCCAATACAAGCGCTGCGTGGCGGGTCACGTCAAGGCTGGGCTACGGTCCTACTGCAAGCAGCGCGCAGGCCGCTGATGCCAACCCCAGGACATGGGCACTCCAGCAAATTGATACCGCATTTGCTGCCAGCAAAAGCGCACCTTACATTCCGGCAGATATCAGCCGCTTCAACCAGCCATTGGGCGATATTGCACGCGACTACCGTGCAGAGCGCGAAGCACGCCGCACCCTGAGGGAGCAGCCGGCCAATGCGCAGCCAAACATGCAGGGCGCATCCGGCGCAAAACTTGTGGACAACGCCACGGACGCGCTGGGCTTCAGCCGCGAGATGCAGCAGACTGCTGCCGCGTGGCGGCTGCTGTCCTGCAGCGACCCTGCGGTTGAAAACCCGCTGCTCGCGAAGATGACCGAGTTCTGGTTCAACCACCTCAATGTCTTCGCCGGCAAGGGCACCGTGCGCCCCTTCACCGGCCACTATGTGGTCAATGCCATTCGCGCCAACGCGCTAGGCAAATTTGAAGACCTGCTGCTGGCCAGTGCCCGCCACCCGGCCATGCTGTATTACCTCGACCAGGCCCAGAGCAACGTGCGCGGCCTGAATGAAAACTATGCACGCGAACTGATGGAGCTGCACACACTGGGCGTCGATGCAGGCTACACACAAAACGATGTGCATGAGCTGGCGCGTATCCTCACTGGCTGGACAGTCGGCCTGCAGCAGGGTGAGGGTTTCCGGTTCGCCGAACGACTGCATGACAACGGCGACAAGACCTTGCTCAAAACAACATTCCGCGCTGACGGTGTGCGTGAAGGGGAAGAAGCCATACGCATGCTGGCGCGCCAGCCCGCAACGGCCAAACGCATCGCGCGCCGCCTGGCCATGACGTTTGTGGCCGACCAACCCTCACAGACGCTGGTCGACCAGCTGTCGTCAACATTCCTGAATACACAGGGCGACATCCGCGCCGTGATGCGTACGCTGGTGAATTCGCCGGAATTCTGGCGCGCCGACAACAAACTCTTCAAGACGCCGCTGGACTTTGCCTGCTCTGCCCTTACCGCAGGCGGCGGTGTGAAGGACAGGCGCGAACTGCAGCTCACGCTCGGCTTTCTTGCGCAGGCCGGCCAGCCTGTTCACGGCTGGCAGACACCCGACGGCTACAAGACCGATGCCGCCACATGGCTGGCCCCCGAAGCACTCACACGCCGGGCCGACTACGCCATCACACTGGGCGCGCGCATGCCCGAGCCCGTTTACCTGCAACCCTTCATGAGCGAAGCCAGCCGTGACCGCATTGCGCAGGAGCCCGCCAACCAGCGCACCGGCCTCACGCTGGCGAGCCCCGACTTCATGAGCAAGTAGCAACTGTTCACACCATTTTCAGGAGCGCGACATGCATTCAACCGATTCACCCGACCTCATGCGCCGCCGCCTGCTGGCAGGCACCGGACTTGCACTGGCGGGCCTCGCAGCACCACGCATATGGGCCCAGGCGGCACCCGCAGGCTCTGCACGGGGCCAGCAGGGGCGTCTTGTGGTGGTGCTGCTGCGCGGCGCCTATGACGGCCTATCGGCCTTTGTGCCCTACACCGACGCCGACTACTACAGCATGCGGCCCAACATAGCGATTGCAGCGCCTGATGGCAGCACACGCACGGCCATCAAACTTGATGACACCTTTGCCCTGCACCCGTCCTTGTCACCATTGCTTCCGTTGTGGCAGCAAGGCGTGTTGAGCTTTGTGCCGGCTGCGGGCCTGCCCACCCCGAACCGCTCGCACTTCTCAGCGCAATATGAAATGGAAATTGCGCAAGGCGGCAAAAACAGCGCCACGGCCGGCTGGCTCAACAAGGCTGCGGGCGTCAGCGGCGCAAACAGCAGGGGCGCCTCCGCCGCAGCCATTGCTCTCGGTGTGGGCGAAGCCAACCCTGCGATTCTTGCAGGTGAGGCCAGCGTCAGGCTGATCCCGCGTGGCCAGGCTGCAGAACGAACCGGCGTGCTGGCCAATGACAAAACGCGCCAGGCCTTGATGGATTTGTATGCCGGCAATGACAAGATCAGCGAAGCTTTCCGCCAGGGTGCAGGCAGCCGCGTGCAAAGCGCGCAGGAGCTCAGTATTGAAAAAGCCGCCGTCACCACCCGCCGCGAAATGGCTGCGCGTGAAGCCGCGGCCAAAGAAGGCAACCGCATGCTGGACCGTGACGGCACGCCGCCCACCACACAGGCACAGAACGCACAGATGCTGGCCGCCAGCAATGGCGCGGCCGACCCCGTCGGCCTGCAGCTCGACGCCCAGCACCTCGGCACACTGATGCGCAACGACCGCAGCCTGCGCCTGGGCTTTCTGTCGGCGGGCGGCTGGGACACCCACGCCAACCAGGGCAATGCCACCGGCCAGCTCGCCAACAATCTCGGCAACCTGGGGCGCGGCATCATGCAGTTGCGGCAGGATTTTTCAGAGCCGGGTGATGTCGTGGTGGTGATGAGCGAGTTCGGCCGCACCGCCAGTGAAAACGGCAGCCGCGGCACAGACCACGGCTACGGCAATGCGATGTGGCTGATGGGCAATCACATTAATGGCGGACGCTGGCATGGCCAGTGGACGGGTCTTGCACGCGGCAACCTCAACGAGTCACGAGACCTGCCGGCCCACCACGATTACCGCGCCGTGCTGGCGCATGTACTGCGCGCGACGTTTGCCATGCCCGACACTGCGCTGGCCAGCGTGTTGCCCGGTGCACGCTGGGACAGCAGGCTTGACGGCCTGATGCGCCGCGCCTGAACACCGCAGCTTTTGACTTCCGGGCTGGAACCAATCCCTCCAGAATCTGGTCCATCAACTCCATCGTCTCCACAAAAAGCCATGCTGAAAACACTCAAGGACCTGTTCGACTCATTCACCTCCCTTGCCAGCGCTTCACCTGTCGAACGCGCGCACACGGTGCAGCTTGCGACAGCAGTGTTGCTGGTTGAAGTCATGCGTGCCGACCCGGCCCTGGACACAGCCGAGACGCAGGCCGTGACAGCTGCCTTGAGACAGAAATTCCAGCTGGCCGACGATGAAATCGCCCGCCTGATGGAGCTCGCCAGCCAGAATGCGGAAACGCTGTATGACTACCACCGCTTCACCTCCAGCCTGAACGACCGGCTCACGCACGACGAGAAGATCTGCATCGTTGAAAACATGTGGCAGGTGGCTTATGCCGACACGCACCTTGACGCGAATGAGAACCACCTGATCGGCAAGGTTGCCGGACTGTTGTATGTGACCCATGGTGAATATATTGGGGCGAAGATGCGGGCGAAAGAAGCAGCAGGGCTGGTTTGAATCCCCGTCCCGACGCGTTTGCTTGAGTGCATTGCCCTTCACGGAGAAGCCGGGGGTTTCCCGGCTGTGTCGTGAAAGCACACCGCTATCAAATAAATAGCTGCTCACGCCCATATCCATTGCTCTACAGGCCTTTTGGCACCTGAAAACAGGCATTTAAGGGCTCGAAATCCTCAAAAAAGCAGTACGTAGCTTCATGAACCCATCAAAATGTAAAGTTGACTTTACATATGGACATCGAACCAGTACCCACGAAAAAAGCCACCTCTCGGTGGCTTTCTCCTTTCGCATCACCAGGCCAGCAGCGCCAACCTGAAGAGGGGACCTTACAGCTTCTGTGTAGCCATGAAGTTGTCGAAACGGTTCTCTGCGTAACGGAACCATGACACCTGGTCGCGCTGGAATGCGCGCATGTCGGCGTAGATCTTCTTCCACTCGGGACTCTTGGCGTCGTTGGCCGCAAACACTTCCTGCGAAGCCTTGTACGAAGCTTCCAGCACGGCTTGCGAGAAAGGCAGGACCTTGGTCTTGGCTGCCACCAGCTGCTTCAGTGCGGTCGGATTGCGCGCGTCGTACTTGGCGAGCATGTCGCTTGCTGCCAGTGCAGAAGCTGCATCGACGATCGCCTTGTTCTCTGGCGACAGTGCGTTGAACGCGGTCTGGTTGATGTAGAAGTCCACTTCAGGACCGCCTTCCCACCAGCCTGGGTAGTAGTAAAACGGTGCGACCTTGTTGAAGCCCAGCTTCTGGTCATCGTATGGACCGACCCACTCGGCTGCATCGATCGTGCCTTTTTCAAGCGCCTGATAGATTTCGCCACCGGGAATGCTTTGTGGCACTGCGCCCAGCTTTTGCATGACTTCACCGACCAGGCCGCCGCCCAGGCGCATCTTCATGCCCTTGAAATCGGCAACGCTCTTGATTTCCTTGCGGAACCAGCCACCCATCTGGGTGCCCGTGTTGCCGCCGGCAAAGCTGACCATGTTGTACTTGGCGTACAGCTCGTTCATCAGCGTGCGGCCATTGCCATGGCGCATCCATGCGGTCATCTGGCGGGCATTGAGGCCGAACGGAATGGCTGAACCGAGTGCAAATGCGGGGTTCTTGCCGTAGAAGTAGTAAGGCACCGTGTGGCAGATCTCGACCGTACCGGCCTGAACGCCGTCAACCACGCCGAATGCGGGCATCAGCTCGCCGCCGGCATGTACGGAGATTTCGAACTTGCCGCCGGACATGGCCTTGACGGCATTGGCGAAAACTTCTGCACCGCCATAGATCGTGTCGAGCGATTTGGGGAAGCTGGAAGCGAGGCGCCAGCGAATGGCTGCCTGCGCATGTACGGCAGGCGCGACGCCTGCAGCAAGGACGCCGGCGATACCGGCATTTTTTATAAGTGAACGACGATCCATGAGTGCTTTCTCCTGAAAGTTTGCCTGAATTTTGGAATATCAAATTACATGTTCTGCTGCGTCGACGACGGACTTTTGATCCGGCGACAGGAATGCAACTGAGCCCCGCAATTCTCAAGGCTTTTTAATTGCATCCACCCCGGTTATTACCCCTAGTACAGAGGCGAAAAGGGCTCAAAAGGGGGTGTTTAGCTGTCAATAAACTGACTGCTCAGCCATCTTTGGCGCATCGCACCAGCATGAAGCGCATACCCGCCCGTGACTACAGTTTCTGGCCCTGCATGAAGCGGTCAAACGTGGCCTCGGTAAAACGGAACCAGAGGTTTTGTTCGCCGCGAAACCTGGCGTAGTCGGCATAGACCCTGGCCCACCTCGGATTGGACGCTGACAGCTCCGCATACAGGTCACGCGACACCTTGAATGCTGCATTCATCACGTCCGCAGGAAAGGGCCTGAGCTTGGCACCTGCGTTGACAAGCTGCTTGAGTGCCGCCGGATTGCGCGCATCGTACTTGGCCTGCATGTCCACGTGCGCTGCCGATGAGGCCACATCCACCAGCGCCTTGAACTCGGGACTCAGCGCTTCGTAAGCCTTGCGGTTGACGTAGAGGTCAAGCTGCAGGCCACCCTCCCACCAGCCGGGGTAGTAGTAATTGGGCGCGACCTTGTTGAAGCCCAGTTTCTGGTCGTCATAAGGGCCTATCCACTCACCGGCATCAATCGTGCCGCTTTCAAGTGCACTGTAGATCTCGCCACCCGGCAGGTTCTGGGGCCGGCCGCCCATACGCTCTATCACCTTGCCGGCAAACCCATTGACGCGGAACTTCAGGCCCTTGATGTCGGCCAGCGAGCGGATGTCCTTGCGGAACCAGCCACCCATCTGTGCGCCGGTATTGCCGCAAGGAAAATGCACCATGTTGTAGGCGGCGTAGAACTCTCGCATGAGTCTGAGCCCATTGCCCTGAAAGGTCCAGGCGCTCATCTGCCGGCTGTTGAGGCCGAAGGGAATGGCACCGCCTATGGCGAAGGTCTCATCCTTTTCATAAAAATAATAGGGTGCGGTATGGGCTGCCTCAATACGCCCCTGCTGCACGCCGTCAACCACGCCAAAGGCGGGCATCAGCTCACCGGCCGGATGCACGGACACTTCAAACCTGCCGCCAGAGATTGCCTTCACATGCCGGGCAAAGGTTTCTGCGCCGCCGTAAATCGTGTCCAGTGATTTGGGAAAGCTCGACGCCAGCCGCCAGCGAACCACGGGCGCGGCGTGCACAGCGGGTGCCACCCCTGCGGCGAGGACGCCTGCGATACCAGCGTGTTTGACGATAGAGCGGCGGTCCAGCAAGTTGACTCCGAATCAGGAAAGAAACACCTGCAGCAACGCAGTGACACACGCTGCAGGCCCGCACAGGATGTGCCGGATTCTAGAAACAGGGGCCCCCAGTTGCGCGGGGACTTACCCTTGAAAAGCTGACGCCGGCCTGAAGCCCGTCTGCCATCAGCGGGTCAGGCTACCGACTTGAGCGTGAAGCGGCCAGTTTTGCCGGTCGATGACAGGTCGCCAAAGCGCGCAGTGATGGATGCCTCAATGCCTGACGCATCCAGCCCCTGCATGGCCAGTAATTTGCCGTGATCGCCGTGTTCGACAAACTCATCCTTCAGTCCGAGATGCAACACCGGCATTGAAACGCCGGCAGCCTGCAAGGCCTCGCTGACCGCACTGCCAGCACCACCCATGACGGCACCTTCCTCGACAGTGACCAGTGCCTCGTGCGAAGCCGCCACGCGCAGCAGCAACTCGATGTCCAGCGGCTTGACCCAGCGCATGTTGACCACGGTGCAGCCCAGCTTTTCAGCCGCCTCCAGCGCGGGGTAAAGCAGTGTGCCGAATGCCAGTATGGCCACGCCACTGCCCTCTTTTCGAATCTCGCCTTTACCAAATGGCAATGCGTCAAGGTTGGTCTCGGGCACCACACCGATGCCTGCGCCGCGCGGGTAACGTACGGCTACCGGATGATCCTGCTCAAACGCCGAGCTCAGCAACTTGCGGCACTCACCTTCGTCTGCAGGACAGGCCACGCTCATGTTGGGAATGCAGCGCAGGTAGGGGATGTCATAGGCGCCTGCATGCGTCGCGCCGTCGGCACCTACCAGCCCCGCGCGGTCAAGTGCAAAAACGACCGGCAGGTTTTGCAGGGCGACGTCGTGAATCAGCTGGTCGTAACCGCGCTGCAGGAAGGTCGAATAAATGGCCACCACGGGCTTTAGGCCTTCGGTGGCCATGCCTGCTGCAAACGTGACGGCGTGCTGCTCGGCAATGCCGACATCGTGATAACGCTCGGGGAAACGCTTGTGGAAGTCGACCATGCCCGAGCCCTCGCGCATGGCGGGCGTGATGCCGACCAGGCGCTTGTCATGCGCGGCCATGTCGCACAGCCACTGCCCGAATACCTGGGTGAAAGTCTGTTTGGCTGGCGCGGTGGATTTCTGCAGGCCCATGGCCGGGTCGAACTTGCCGGGACCGTGATATGCAATGGGGTCGGCCTCTGCCAGCTTGTAGCCCTGCCCCTTTTTGGTCACCACATGAAGAAACTGCGGGCCGCTGCCTTTTTGCATCAGCTGCTTGATGTTTTCAATGGTGGGTATCAGCGACTCCAGGTCATGCCCGTCAATAGGGCCGATGTAGTTGAAGCCGAAATTCTCAAACAGCGTTGCAGGAACCACCATGCCCTTGGCATGCGACTCAAAACGCTTGGCCAGTTCAAGCAGCGGCGGCGCAACGCTGAGCACATGCCGGCCAACATTTTTGGCGGACGCATAAAACCGGCCACTCATCAGTTGTGCAAGGTAGCGGTTGAGCGCGCCCACCGGCGGGCTGATGCTCATGTCGTTGTCATTGAGCACGACCAGCAGCTTGCAGTTGTCATGCACGCCGGCATTGTTGAGCGCCTCGAAAGCCATGCCTGCGCTCATCGCGCCGTCGCCAATGATGGCGACCGAATAACGGTCTTCACCCTTTTGTTTTGAGGCAATGGCCATGCCCAGGGCTGCAGAAATTGACGTGGATGAGTGCGCTGTGCCGAAGGTGTCGTACTCGCTCTCGTCGCGGCGCGGGAAACCCGACAAGCCGCCAAGCTGCCGCAGGCTGCCCATGCGCTCGCGCCGCCCGGTCAGTATCTTGTGCGGATAGGTCTGGTGGCCCACGTCCCACACCAGGCGGTCGTCGGGCGTATTGAACACATAGTGCAGCGCAACCGTCAACTCAACCGTGCCCAGATTGGAGCTCAGGTGCCCGCCGGTTTTGGATACTGTGTCCAGCAGGTAGGCCCGCAACTCATCCGCCAGGGGCTTGAGCTGCGCACGCGGCAGTTCGCGAAGGTCGGCCGGGCTGCTGATGGATTCAAGGATTGAGGTCATCGTGTGATCTGGTTATGCGCAGAATTTTCAACCATCAGTGATGGCGGTTGACCAGCATGTCGGCCAGTGCGCGCAGCGCTGCTGTGTTGCGCAGGCCATGGTCGTCGACCTGGTCAAGGCTTGCAAGCGAGCGTGCCAGCAATTGCTGGGCATATTGCCTGGAAGCATCCAGCCCCATGAGCGATACAAATGTCGGCTTGTCCTGGGCGGCATCCTTGCCGGCTGTTTTACCCAGCGTCGCAGAGTCGGCCGTGACATCAAGAATGTCGTCCACCACCTGAAAGGCCAGGCCCACCGCCGCGCCGTAGTCACTCAAGGCTTCCAGAACCGGTGCAGATACGGCACCGCAGTGCGCACCCATCATCACGCTGGCCTGCAGCAGTGCACCGGTTTTAAGGCGATGCATTTCATGCAGCTGGTCTGACGTGAGGGGCATGCCGACGCTGGCGAGGTCTATGGCCTGACCGCCCGCCATGCCCTGAAAGCCCGCGGCCTTGGCAAGAGTGCGGCACAGGCGGGCCTGGGTGGCGTGATCGATATCGGCGGCGTCAGGCGTGAGGAACTCAAATGCCAGTGCCTGCAAGGCATCGCCGGCCAGCAAGGCCTGCGCTTCACCAAACTTCACATGAACGGTCGGCTTGCCACGCCGAAGCACATCGTTGTCCATGCAGGGCATGTCGTCATGAACCAGCGAGTAGGCGTGAATCAGCTCCACGGCGCAGGCAGAACGCAGGGCGGCTTCAGGATTGCCGCCGACCGCCTCGCAGGTGGCAAGTACCAGAAGCGGGCGAAGGCGTTTGCCGCCATCGAGCACCGCATAACGCATGGCGTCGCCCAGCCCTGCAGGTGCCGGCGCATCGACGGGGCAGGCCACCCAGCTGGACAGTGCCTGCTCTATGGCCGCGAGCTGCTGTGCGCTCCATTCGGCCAGATTGAAAAGGGAAAAGTTGTCGGGTGCGTTCAAGACGTTCTCAGTGGCACTGCGTTCAGGTCGCCCACGGCTTCAGTTCATTGCCTTCAAGAACCTTGACCTGGTTTTCAACGGCTTCCAGCCTGCTTTTGCAGAAGGCCAGCAACTGGGCACCGCGCTGGTAGCCTGTCAGCAACTGGTCCAGCGGCAACTGACCCGACTCCAGACTGGAGACCAGCCCCTCCAGCTCTGCAAGCGCGGCCTCATAAGTGGCAGGCAATGCGGGCGTTGGTGAAACGGAAGATGCGGTAGCTGGGGCAGCGGAAGATTTGGCCATGGTATTTGGGTATACGATTGATTTTAGGCCTTTGCTGGCCCGCTTTTCATCCCCCGCCCCATCACCGGGCAGCCATTTCCATTTGATCGCCATGTAGCGCGCAATCATCAACTTGAGGGGCGACGGGTAGAATTGAGAACAGTTCTCGATAAGGTGACCACTGCGGCCTTCCGCATCATTGCATGTCAGATTTAAGCCTTCGCCTGTTGCAGGCCACCAGCCAGCTCCCGATTTCAAGCTACTTTGATGCAGGCCTGTACCAGCGGGAGCAGCAAAAGCTGTTCGCGCGCGGACCGCGCTATCTTGGCCATGAGCTGGCCGTTCCCCACCTGGGCGACTTTTACACCCTGCCGCAGGAAGGTGAAGGCCGCGCGCTTGTCAGGAACGCCTCCGGTATCGAGCTGATTTCGAATGTCTGCAGGCATCGCCAGTCGACCATGCTGCAGGGACGCGGCAACACCGGCAGCAACATCGTCTGCCCGCTGCACCGCTGGACCTACAACACAGCAGGCGAACTCATAGGTGCGCCGCATTTTGAGACCGATCCCTGCCTGAACCTGAACCGCTACAAGACGACCACATGGAACGGCCTGGTGTTTGAAGACAACGGCCGGAATGTCGCTTCAGAAATGGCGCGGCTCGAGACCATGGCCGACCTTGACTTCTCCGGCTACCAGCTCGACAAGGTTCACCTGCACGAGTGCAACTACAACTGGAAAACCTTTATCGAGGTTTACCTTGAGGACTACCACGTCGGTCCCTTTCACCCCGGACTGGGTGGCTTTGTAACCACACACGACCTGCAGTGGGAACTCAACAGCAACTACTCGGTGCAAACCGTCGGCGTATCGGACAAGCTGGGAAAACCCGGCACCGACACCTACAAAAAATGGCACGACGTGGTGCTGCAGTACCGCAAGGGGGTGCCGCCAAAGTATGGCGCCATCTGGCTGACCTACTACCCGCATGTGATGGTCGAGTGGTACCCGCATGTGCTGGTGGTCAGTACCCTGCACCCGCAGGCACCTGACAAAACGCTCAATGTGGTCGAATTTTTCTACCCCGAAGAAATTTGCGCTTTTGAACGCGAGTTCATCGAGGCGCAGCAGGCCGCTTACATGGAAACCTGCGTGGAAGACGATGAGATCGCCCTGCGGATGGATGCCGGCCGCAAAGCCCTGATGCTGCGCGGCGACAACGAGTTCGGCCCTTACCAGAGCCCCATGGAAGACGGCATGCAGCACTTTCACGAGTGGTACCGCCGCGAGATGGGTGCGAGCAAGACCACGCAGATGATCTGACGCGCCGTGATGCGCCACCGCCTCGTGACGGTAGTGCATCAATGGATCTGCAACCCCACCATTCCGACACGTCATGCAAGCCCTCTGGATGATTCTGGCCTCGCTGTTTTTTGCCAGCATGGGCGTGTGCATCAAGTTTGCGTCTGTTCATTTCAACGGCGCTGAGATCCTGTTTTACCGCGGTGTCTTCGGCATCCTTTTCATGGCGGCCTACGCGTATGCGCGCGGTACGTCGCTGCGAACGCCCTATCCGGCCATGCACGCCTGGCGCAGCGTGATAGGCGTGACATCGATGGCCGCGTGGTTCTACGCGATTTCGGAGTTGCCGCTCGCCACCGCGATGACACTCAACTACATGAGCAGCATCTGGATTGCCGCCTTTCTGGTCGGTGGCGCACTCATGCTAGGCAAGGGATCGCCCCGGCAAGGCCCGCTGGTGCTGGCCATACTGACCAGCTTTGCCGGCGTGGTGCTGCTGTTACGGCCTGCCATCGCACAAAACCAGGCCTTTGCAGCGCTGATTGGCCTGCTGTCCGGCTTCATCTCGGCATTCGCGTACATGCAGGTCATGACCATGGCCCGTATTGGCGAACCCGAAACACGCACCGTGTTTTATTTTGCCTGCGGCACCACACTGGCCGGGCTGTTCGGCATGGCCGGCCTCGGCGTCTCAAGCTGGTCCTGGCCGCACGCGCTATGGTTGCTGCCGCTGGGGCTGATGGCCGCGCTGGGCCAGTTGAGCATGACCAAGGCCTACTCCCTGGCCGCGCGCCAGGGGGGCACGCTGATGGTTGCCAACCTTCAGTATTCCGGCGTTGTCTTTGCGGCACTGTACGGGGTGCTGCTGTTTGGAGACAATATTCCCCTGTCCGGATGGCTGGGCATGGCCCTCATCATTGCAAGCGCCGTTGCAGCGACCGTGTTGCGGGCGCGCGCCGCGCCCGACGCGCCCGCAGAAGAACACTGACCCAAGGAAGACGATGTACACCACCCTGATTTCCGCCGAACAGCTTCAAGCCCTGATCGCAGCCAAAACACCCTTGCGCATCTTTGATTGCACCTTTGATCTGATGCAGCCGCATGCAGGCGAAAAGCACTATATCGAGTCGCACATTCCGGGCGCGGTTTACGCCAACCTCGACACGGCACTCAGTGCAAAACATGGCGTCAATCCTGCAAAGGCAGGCGCAGAAGCCGTCATCACTGCCAGCGGCGCAGATGCGCCTGCCTCGGGCGGACGCCACCCGTTGCCTAACAAGGAGCGCTTCGCGACCTGGCTCTCCAGTATCGGTTTTGCAAACGACATGCAAGCCGTTGTGTACGACCGCAACGGCGCGAACTACTGCGGCCGGCTGTGGTGGATGCTCAAATGGGTTGGGCACGGGAATGTCGCGGTGCTTGATGGTGGGCTGCAGGCCTGGCAGGCCGCTGGCGGGGCAATCAGCGCAGGCGAAGAGCCGGCCCACTTCCAGAGCAACTTTGAACTGGGCCCTGAAAAAGCCCGCCTTGTTTCATCTTCCAGCATTCTCTCCAGCCTGGGCAAGGCCAGCCAGACCCTGATAGACGCCAGAGGCGCACCACGCTTCAGAGGAGAGGTAGAACCCCTGGACCCCGTTGCAGGTCATATACCTGGCGCCCTGAACAGGCCTTTCACCCAGAACATGGGCGACAACGGGAAGTTCAAACCCGCGGCGCAGCTGAAGTCAGAGTTTGAAGAACTGCTGGCAGGCCGCGACCCCGCCAGCGTGGTGCACCACTGCGGCAGCGGGGTCAGCGCCGTGCCGAACATCATTGCAATGGAAATAGCCGGCCTGGGCAGCAGCGGCTTGTACGCGGGCAGCTGGAGCGACTGGTGCAGCGACCCCAGCAGACCAGTAGAGCGCGGTTAAAACAAAAAAGCCCGGAACAACCGGGCTCTGGAATCTCAATTGAGTGTCAACCAGGTGCCGGCATCAAGCCATTGGCATCGGCGTTGTCTGCACCTCTCCAGGTTCAGGCGGCGTGTTCAAAGGCTCTACCGGTTCCGGCTGCGGAACATTGGGGTTGGTGGCCATCTCCCGCTTTCAGTTTTTCAGATGTTCCGGCACCGGTGACAACTCGGGTTTTTCGGGCATGTTCCGTATTTCGGCCTGGCCATCCACGTCCTCACCATCCGACGGAATATCTTCCTCGTAAGAGATGCCGGGCTCTTCGTTCTTGCCAGGCCCTTCTTCGCGCTCCATATCCGGGTGCTCCTGCGGGGGCATTGACGGGCCACCGGGAGGCGCATCGGGCGTGGGAGAGGGTGTGTGGTCCATCAATACAGGCCGACCAGCATCAGCGGCGCTTCACTCACAACAGTAGCGGCAGCCGCCATACTGGCAAAAACCATCACAAAAAAGGCGATCGCAGGTGCCAGGCGGCCCAAACCCTTGCCTGAAGTGGCTTTTGCAGCGCCATCACTTTGCCCCGAAGAGCGCGGGGCGTAAAAATATTCTGAACCAGAAGCGGCAGCCGGATGTGTGTTCATGACGAGCCCCTTTATTTCCAAGTTTCTGAAGATGTACTTATCTTGCAGCGCTGAAAGTGGGCGGCGTATAGGCGGCTAGGCCCCCCTTTTGTCAGCTTGCGGCTGACAGCAGTGACCGAAATGAGGAAGCCGGATCAGTGAAAGTGCGCGACGCTGCTGATGAGGGTGACCATACCGATGCCGATCACCAGCCACGCGATCTGCGCAGCGGTCTCCCGTGCGGTCACCCGCTTCTGGAGCTGGGGGATCAGGTCTGCCAGCGCAACGTAGATGAAGCTGCTGGATGCGATGATCAGAAAAAACGGCAAATAACCAATCAGCTGGTCTACCAGCGCATAGCCGACAATGCCGCCCAGTGCGGTGACGGCACCCGCCATCGATACCTTGACAATCGCGGCGCGGCGGTTGTTGGATGACTGCCGAAGCACCACCAGGTCACCCATATGGTGAGGTATCTCGTGCACAAGTACCGCCAGAGCTGCAACTACCCCCAGGCGCAGGTCAGCCATGAAGGCGGAGGCAATCAGGATACCGTCGCCAAAGGCATGTACGCTGTCGCCGGCGAGCACCGCCCACCCACCCGACTTTTCATGGCTGTGGCCGTGGTGGTGATGGGCGTGTCCGTGATGATCCGCCTTGTGCAAATCTGCCGGCAGTTCCCGGTGTTCGCCACCGTGATGCTCATGGCCGTGATGCCACAACTCGGCCTTGTCGAGCAGGAAAAAAAACACCAGACCGGCCAGCAGCGTGGCAAACAACGCCTGCGGACCAACCTGGCTTTCAAATGCCTCGGGCAGCAGATGCATGAAGGCGGTTGCCAGCAGCGCACCTGCCGCCAGGCTGAGCATATGTTGCGTGTAACGTGCCAGAACGCCAAAGCTCAACACGGCCGCCAGCCAGACACTGCCAATACCGGCGACCATGGTTCCGGCCAAAATTGCTATCAAAACCATAGCTTCTTATGTTTGTTTTAGAAGGGCGGTAGCCCTCAATGATAAAAAAGACGGTGACAGCGGCCTGCAGGTGCCCTGACCCGGTGCAACATGGCAACAACCGCCTGTCACAGGGCGCTGCCATGTCGTCAATCTTATCAAGCGTGTCAAGCCAGGCCGGGAACAAAAAAGCCGCCTCTGGTCAGGAGACGGCTTTTGATGCTGCCCCAAGGCAGGTTTGCAGAAGCGATTAAGCGACGCCGTGGGTCTTGAACCACGCCAGCGCACGCTTGAAGCCGTCGTCTGCGGCTTCCTTGCGATAGCTTGGACGGTAATCGGCGTGGAAGGCGTGCGGTGCAGCCGGATAAACCACAAATTCGGAAGCCGCTGCAGCCTTGTTGCCCTTGGCCGCAGCATCGGCCAGCGCATCTTTCATCTGGGTGACAGTGGTCAGCGGGATGCCGCCGTCCTGGCCACCGTACAGGCCCAGGACGGGGGCCTTGATGCCGGCTGCAAGATCCAGAGGGTTGGCAGGCGTCACGGGCGATGGGGTGCCAACCAGGCGGCCATACCAGGCCACGCCGGCCTTGACGTTTTTACTTTGTTCTGCGTACAGCCAGGTGATGCGGCCACCCCAGCAAAAGCCGGTGATGCCGACCTTCTTGAGGTTGCCACCATTGGCGCCCGCCCACTTCACTGCACCGTCCAGATCGGCCATGACCTGCGCGTCCGGCACCTTGGAGACCACTTCGGTCATCAGTTTGGCCATTTCGTTGTATTTACTGGGATCACCCTGGCGTGCATAGAGTTCGGGAGCGATCGCCAGGTAGCCGGCCTTGGCAAAGCGGCGCGCGGTGTCGGCAATGTATTCATGCACGCCAAAAATTTCCTGAATCACCAGCACAACCGGCAGGTTCGTCTTGTTGGCAGGGGCCGCATAGAACGCGGGCACCTTGAAGCCATTGACTTCAAAACTCGTTTCACCGGTTTTCAGGCCCTCGGAGGAAGTCTTGATGGCGGTCTGCGCCATGATGGGCATCGCTGTTGCGGCGTAACCTACTCCCAGCGCGGTCTTCAGCGCCGTTCGGCGGCTGGCACCGGCTTCGGTGCTCTGGCCCGGCAGCAGTGCGTCAAATTCGTTTTTCAGGTCGTTGTTCAGCATGAAGGTTCCTCAGTTTTTGAATAAAGGCAGGTCGATAACCGACTGTCTGAGTCTATTCGGTCGATAAAGTTCTTGCCAGTACAGGGAAATACTGATCAGTATTTTCCCTCGGTCTTCACGAAAGCGTCAGACATACAAACGCGTTTTATCCTACAGCCCCGGCGCCGAATTGAACCGAGACTCCAGACAGTCGTGCCCCTGACGCCCTTCAACTCTCAAACCCACCACAGGAAAACATCATGACAGTCAAAACAGTTCTCTTCGCAGCGTCCATCGCATGTATTGTCAGTGCTTGCGCCCAGCAGCCTATGGCCAGCGCACCGCCGCCGGCCATGGCAGGCCAGTGCAACGCAGCCGGTGCACAGTTCGCCCTGGGCGGCATGGCCAACGCCGCGCTGGTTGAAGAAGCACGCAAGCGTTCAGGTGCATGGATCGCGCGCGTCATCGGCCCCGGTCAGGCCGTGACCATGGAATACAACGCGCAGCGCCTCAATCTCGACGTCAATGCGGCCAACTCGGTGATGAATGTGCGCTGCGGCTAAAGAGGGGGCTCGCTGGCCAGACCTGCCCAGTCGACTAATGGGCCTTTTCCCAGTTGGGGCCAATGCCGATCTCTGCGAGCAGGGGCACCTTCAACACGGCAACGCTGGCCATGAGACGCGGAATTTCAACCCGGACCCACTCGACCTCGGCCTCAGGCACCTCAAACACCAGTTCGTCGTGCACCTGCATGATCATTCGGGTGCCCCGATTTTCTGAATCAAGCACGTCCTGAACCGTGTTCATGCTGAGCTTGATGAGGTCGGCCGCTGTGCCCTGCATGGGCGCGTTGATGGCTTGACGTTCCGCAGCCTTTTTGCGCGGGCCGTTGCCGCCGTTGATCTCCGCCAGGTACAGGCGGCGGCCGAAAACGGTCTCGACAAAATGGTTGTCCTGCGCAAACACCACGGTTTCGTCCATATACCTCTTGACCCCCGGATAGCGCTGAAAATACCTGTCGATGTAGGCGGCGGCCGCCTTTGTTTCAATGCCGAGGTTGCGCGCCAGCCCAAAACTGCTCATGCCGTAAATCAGGCCGAAGTTGATGACCTTGGCATACCTGCGCTGCTCGCTGCTGACCTGATCGACGGTCACGCCAAACACTTCGGCCGCAGTAGCCCTGTGCACGTCAAGGCCATCGGTAAACGCACGCAGCAGCGCTTCGTCGCCACTCAGGTGCGCCATGATGCGTAGCTCGATTTGTGAATAGTCGGCGCTTGCAATCACACTGCCGGCCGGCGCAACAAACGCCTCACGCACACGACGGCCCTCGGCCGTGCGTATCGGTATGTTCTGCAGGTTGGGGTCGTTGCTCGACAATCGCCCCGTCACCGCCACGGCCTGCGCATAGTGGGTGTGCACCCTGCCCGTTCGAGGCAAAGCGAGCTGTGCCAGTTTGTCGGTGTACGTACCCTTGAGTTTGCTTAGCGAGCGGTGCTCCAGCAGCTTGGCCGGCAAGGGGTAATCTTCGGCCAGTTTTTCAAGCACTTCTTCATCAGTGCTGCGCGCGCCGCTGGGGGTTTTCTTGATGACAGGCATGCCCAGCTTGTCGAAAAATATTTCGCCCAGCTGTTTGGGGCTGCCAAGGTTAAAGGGCTGGCCGGCAATCTCATAGGCTTCGGTCTCCAGCTGCAGGATGCGCTGGCCCAGCTCGTGGCTTTGGGTGGCCAGCATGGGTGCGTCGATCAACACGCCATTGCGTTCTATGCGATACAGCGACTCGCTGCTTTTGATCTCAAGCTCATAGATGAATTTGAGCTTGTCGTTGGCCTGTATCTGCGGCCAGAGCACGCGGTGCACATCCAGGGTCTGGTCTGAATCCTCGCAGGAGTATTCAGCCGCTTTGGCAATATCCACCTGGTTGAATTTGATCTGGTGCGCGCCCTTGCCGCACAGGTCTTCGTAATTGATGCCGCTGCGGCCCACATGCCGCTCAGCCAGGCTGGCCAGGCCATGCGGCTTGTGTACTTCGAGCACATAACTTTGAAGCATGGTGTCGTGTGCATAACCCTGTACCTCGATGCCGTGGTTGGCAAACACATGGCGGTCATATTTGACATGCTGGCCGAGCTTGGCTTTGGCCGGGTTTTCGAGCCAGGGCTTCAGCCTTGCCAGCACCTCGTCGCGCGGCAGCTGGGCGGGCGCATCGGGGTAGTCGTGTGTCAGGGGGATATACGCTGCCTCACCGGGATTCACGCTGAGGCTCAGGCCTACAATTTGCGCCAGCATTTCATCGAGCGAGGTGGTTTCGGTGTCCAGCGCCACAAGCTCAGCCGCCTCGATTTTCGCCAGCCATGTGCCGAACAAATCCCAGCTCAGGATGGTGTCGTAATGCAGGTTGGTGGTACGCTCTGCAAGCGGTGCGTCTGCCTGCGCGCCCGCGCCGGTTTGTTCAGCTGGCTCGTCGAACAAACCTGGTGAACCTGAATCTGCTGTCGCCGTTTTTTTTGCCGGTGGGTGACGGCCTTCCGGGCCTGCTGGCAGTTCGGCTGGCGTGCTTTCCACATCAATCTGCCGCACCAGCCCCTTGAAGCCATATTTTTCGTAAAACGATTTCAACTCGCCCGTCTGCTGCGCGCCCATGGCAATGGCTTCCAGTGCCGGCAGGCCATCCATGTAATCGGCCAGCTCGCAGTCTTTCTTGATGGTCAGCAACTCGCGCCCCTTGGGCAACCAGTCGAGCGAGTTGCGCAGGTTATCGCCCACCACGCCCTTGATGTCGGCCGCCTTCGCCACCAGCGCGTCCAGCGAGCCGTATTCGAGCAGCCACTTCACCGCTGTCTTGGGGCCAACCTTGGGCACGCCCGGCACGTTGTCTACAGCGTCGCCCACCAGAGTCTGGTAATCCACCATCAGACGCGGCGGTACGCCAAACTCGGCTTCGACGCCTGCGAGGTCGCGGCGACGGTCGTTCATGGTGTCTATCACCGTGATGTTCTCGTCGACGAGCTGGCTCAGGTCCTTGTCGCCGCTGGAGATGATGACCTCAATACCTTGTTTTGACGCCATACAGGCCAGCGTGCCAATCACGTCGTCTGCCTCGACGCCGGGCACATCCAGCACCTTCCACCCCAGCAGGCGCACAACCTCATGGATGGGCGCCACCTGGCTGCGCAGGTCATCGGGCATGGGGGATCGCTGGGCCTTGTATTCGGGGTACAGCGCATCGCGAAAGGTGGGGCCCTTGGCATCGAACACGCAGGCGGCGTAATCGGCACGCACATCCTTGCGCAGCTTCTGCATCATGTTGATCATGCCGCGTATCGCGCCTGTGGCGGGACTGGCCGGGTCGCCCGGGTTGGCGCGCAGATCGGGCATGGCGTGGAATGCCCGGTATAGATAACTCGAGCCGTCGACCAGCAGAAGGGTTTTTTTGTCAGTACTCATGCCATGGGATTGTCGGGGATATCCGCCGGGCGCTTCGCCCCCCGTCAAAAGCTTGTTTCCACTGGAGCGAAGCCTAGGACGTGTTAACAATTAAACGGATGAGCGTTGGCCCCAGATGGGGATGGATGCGCGAAGCGCGGCGCTGCCAATAGCACCGCTATTGGCAAGCCGTGCGACAAAGCAGACGCCCCATCTGGGGCCAACCCGCAGGGAAAGTGCCCCAGGCGACCTGCTGCGGCGTTGCTGCTTGATTGTGTGGCAGGCCACACGGCCCTCACAGCGCCTTGCATCAGGCCGCCTGGAACACTTTCGCTCAT
>JAZKHN010000006.1:0-38971 GCA_040385325.1 Pseudomonadota bacterium
TGCCAAGACCGTGCTGCAGCCACTGATCAGCCCGATTGTGCAGGTGGGCAATGATGCCCTTGGCGGGTTGATGAAGGGCATCACCAGTGGTCAGGGCTTGGGCAACCTTTTGGGCGGCGGCGGTGGCGCTGGTGCCTTTGTCCCTGACGCGGGCATGGCGTCATACGCGGCTGAATTCGCCAGCCTCATCGGCTTTGACGGTGGCGGGTATACCGGCAACGGCCCCCGCGTCGGCGGCCTCGACGGCAAAGGCGGTTTTCTTGCCGTGATGCACCCGCAAGAAGACATCTACGACCGCACCAAAGGCCAGCGCCAGCCCGGTAACCGCAGCATGGTTATCAACAACAACCTGGTGTTTGGCAACGGCGTCAGCCGCTCTGAGTCGTACGAGGGCTACCGGCGAGCAAAGGCCGAGGCCGTCACCGAGGTGCGTGAGAACGACCGCCGGAGGCGCAACTAATGGCCGCCTATGACTACCCGCTCACCCGGCCATTCATTCCGGCAGGCATGGACCTCTGGCAGCCCAACAACGACGTGGTTGAGCGCTCGGTGTTTGGCGGTGGCCAGCAGTCCAGCGGCCAGCCTGGTGCGCACTGGATGGCGGCCTTGTCTTTCAACGAAGACATCAGCGAGCGCCGCCTTGAGCTGGGCGGTCTTCTGCGCAAGCTCAACGGCAAAGAACACCGCCTGCGCCTCTGGGACATGCGCAAGTTCAGCACCGCAGGCGTGCAGGGCTCCCCTGCCGGCACGATTGCCACCACGGGTGTGCAGGTCAAAACGCTGGCGGCCCAGTTTGCCACCACGCTGGTGCTCAAGGGCTGCGGCGCAGGCGCCACGCTGTTGCCGGGCGACATGTTTTCTGTGAACGGCCAGTTGCTTGAAAACTGCGCACTCGCCACGGCTGACGGCGCTGGCGACATGACGGTGCTGGTGCCCTCACGCCTGCGTGCATCGGCTGCAGTCAATGCGGCGGTCACGCTGGTGCGGCCCACAGCGCTGTTTGTGCTGGCAGATACCTTTCACCTGCCGCGCGGCCCCAAGTTTTATGAGCCCTTCATCGTCGAGTTTGAAGAGGTCTTTTCATGACCAGCGCGCGCGACCTCACGGCTGATGTCATCCTGGCTTCGCAGCAAAGCCATGTGCCTTACTTCCCGATGATCGTGTTTGAGTTTGACTCGGGCACCGTCTACCTGGCAGGGCTTGACTACAACGTCGATTTTGATGGCGAGACCTGGCTGGGCGCCAGCCGCATTGGCACGATTGAAAAGACCGTTGAAACCGCCGATTCAGTTGAGGGCCTGCGCTTTACGCTGTCGGGCGTCTCTGACGAGGCGGTGGCCGAAGCCCAGCAGGAAGAGTACCAGGGCCGCGCTGTAACGGTGCTGTGGGCCTTCATCAATGAGGCCGACCAGCTGTGCGTTGACGCCAACGCCTGGCAGGGCAGGCTTGACCAGCCCACCATCGCCTTTGGCAAAACCAC
Organism: Pseudomonadota bacterium; assembly: GCA_040385325.1. Classification (GTDB taxonomy): domain Bacteria; phylum Pseudomonadota; class Gammaproteobacteria; order Burkholderiales; family Burkholderiaceae_C; genus Polaromonas. Next base: position 1,481 of record JAZKHN010000006.1, read on the forward strand.
CGCCAGCATCAGCATCACCGCTGAAAACCGCATGGCCGACTGGCAGCGGCCCCGCAAGCTGATGTTCAACCATGCCGACCAGCTGCGTGTTGACGAAACAGACAATTTTTTTCTGGGCAGTGAGGCCATGGAAAACGCCCCCATTGTCCTTTTCAGCAAAGAAAGCCAGATGGTATGACCCGCTGCGTCAACTGGGCACAGCTGCTGTCGGCCTATCTGCTTGAGCGCAAGGCACAGCCGTTTGCGTGGGTCAAAAACGACTGCTGTACCTTTGCGGCCGGCGCTGTGGTGGCCATGACGGGCCGCGACCCGATGGCCCCCCTGCGCGGCAAGTACAAAACCCGGGCCGGTGCCGGCAAGTTGCTGGCCCGTGCCGGCAATTTGCAAGCGCTTGCAAGCCAGTACCTGGGCAGCCCGCTCGCCACCCCCGCGCTGGCCATGCGCGGCGATGTGGTGCTGTTTGACATGGGTGGCCCACACGGCCAGGCCCTGGGCATTTGCACCGGCACGCACTTCGCCGCACCCGGCCCAGAGCGCACCGAACTTGTCCCCATGTGCGCGGCTGTAACCGCATGGAGGGTCTGACATGCCACCAGCAATAGCAGCCGCCCTGGCAGCCGTCACCGTGCAGCAGGTGGTGTTTACCATCGGCATGTTCATCATTCAAAGCTCAATGGCCAGCCGCGCTGCCAAAAAGGCTGAAGAAGCCCAGCGCGCCGCCACTGAAGCCCAGCGCGCCGCCCACAACGCCGGGCTCACTGACCGCACCAGCACCAGCCGCAGCGCCATCGTGCCGCGCAACATTATTTTGGGCCGTGACGAAACCAGCGGCCCGCTGTGGCCCTGGTTTACCTATGGGCCGCTGCGCAACTTCCACGCCTTTGGTGTGGTGCTGGCTGGCCACCAGTGCGACGCCATTGAAACCGTCATGTTCAACCATGAAGCCGTCACGCTTGACGGCAGCGGCGCTGTCACCACCGCCAAGTGGTGCAGGCCATTCAGCAACACCTTCGTTAAAAGCCAGGCCTGTACCGGTGCCGGTGCCGGCATAGCCCTGGGCCAGGCGCCCACACGCATCGACAGCGTCACCCGCGTGGTGCCCAATGGCGAGCTGTACACGGTTGAACCTGTCGCCTACACGCTGGTCGGCGGCGACATGACGATTACCGAAGACATGGGCGGCAGCACCGTCACGGTCAACTACACGGTTGCCGGGCTTACGCCACTGTTCTACGTCAAAAAATACCTGGGCGCACCGGGCCAGACCGCTGCACCCGAGCTGATCGCCGCTGCAGCTGCTGCCGGCGTGCCTGGCTCATGGGATGCCACCCGCAAGGGCACCAATGTTTGCTACATGACGGTGGTGGCAGAGGCTGACTTCAACATCCTTGGCCAGGTGGGTATGCCTGAAGTCAGCGCCATAGTTCGGGGCGCAGTTTGCTATGACAGGCGCACGGGCCTGACGCAATGGACCCAAAACCCCGCGCTGCAGGCAGAGTGGTTTCAAACAGTAAGCGGCTATGCACCCAAAACCCTCACAAGCGAGATCCATGATGCAGAGCTAAAGGCCAGCGCCAACGTCAGCGACGAGCTGCTGGCCTTCAGCGCCACGCGCCTTGAGGCCCGTTACCAGGGCAATGGCCAGCTCACCACCGCTGCCAGCCCGCTCGACAACCTCAACCACATTCTTGACGCCATGGATGGTGATGCCGTGTGGGTCAGTGGCCAATGGCAAATCGTGGCCGGTTACCACAAAGAACCCACGCTTGAGATCGACGAAGACACGCTCTCGGGCGCGCAAATCACCGTGGTGCCTCGCACAGCCAAGCGCGACCTGTTCAACGCCCTGACGGGCACATATGTCGATGCTGCAGCGGGTTATGTGCGCACCAGCTACCCGCTGGTCACCAGCCCGGTGTACCAGGCGCAAGACGGTGACGAGCTGCTGCCCGCCGACGCCGCGTTTGAGCTGGTCAATGACGCCGTGCGCTGCCAGATGATTGCCTGGCAGCGCCTCACCCGCGCCCGCCAGCCGCTCACCCTGTCGCTGGGCACCACGCTCAAGGGCTATGACAGCGCGCCCCTGCAGACCTGCAATGTCAACCTGCGCCGGCTGGGCTACGTCAACAAGATGTTCCGCAACGCCCGGCGCGAGCATGAAGGCGCCACCCTCACCTATGTGATGCAGGAGACAGGCCCAGAGGTATGGGCATGGGACTACAGCAAGGCCGATGCGGCCGTAGACATCCCCAACACCAGCTTTCCTGATGTCACGACCATCCCGGTGCCTGAAGGCGTCACGGTTGAAAGCGGCACCGCAGCCCTGCAGCTGCTGGGTGATGGCACGGTCATCAGCAGGGGGCGCATCCGCTGGACACCCTCAACAAACACCTACGTACTCAACGGCGGGCATGTCGATTGGCAGTTCAAAACCGCTGCAGCCGATGCCTGGACCACACTGCCCAAGGCAGACGGCGGCGATGGTGAGATTTTTACCAGCGCTTTGGAAGACGGCGACCTTATCCTTGCCCGTGGCCGCTTTGTCACCAGCCAGGGCCGGCAGGGCATGTGGTGCCCGGTGGTGACGTTCACCGTCATTGGCAAGACAGAGCCACCACCCGATGTGGTGAGCTTTGCCGTCAACGCCGACGGCATGGCCAGCTGGTCGGATGTTATTGCTGCAGACCTGCAGGGCTACCAGATCCGCTGGCAGCCAGGCAACAACACCAGCTGGGGTGATGCCAACCTGGTGCACGCCGGCATCATCACCGACAACCCATACCCCATCGGCGTGCGCCCAAGCGGTGTGGCTACATTCCTCATCAAGGCGTTTGACAAGTCCATGACGCCAGCCAAGCCCTTTGGCAATGAGTCTGTGAACGCCGCCGCTTCTGTCATCAACCTGGGTGACCCGGTTGTTGAAAACGTCATCGTCACGACCGATTACAAAGCGCTCGGATTTCCCGCCCCGCCCAACAGCTTCATCACGCTGGATGCCGGGCAGTACCCAGAGTACGACGCATCAGACTTTGAAAGCTTTGCGCGGGCCACGTCAGCCGCTTACTACGACGTGGCCGGTGTGCTGCAAAGCGCTGCAGCCGATGTGCCGCGCTTTGGCTACCACCCGATCACGCACGCTTACCTGGGCCTTTTGATTGAAGCTGCCGAGACAAGGCAATACCCGCACTTCCTCAAGTTTGATGGTACTGACGATGCGATGGGCACCGCTGCCTTTGCGGCCGGCACGCTCACCAGCGCCATGGACGCCTTCTTTGTGGTGCGCCGGGACAGCGCAGGCAACGCCACGCTCGGCTATGACTCAGGCGCCACCAAGTTCTTTGCCAGCATGGAATCGGGCTCTGCGGTGGCGGCACACGCCAACGCCGGCACGCCGACCTACCTGGTGAACGGCGTGGCGGTGCCCGGCGGCACGGCAACCACCAGGGGCCAGTTGCACACGGCGCTGGCAGTGGGCACGTTTGCGATTCTTGAAATTCGCAACCTCGACCTGTCGACCTGGACCGACTTTTTTACGGGCGGCCTTGCTAGTTATCGGCTCAACGGCGGCATCGCAGCGGCGCTGGTGGTGAATGCCCAAAGCAATGCCAAGCGCACCGAAATTCGTGATTATTTTTACAACGTCCTTGGCCAATACCGGTCAATGTACGGCACCGCTTACCCCGGCTCTGACACGCTCATCAGCGACCTGTTCACAGGTGCGCTGCAGGGCTTGTGGGTCAAGCCAGGTGACTTCACTGCGTGGTATCAAGACAGCGCTGCCACCACGCCAGTGACGGCGGTGCAGCAGTCGGTGGGCAAAGCCATCGACAAAAGCGGTCGCGGAAACCACCTGCTGCAGGCCACGTCGGGCAGCCGGCCAGTAGTGTCGGCGCGGATAAATCTGCTGACCAAGACAGACCAGTTTAATGATGCAGCCTGGGGCAAGACTGGGGGCGGAACAGGAATTGCGCCTGTTGTTACAGCGAACGCCGCCCTTGCGCCCGACGGCACGATGACGGCTGACAGAATCGTTTTTGACAAGGGTGCAGGTGCCACAAGTACTGACCAGTCGCGCATACAAAATGCGGCCATCGCAACCATCACGGGCCAGCCATCGGCAGGGTTCATGTGGATTCAGTCGGGCACTGCCAGTAGCTACGCGATGCGGCTGGACTTTAATGGCTCTAATTCCGTGGGGGCCAGTTACCCCAGCCTGATCACAGTTACGCCGACGTGGCAGCGCTTTGACATACGCCTGAACAGCGCCATCGACACAACCAGGTGCGTGAGTCTGCGGCTGCGCGGCACATTTGGCACAGATAACTATGCTGATGTGAACGTCTGGTTTGCCCAGCAAGAAAACGGCATCGCGCCATCGGCGCCCCAGCGCGTCAACACCGCCACCGACTACGCCACCATCGAAGAAACCCGCGCCGCTGATGCGTGCGACATCCTCACCGCCCTGGGTGGCAAAGTGAACTGCACAGTGGACGGCAGCGGCAACCTGGTGGCCGATGCCGACGCATCACCGCTGGCCTGGGATGCCAATGCAAACACTGCCGGCTGGACATTTGACACCGCCCCCGGCTGGACGCTGGCCACATTCAAGCCCATGACCTATCGGCCCGAAGTGTTCACGGTAGTGGACGCTGATGACGGTGCGCAGCTGACCCTGAGCAACGAGCTGGTGGGCACATCCAGCCAGATCGAATACCGCCGCGATGGCGATGCACCCGGCTGGACGATTGACAGCGAGCCCGGCTGGACCGACGACGCCGCGCCCGCATGGGTTATTGAGGCATGGCGCGCGTGGCCAGGCCTGGTCACGGCCCGCCCCGGCCGGTATGAATTTCAGGTGACCATTCAAAGCCGCGACGTACAGGGCGCCATCAATGCGCTGGCTGCCGTGCTTGACGTTGAAGACCAGACAGAAAACGTGGGCCTGGTGCCAATTCTGGCCGGCGGCACGGTCATACCCACCACCAAAACGTGGCGGCATGTAGACATCGGCCTGACGCTGGTGGCCGATGGCGGCACAGCAGAAACAGCCCGCATTGAAGACCGTGCCACGCGCACCGTCACCACACGCAACGCAGCAAATACCTCCGTCCCCGGCACCGTGATCGCAACCCTTCAAGGATATTAAGAATGACCACTCTTGCACCATCAACCGACTACACCGGCGGCGCCGTGAACCAGGGCGGCAAAAAAACATTCGTCGCAAACTTGCGCGCCTATGTGGCTGACCTGCTTGGCACAGACAGCGCCAACAAAGCGGCCGTTCGTGCCTTGCTTGGCGTGAGCCCGGTCGCGCAGGATTTCCGGCTGTCACTGACCTCCGGCCTGCCAATAACCACCGCCGATGTAACTGGCGCCAGCACCTTGTATGCCTCGCCGTTTGCAGGCAATTTCATTTCTTTGTTTGATGGCACCTACTGGAATGCCCGGGCGAGCGCGGAATTCTCTATCGCGTTGACTGGCCTCACGTCGGGCAAGCTGTATGACGTTTTTGCTTATGACAACGCCGGCGTGCCTGCTTTGGAGCTTCTGGTGTGGACCAATGACACCACGCGCGCCACTGCACTGGCCTATCAGGATGGCGTGCTTTCAAAAGCCGGGGCGCTAACCCGCCGCTACCTGGGCACGATTTACGCGACCAGTGCCACGACCACTGAAGACAGCAAAAGCAAGCGCTACGTGTGGAACGGCTACCACCGCGTGCCGCGGTTGATCCAGCGTATAGAGCCTACAGCGCAGTGGACGCAAGCCACAACCGCCACATGGCGCCAGGCCAATGCCTCATCCGCCAACCAGGTGGGTTTTGTGATTGGTGTTGCCGGCGACATGGTGCGCGCTGACCTCAACGCCATGTTCTCGCCCAACAATGGCTACAAGAACGCTGCAGCGCTGGCGTTGGACTCCATCACCGTGCCGACGGGCCTGTATGGGCCATCTGGCAGCAGCTCGTCAAGCAGCGTGACTGAAATGCCGCTCGTCGCCAAATACGCCGGCACACCGGCTGCAGGCCTGCATTACCTCGCCTGGCTGGAATGGATGCAAAGCAGCGGTTTCACCACCACCTGGTACGGCACCAACAACACCGCAACCTACCAGACACAGTGCGGCATTCTCGGTGAGGTGATGGCATGAACATCGCCAAACTTCACGTACTGGTGCAGGCGGTTTGCCCGATTACCGGCATCGATTCAGAGGGCCGCATTTCATTCGCTGACGACGCGACTACCGTGCAACAGACTGCGGCCCAGTCGGTTGTTGACGCCAGTCTCGGGCTACTGGCAGAAGATTGGCGCACGCCCATGATGGCTGACCTGCGCGCAAAGCGCGACCTGCTGCTGGGCGTCATGAGCGGCATTCAGGGTGACGCGCTCACTGATGGTGACAACGCCCTTGCCGCCACCGTCAAAGGCATCAAAGAACAACTGAAAGAGTTGCCAGTGTTGCCTGCCATAGCTGATGCAGCCAGCGCATCAGAGTTGAAGGCGGCCGCGCTTGCTGCGTATCGCGCCATCACGCTCACGGCCCCTGTGGCGGTTCAACTGGCCATTGCCAAGCACGCACTATGACCACGCTGCTCGCCTGGCTCTGGATGTTGTTTGTCGTTGCGCCGCTGCTATTGCTGCTGCTTTACGCGGCCGGTATCCAGTACCAGGCGGGCGGGATTTGCAAGGCGCTGCTGCCCGTGGTGCTGGTGGCCTGGCTGCTCGATGTGCTGCTGAACTGGACGGTGTTCGTAATCTACACCAGCGACTGTCCCTCATGGCAGCGCCGTGAATTCACCTTGTCCCAGCGCCTGGCGCGGCTGATCGCGGCCGGTGGTGTGGTCGGCAGCCTGTGCTGGTTGCTGGCCTGCACCCTCAATGCACTCTGCCCGGGTGGTGTGCATGTGTCGCTGGAGGGTCGGTCGTGAGATTTACCGACTACTGGATGGCGCGGCTGATTCTGTGCCTCTTTGTGCTCAACACCCACGTAATCACGGTGCTGGACCCGCAGACCCGGACAAATGAGTTGATCACCGCCAGCGGTGCCGCTGCCTGGTGGGTGCTGTCACTGCTGATTTGCCTGACCGTGGCCGGCGTGGTCGATGTGTTGATCAATGACTTCATGCCTGAGGCCATGAAGCTGCCCGGCGTTTACGGGCGGCGCCATCTGCTTTACCTGGCGATAGCGGCCAGCTCGCTGGCCATCAGCGGTGTTATCGCTGAAAAGGAGGGCTGGAGTTTTGTCCTGATGGCCTATTGGCTGCACACCACCGTCGCGGCCGTGCTTGCCTATCTCGAAATGTTTGCACGTCACCGCAGCGGAAGGAAAGTCCCATGACCCGGCATATCACCATCCTGATCAAGCTGCTGGCCATCTTCAGCTGGATGCCCACTGCTGGCCTTGCCGCCGTGGTGGCCCAGCTCGGGCCTGATAGCGAGTTTGTGAATGTTACGTTGCTGGTGGTGCTCGTCAACCTCGGGTTTTCTACGTTGGCAGGCGCCACCACGCTGGCCATTCGTATCAACGGGCAACTGCTCAAAAACCCTGAAAAGCCTTTGCCCAAGCCGTGGCTGTTTTGTGCTGCGCACATGCTGGGTAGCTGGTGTGCGGGTTCATTCTTTTTTATGTTGGGCCAGCACCAGCATGTCGGTTTTTGGATGTGCCTCGGCTGGGTGCTGTTGGCATCTTTCGCCGGTGCCAAGGTGCTTGAACTGGCCGTCGAGCGCTATTTGCCCATGCGGCCAACCCTTCCAACTGAGGAAAGACCATGATCACCCTGAACGAATACGTCGGCCCACACCGAACCTCACCCGATTGGACGCCAGCGCGCCAGCAGAACGCGCAAAAGCTGTTGGCGTCATGCGCAGCGCTGCAAACTGAGATGGAAGAAGCTGGCGTGAGCTTCCCCATCAACCCGGCTACAAAAAGCGGCGTGAGCGGCCAGACCATGGGTGGCTTCAGGCCACAAAACTGCACGCAGGGCGCAGCCAACAGCAGCCACAAGCAAGGGCAGGCCGTCGACCTGTACGACCCCAACAACGAGATCGATGACTGGCTGATGGCCAATCAGGACCGTCTTGTGTTTCACGGTCTGTACATCGAGCACCCCAGCGCCACGAAGTCATGGAGCCACTGGACCACCCGCGCACCGGGCTCGGGCAACCGGGTGTTTTACCCATGAACCCGCTTGCATGGCTCAATCCCGGCCGCTGGCTTCTGTATCTGGCGCTGGCGGCAGCTCTGGTGGTCGGCTATTTTGCGTGGGCCGACCACATCGGTGACGTGCGTGAGGCGAAGGTGCGTGCCGACTATGCAAAGCAGGCCAAAGCCGCTAACGACAAGCGCGCCGCCGTCGCGCCGGCCATCGCCGCCAAAGAAGCTGCTGGCCAGGTGCGCATTGTCAAGGTCACTGAAACCATCCTCAAGGAGATCCCTGTTTATGTCAAAGCTGATGATTGCCCTATGCCTGCCGGTTTTCGCGTCTTGCACGACGCCGCTGCCGATGGCCGACTTCCCGACCCCGCCGCCATCCCTGATGCAGCCAGCGTCCCCGCTCAAGACGTTGCCAGCACCGTCACCCAAAACTACGGCATCTGCCACCAGACCGCCCAGCGCCTGACCAGCCTGCAGGAATGGGTAAACGCCCAGGCCGCGCTCAAGTAATTGCAGTTGTCTCCGGTGCGCTCGAAAGGCGCATCCTTAGCCCGGTGGCCTTGGTTATCGGGCTTTTTTGCTTTGCGGTACGATGTTTTTCATGGCCACCGAGAACCCTGATCAAGTCGCCTATTACCTGTTTCAGTACCCCAACCCCAGAAATGGCAGGCCAGCCACGACCCGGTACCGCATGACATTAGAAGAGGCCCAGGCGCGCCACGGCGACGTGTACAAGCCAATCCTGTCCAGCGTTGAATACAGGCCCAAGTGGCATGGAGGGATCAAAGACTTTGAGCCTTACCCACTAGGTACTGGCCCGCTGCACTGGTTTCCCGAATCTCCCGCTAAAAAAGATTAAAATTTGTAGGCATTTTTGTAGGCATCATTCTAAATTCAGCTTGGCAACCCGCATGAATGCTGGTCATTCGTACTTCACCGCTTCCGCCATCACCACCCCACCTTTTCACATCGCTGGGCACTTAATCCCCCTGAAAGCGTGCAGAATCAAGGCCTTAGCTCTGGTTCTATCCATCCATACCCCACCGCTTGCGACTGTTTAAAACGGTTGCACACACACACCGTGTAGGTATTTTGTAGGTACGCCAGAGCGCTCTGGAGCTGCGATGCCTACAAATACCCTCACCGACACCCGCTGTCGCACTGCCAAGGCTTCTGACAAGCCTCAAAAGCTTTTTGATGGCCATGGCCTGCACCTGTATGTCACGCCGGCGGGTGGCAAGTTCTGGCGCATGGCTTACCGCCTCGATGGCAAGCCCAAAACCATCAGTCTGGGTGAATACCCGCTGGTCGGCCTGGCTGACGCCCGCGTGAAGCGTGACGGCCACCGGGCTACGCTGGCAGCTGGTGACGACCCCATGGTGGTCAAGCGGGTGTCGCGGGGCACGTTGACGCTGCAGCAGGCCGCAGAGCAGTATTGGGATGGCCGACAGGACGTGACCGACAAGTACCGGGCTGAAGCCCTCAGTGGCATCAAGATGCACCTTGGCGCCCTGCTCGCCTGGCCGGTTGGCTCCATCAAGCGTGATGACCTGCTGACCGAGTTGATGGCCATGAATAAGGTGGGTCTGTTTTCATATGTGCGCAAGGTGCGCATGTGGGTCAGCCAGGTCTTTGAATGGGCTGTCGAGCTCGGGCACTGCGCCATCAACCCGGCAGCGCTCATCAGGCCTGAAAAGGCCTTTGGCAAAGCTGAGACTGAGTCGTTTGCTTCGCTGCCTTTGCCCGAGGTGGGCGAGTTTTTGGCCCGCGTTGCGCTGGAGGGTGATCTTCAATCTGTACGGGCCAACCTGATGCTGGCCTACACGTGGGCGCGCACCGGCGAGCTGCGAAAAATGCGGTTTGACAAAATCGATACAGACTTGTGGCGCGTCGAAAAGAAAGTCATGAAGAAGCGGCGGGCGCACTTGGTGCCGCTGTCTCGGCAGGCGCTGGTCCTGGTTACAGAGCAGCGCAGCCGCACGCGGGGTGAGTTTGTGTGGCCAGGGCGCAGCCTTGACACTGTTATGTCTGAAAACTCTATTCTTTACCTCATTCACCGCTGCGGCTACAAAGACAGGATGACGGGGCACGGCTGGCGGACCATCGCCAGCACGTGGGCAAATGAGAGTGGCTTCAGCCCTGACGCGATTGAAAAGCAACTGGCCCACCAGCCAGACGACGAAACCCGCGCCGTTTACAACATGGCCGAATACCTGCCCGAGCGCCGGCGCATGATGCAGGCTTGGGCTGATTGGCTGGACCTACAGCACGCCAATGCCGTGAGCCAGCAGGGTTGACCGGCGCCAGCCCTTGGTGACGCGTGAAAGGTTGACATCGGGCGGTGGCAACTTGCCCGCCTTGATATAGCGTCTGACCGCCTCGCTGCCGACTTGTAGCAACTCGGGCAACTCTGAGCGCCAGATCACGCGGTCTTCTATCTGTGGTGCACTTGTCGGTTTGGTGCTCATGCTGCTGCCTTCCTGAAAATCTTGCTGTGATCTGGTTTAAAGCTGTGGCCGCGCTTGCGCAGCACGTTGATTAACTTCGCCTGGTCGTGGTGGCTGTGGCTTGCCTGCCGTGCCAGGCCTAGATAACTGTTGCCTGCGCTGAAGACATCGGAGGCGGGCATGGCCTGCAGGCGCTTGATGGCGGTGGCCAGTGAGCGCGGGCGGGTGGTGCGGCGCCATGGCTTGACGATGTGGCCGACAAAGTCAATGCCACGGTCTATCGGCTGGAGGATGGTCTTGGCGGGGTTGAGCCTGGCGCCGATGTGCTCGGGCAGCCATGCCTCAATGCGCTGGCGGGCGGCGCTCAGCCAGGCGGTGGATTCATGCAGCAGGATGAAGTCATCGACGTAGCGCACGTAGTGGTGGGCCTTCAGTTGGTGCTTGCAAAACTGGTCAAGGCCGTTGAGGTGCACATTGGCAAAGAACTGGCTGCTCAGGTTGCCGATGGGCAGCCCGGTGTAGGCCGGTGCATTCACCAGCCGCTTGTGCGCGGGCACGCGCTGCAGCAACTCGGGCCTGCCGCGCACCTCGAAATCGGTGCGCGGGTCGTGCATCAGCACCGTGTCAGTCAGCCAGCGCCAGTAAGGCTCTGTCACCTTGCGGTGTAGCTGTGCCTGCAGGGTGGGCTTGTCGATGGCGACAAAGAAATTGGCGAGGTCGCACTTCAGGTAACTGGCGGGCCGTTGCCAATTTTGGGTAAGGCTGCGCACATCGCGCTCAAGGCGCTTGGCGGCGTACAGCGTGCCGCGCTCGGGGATGCAGGCCGCGCTGCCGGCGTCAAAGCTGGCAATGAAGCGCGGGGCGATGTGGTTGTACACCAGGTGATGCACCACGCGGTCCCTGAAGTCAGCGGCCCACACCTCGCGCAGCTTGGGGTGGGTGACGGCAAAACAAATGCTGCGGCCCGGCCTGTAGGCCCGGCTCAGCAGCTCATCGCGCAACAGGCATAGATTGCCCTCGATGTTGGCCCTGAAGGCCTGCGCGCTATCGGTCTGGTTCTTGTGGCGGTTGCAGTCGTGCCAGGCCTTGACCAAATCGAGCATAGAAAAAGGTGCCCCGTCCAGCGGGGCGGTTGAATCCGCGGAAAGCACGAACCCTGTGCTCGTAGTCCTTGTTGTTCCAGTTGCTGTTGCCGTTCTCGAAGTCCTGGACAAAGGCGTTGTTGCTGGAGTTCTGCGTAATATCGAGCTATCTACATCGCCGGGTAGAAGGTCCAGATTGCTCTGGTTGCCGATCAGCCCGGAAACTGCGCCAGACCATAACCCGCCCTGCTGGAGGTCGGTGGTATCTGTGATGCGCGTGGCGGTGGGTGCGGATGCGCCCAGCGGCCCGACCGGATTCAATAAACGCACGGGCATGATGGCCTTGACCGTCATGCTGCAGGCGTCGCGAAAAGGTCACTGGCGGAGTTGGTGTGCTTGAGCCACCCGCCAGCCTGCGAGCCCACGGCATCGAGCAACTCGATGGACCGCGCCCACAGTTTTTTGGAAATTAACCGCTGGTCATGCCCAATGCGCAGCATGGCGGTGGTGGCTCGCAGGTGCATCAGCAGCACCTCGATCTGTGCGGCCCTGTCTGGCCCGCGTGAGGCATTCGCCATTGCCATCGCCTCCAGCATTTCAACGCAGCGGTCATGAATCCTGTCACCAAAGCTGCGCTTGAACATTCGCGGCAGTTGCACCTGCACATCCATGGCCAGCGCCAGCAGGTCGCAGCCGTGTTTGTAAATGGGTAAGTCGCTGTAAAGGGCCATGGTGTAAAAAAATTCGCGGACCGGCTGTCGCCGGTGGCAGGGTTGTTCGGCTTTTTGAAGTGTTTAAGTGTTCAAGGCTTCAGGTGGAATCCGGCGGAAAGCACGAACCCTGCGCTCGAAGTCCTTGATGCCCCAGTGGCTGTCGCCGAACTCGAAGTCCTGGACAAAGGCGCTGCCGCTGGAGCTCTGCGTGCTGGTCCAATACCAGGCCTTGTCAAACAACTCCGGTGCGTTGGCCGCCGCTGCGTTCATTTCGCCCAGGCTGGGTATGTACCAGTCGCTGTGGCCTTCAATCTTCAAGGCCTTGACCTTGATGGCTGCGGGGCAGTCAGCGGCTGCCATGGCGTCTGTATTGGCTTTGCCGTCGCGGCGGCTGTCTGAGCCTTCAATCATCTTGCCGCGCTCGCCCCATGCGCTGATGATCTGGCCTTTGGCGGGCTCTGACACTATCAGTGCATAGGCTGGCTGCTCAACGCCATTGACGGTGAGGCCGCGCATGATGGCTGCCAGGTGGCCGCCCTGACCTTTGACAAAACCGCTCAGCAGCGGGGCCTTGAATGGAATTCTTTTCATGATGTTCTCCGGTTAAAAAATCGCGGACCGGCTGCGCCGGTGGTGAGGGGTTGCAGGTTGGAAAGTGGTGAAGTGTTCAAGTGCTCAAGTGAACCCAGCGGAAAGCACGAACCCTGCGCTCGTAGCCCTTGCTGCCCCAGTAGCTGTAGCCGTCCTCGAAGCCCTGGACAAAGGCGAAGTTGCTGGAGAACTGCGTGCTTGACCAGTACCAGTCATCCTTGCTGAAAAGCTGTGGGCAGCAAATGTGCGCCATCACCAGGTCAAGGCGTGACGGCAGGTAAAAATCACTGTGGCCGTCTGCGGTGTAGGCGCGTGCCCATTTGGCTGCGGGATGGTCTTTGCCGCTGTCGATCAGCGCCAGCGTGTTGCCTGGGCCGTCGAGGTGGCTTTTGGTGTTGGGTACATCAAGGCCATAAGGCCCGTACTGCAGGTCTTCAGCTTCACCGTCGCTGACGATGAGGTGCCGCTCGGGTACGCCCATCAGGGCTGGAAGGGTACAGACATAGCGCCCGCCCTGGCCGGGCCAGACTTCGCCGTGGGCGGGTGGGGTAAGCGTTGCTGCTACTGGATTTAAAACTGCGTTCATTTTGGTTGCTCCGGTTGTGGTTACTGACGTTGAAAAAGGGGATCAGACTTTGATGGCTTCGATTGAATCGGCCAGTTCTTCGAGGGCGTCGGTGTCTTCGCCTTCGTCGTCTATGGCTGTGCCGTTTTCGCGCATCTGGCGGATGAATTCGCGTAGTGCGATGTATCCGCGTGTTTTTGTGAGTGGTGGCTGTTGTGTTGCCGGCGCCTTGCCCACCTTTGGAACACCCGCCGCCTTCGGTTTCTCGATGCTTTCCAGAAGCGCCATGCCCTGCCGCAAGCTCATGGCCTTGGTTTCCTTGGTGGCGGTTGCCAGGTCTGCGCCGTAGAAAATCTTTTTCAATACAGGCGCCTGCACTTCAGGGCTCCCGGCGCGGGCCACCTGCATGGCAAGCTCGGTGCCCAGCGCGCCGCGTTGCACCAGGTCACGCCCCTCGGGGCCAAGCTCCAGCAGCTTGAGTTGGTTGTAGACCGTGGTGCGGCTAACGCCGATGTAGTCGGCCAGCTCCTGCTTGTTCATGCCGTGGTTTTTGCAGTGGTCGGCGTAGCCTTGCGCCTCTTCAATGGGGTCAAGGTCTTCGCGTTGCAGGTTCTCAATGGCCTGCAGGCGGGCGCTTTGCGCGTCTGTGAGGTCGCGGATCATGACTGGCACCTCCAGCAAGCCTGCGCGCAACGCGGCGCGGTTGCGGCGGTGCCCAAAGACAATCTCCAGCCAGTCAATGGTGACGCCGTCAACCATCACCTGCACGCGGCGCACCAGCAGCGGCTGCATGATGCCGACTGCTTTGACCGTCTCGGTCAGCTCTGCAAGTGAGTCTTCGTCAAATCGCTTGCGGGGGTTGAACGGGCTCTCGCGCAGCTCACCAGGTGGCACGTTCGCCAACTGGGTGCTGATGCCTGCAACATGGATATACCCGTTGCCCTCTGCGGCGGGTGTGGTGGTGAAGTCGCCGTCATGGAATATCGCCATGCCGCCCTTGTTGTCGTCAGCCTGGTAGGCCTTGCGCACCTTGTTGAGGATGATGACCGTCTGCCCTGCCAGTGGGTGCGCGTTGCCTCTGAGGTCAAGCAGGTCTGCGTTGAGGGTGACGGCTTTGCCAATCATGGGGTTTTGCTTCATTGCTGCACCTCGCGCCAGTCGGCGGGCAGCAGTGCAAGTACCTCATCGGGTACGTCAAAGAAACCTAATTGGCCGCGCATTGGCACCATCGGAAAGGCGCGCATATCTTTCAGTACAAAGCCATACGGTCCGTTAAACCATTCGCTGTTGCTGGCTGTCACGCAATCGGTGATGGTGGCTATGCCCACAATGCCGCCAATCATGGCTTCGCGGGCTGGGTAGTTGTCACGCGCTTCAGCGTCCTGCTCATACTCCCACTTGGGGTAAGTTTTTCCGGCGTGAATCAGCACGGGGCCGCGAAACCTGGTGGGCCAGTTTCTGTTTTCAATGTCCTTTTGCCCAGTGGTGATCAGCCATGCATAAGGCTGCAAAATTGAAAGTGCTTTCATTCGGGTGGTACTCCGGTGTTTTAGTTATGCGGCCATGCGGCCATAAATCTGCGCTTCATGCCTGAAGCTGGTGCGCGCCAGCGCTTCTGATTGCTTGGGTGACACGCTGTTGCCGCACATGCGGATTTGTGCGGTGACTGATAGTGGTATGCGGGGCAACAAGCGGGGATCGCCTGGCACCTGTTTGCCGTTGACGAAAAGCAACTTTGGGTCCGGTATTTCGTGGATGATGTAGTGCTTGCCAAAGCCTTGCGCCTGGAACAGCTCGGGCGGCTTGAGCATTCGCAGCGTGATGTCAACCAACACCCAGTACTGGCCTTCATGCCAGACCAACACCATTTCAGCCAGCTCGGGGAAGTTCTCTGGCAGGTGCTCATGCAGCAGCGCGGCGCATTTGGCCGCGCGGGCGCGGTGCTGTGGTGCCAGGCTCTCGGCGGGCACCTGCAGGCATTCAACCAGGCCCATGCGCCCCTTGGTGGGCACGGTGTGCATTGGAGTGCCAAGCGTGCCATCCTGCCCGCCGCTGCTGTAGTACTTGACGTAATAGGCCATCACCAGGCGCTGATTGCTGCCGCTGCTGGTGATGGTTGACATAGGGGCGTCTGCTGCCCGGCCATCGCCTTCATAAAACCCGCCATTGGCCTGCTCAAGGCAGGCTGATACCAAACACTGCTCGCCACGATGCGCGCCAGTGATGGTGGGTAGCGGGCTGTCTGGTGTCAGGCCTGCGCGGTCACCGTGGTGGGTCAGGTGCGTGAGGTGCACGGCGGCGATGGCTGCGGGGCCGCCGCTGGCGGTCACCGTGCCCAGTGGCGTGCGGATGTCGCGGTGCCCGTGGCTCCAGCGCTTGGCGCCGGTGGCGCTTGATTCGCCGTGGCCGATGTCAACCAGGTGCGCGGCCACTACGGCGTGCTTGTTGGCTGCCACCACTGTGCCCAGCGGGGTGTTGATGTCCTGCGCCCTGGCTGGTTGGCCCTCGCGCTCGCCATAACCGATGGTGATGAGGTTGGCGCCCACCAGGCCGTGGTGCGTACCGCCGGCGGAAACGGTTGACAGTGGGCTTTCAATATCATGCCCACCCAAATGCGCCTCTGATGTGCCGCGCAATGGCACCAGCGTTGGCGCCACCATGCTGAAGTGGCCGCCCTTTACCTGGGCGCATACCGTGCGCAATGGCTCATCTGCTGCCATGTTGCGCTGGTTGCTGGCGTTGGCGTGCTCGCTGATAAATGGCGCAAGCACTGGCTGGGCAATGGCGCGGTGGTTGGTGGTGGGGATGGTGCCCACAGGTTGGTCAACGCCCACGGGCTTGCCTGAATACACCGGGCCACCCTGGCCGACGATGAAAGGTTTGGCACTGGTGAGAACGTGGCGCCACAGGCCTTTTGCCACGCGGCGCTGGGTGTTGACCGCCAATTCCTTTTTGCGGTCAAAAATGCTTTTAGATGGCAGGTTGAAGTCAATGCACTCGGCGGCGGTGCGCCATGGCAGCAACTTGCCTGCAATGACCTCGGCGGTTACC
Organism: Pseudomonadota bacterium; assembly: GCA_040385325.1. Taxonomy (GTDB): domain Bacteria; phylum Pseudomonadota; class Gammaproteobacteria; order Burkholderiales; family Burkholderiaceae_C; genus Polaromonas. The sequence goes on from JAZKHN010000006.1 coordinate 18,084, forward strand.
GGGTTGCCGTGCGTCTGGTCGGGCCAGTCGATGGCAATGCCGTCGCGCCTGGCTTGCAAAAACAGCCGCTTGCGGATGGTTGGGGCGCCGTTGTCGCAGGCGCGCATTTCCTTCCAGCCCACCACGTAGCCAAGGCCGCGCAACTGGCGCACAAAGCTCTGAAATGTCTTGCCCTTTTTGGTGGGGTCCGGCTTCCAGCCGATGCTGGTGATGGCCTCGCCTGCTTCGTCGGTGTCTTCAAACTCGTAGCTGATGAGCGGCCCCCAGTCCTGGAACTCTTCTACGTTCTCCAGCATGATCACGCGGGGTTTTGTTACGGCTGCCCAGCGCATACCCACCCACGCCAGGCCGCGAATCGACTTTTCAACTGGCGTGCTGCCCTTGGCCTTGCTGAAGTGTTTGCAGTCAGGCGACAGCCACACCAGGCCCACGGGCTGGTTGCCGGTGACCTCGTTGGGCTTCACATCCCACACGCTTTCGCACAGGTGGTGCGTGTAGGGGTGATTCAGCGCGTGCATGGCCAGCGCTTCAGGGTCATGGTTGATGGCGATGTCCACCGGGCGGCCAAAGGCAGCCTCAAGCCCTTCAGAGGTGCCGCCACCGCCGGCGAAATTGTCAATGATCAACTCGCCGGGGAAGGCGAGCGGCAACGTGAACGTGTCGCGCTTCATGCCTGCGTCCCCAAGCCTGCAAATGGGCTTGCAAAGTCAACCCATGCCTCATTGCGGCGGATGCGTGCCACGTAGTTGCGATGCAGTCCATGCGGCGCGCCGGCTTCGGTGTTGCTCAGGCTGCTGGCGCGTATCTCCCGCACAATCTCAATCGTGAGGCTTGAGCGTTTGCGTTGGGCGGCGGCGACGTTGGCGCGAAAGGTTTGGGCGTCTTGCCTGCTTTTGTTGGCTTTACCACGGGTCTGTGCGAACAGGCAATTCGGGTGCACGCACAGCGGGTTTTTGCAATGGGCGCTGACCTGCAGTCGCCGTGACAATGGTCCATGGATCGCTTCGTACACCACTCGCCTGGCTGGGCGTGCGCCCCAGCGCGGGAACTTACCCTCGCTTGCGTGCCCTGTCCATAGTAGGCAATCGCCCTCTTCTACGGTGCGGGCGAGCAACTCGCTAAGCCGGATTTCTGAAGTTCTGCGCCTCATGGTGTGGCTTTCTTGGTGTAGCGGTGGCGATAAAACACCATGCTGGCGACAATGCCGAACGGCCCGCCGGCAAGATATGCGGCAACCTCCCACCCACTGGCCTCAGGTGCCAGCTTGAAGAGCACCAGGTTGGCGGTGCCGATGGCAAGGCTGTTGAAAAACGCGGCTGCGAAGTGCCCGTTGTTGACCAGTTGCGACTGCAAGCCCAAGCAGAACACCAGTGAAAAGGTGCTCATTAGCAAAAACAGGGCTGCGAGCGTCATGCGGCCACCTGTACGTAGTGCGGCCAGTAGCTGTCTTTGCCAGGGCACATCCATTGCGACAGCGGCGCGGCTTCGCTGCGGTTGGCGCGCTGGGTGTAGCGGGCGCAGTTGTCACGCCTGCTGCATGGGGTGGTGCCGCCTGGTGGGCCGGGCAGTTGGCCCATGCAGTGGGTGTCTGACGTATTGAGCGCGCTCATGTCAGCCGCTCACGGTCATTAGGTGCGCGTAGGTTTCGGCAACAAAGCTGCGGCCACGCTCGGTGGGTGCGCCTTTTATGCCGATAAGGCGCATGTCGGTCATGATGGTGGTGACCGTGTGTCCGCAGTTGTAGCCGACCAGCTTCTTGAAGACGCTGGCTGCAAGCAATTCGCGGTGCTTGAGGTGCCCAAAGTTTGACCCCGCAAAAGCTTGCGCAATCTCTTCATCGGTCACGGGCTGTATGGCCTTTGCCCTCACTGTGCAGCCTCTGTGGTAGCTGCGTACTCGACCTTTTCCGCCTGCGCGTTGCAGGTGCGCAGCAGGTCCATTGCCAGCGCTTCGGCGGGCGTGACCTGGCGGCCAATGCTGGGCTTGGTGGTGTTGGTGCTGACGGTGACACCCCTGCCCTTTGGCAGGTCGGTGAGGGTGATCGTGATGGTGCTCATGCGGGTTGCTCCTGTTGGTGCAATTTCTCTTCGTGCTTGATGTGGCTGGGTGCTTTGGGTGCGAGGGCGCAAGCCTTGATGCGGGCGCGCATTTCACCTTCGACCGAACGAACGTGGTAAATCTCAAGGTCAACGCAGCGGCCTGCTACCAACTCGGCCTGGTGCGATTGCAAAAACTCAAGGGCCTCGGGCTCAAGCCATGCGGCGCTGATGCCATCGGGGAACAGGCCTGTGGTGTCGCGCAGCGCCAGGTACATAAAGGTTTTGCCGTCGGGCGTGCTCCGCTTGTAGGCGGGGTAACGCAACGCGGCGCAAAGCTTGATGCTGGCGGCGGGCATGTTTGTATCCGGCCTATACCGACGCCTGCACGGCTGCGCTGGTGTGGCGCTGGTCGTGCATGACGCGGTTGTAGTGGCTTTGCCACTGCTTGTTGCCCAGCGTGCCGGCGGCGTGCGGGTTGACGGTGGTGGTGCCGCTGGCAAAGTCTTTGAGCGCGGTGCGTACGGCGTGCGCCTGGATGCTTTTGCCAATCTGGCTTACCCGCTTTTCCGGGCCGCGAATGATGGCCTCGGGTTGGGGGAGCGGGTTGCCTTTTTGAATTGCGGCTGTCTGCCGCTCAATGGCGTGCATTTTGGCTTTGTGGTGCTGGCCATCGGCGCTGCGCTCATCAAGGTATTTGTCGATAAACTTGCCAGCCCAGTTGATGCTGGCAGCAATGCACATCGCGGCAACCAAGCCCAGCAGCAGCCAGTGGGTAGAGGTCATGCCGCTCATTGCGCCACCGCCACCAGGCCAAGCCGCGTGGTGCAAACCAGGTCATCGTCAACCGTCCAGCGCGCCTCGCTGTTGGGGCCGCGTACCTTCTCGCACAGCTTTTGCCCTGCGGCCTGGCGGCGGGCGGTGCCTGCCTCGGTAAGCTGCAACTCTTTCAACTCATGCGAGTCGGCCCACTCGGCCTGGTGGTCTTCAGGGCCGTCGAGTTGCCATGCGCTGCCGACTGCAATACAGATCGCGGCGGCTATGAACCAGTGGTTCATGTGCTTCATGTTGAACATCCTCAAAAAAAATCGAACGCTTCGCGCTTTAGGCTGTGGCTGCCGGTGCAAGTGTTTAAGTGGTCAAGTTTTCAAGTTGAATCACGCGGAAAGCACGAACCCTGAGCTCGTAGCCCTTGATGATCCAGCTGCTGTAGCCGTCCTCGAAGTCCTGGACAAAGGCGAGGTTGCTGGAGCTCTGCGTGCTGCTCCAATACCAGCCGCTTTTCTCAAAGGCTTGCGGCGCTGCCGTGTAGGCGTGCTGCAGTTGCGTCTGGCTGGGGATGAATAGGTCGGCGTGGCCATCAATGGCGAGTGCCAGCACGCGCTTGGCGATAGCGCTGCCTGCCTCGGCCATGGCTTTGGTGTTGGCGAGGCCGTCTGTGCGGCTTTGTGCGCCGGTGACGTTCTGGTCGTACTCGCCCCATGCCCCCTTGAAGTTGCATTCGGGTGCGGTCATGGCAACCAGGTGCTGGTTGTTGTGAATACCGAGGTAGATGCCACCCTGACTGGGCCATGGCTGGCCTACGGCTGGGGGTTCGTCTGTGGTGGGGGCGGCTGGCGCTGGAGTTGCCGCAATTTCTGCATCGAGTGCCTTGCTGGCTTTCTCGCGCTCGGCGGCAGCGGCTAGGGCTGCGGGGCGGTATTCTTTGAGCCAGTTTGGGTAATTCGGCTCCGAGTCGCGCATCGGCATGATGACGGCAAAGAAATTCGTGTTCTTTGCGCAGGTGACGCTAATGCCCTTGTTTGCGTCTGCCTGGCGCATCGTGACGCGCCCGCCGCTGTGGTGCCCGGCGATGTCAAGCGCCTTGTGCACCTTTGCCATGTAGAGCGGGTTGATGCCATCAACGGCGCGGTCGGCATCACAACTTTCGGGAACGACTTTTGCCCAGATCGGAAACTTGCCCTCAATTTCCCAATCGTTTTGGCTTTTGCCTCCACGCGGCTGCGCATAAGACTCCATGCCAAATTCGGTGCGTACAACCAAGCGCTCATCTACAAGCTCAAGCGTTGCGTCTTGTTCGGCTTTGCAGGCTTTCTGCAATGCGGGGTCTATACGCAGAATGGCGGGCCGCGATGCAATCCCATCGGGGTCGCGCCAGATACCCATGGCGTGGCCGTTGGTGGCAATGATGAGTACGCCGCCGGGAATGGGCTCAACGTACACGCCGTTGAGGTAATAGCGAATGTCGTCATCAGCTTTGAACTGCGCAATGGCAGCCACAAGCCGGGCTTGCACCTTGAGCTTGAAGGGTGCGGGCGCTGCTGGCGTAGCGTCTGCGGTTGCGGTGCAGGCGCCTGCACTGGTGGGGTTCGGGGTGTCTGTAGCGGTCAAATCGGCCTCCTGTTGCGCTACCGTGTGGCAGCGATTGAGGCCGATTATTCGCGAAACGCTATTTATATGTCAATAGCGAAACGCGAATATATTTGAAATAAATTTATACAACACATAGTGCGACAAGTCTCAATACTCAATTACCCGCAATGCACCTGGCTAGTGGCCCTGTTTGCCGGCTAGGATTGATTGTGACTTTCGTGCCGGTATCGCCAGGGATATTGGATTTACTTACTCGAGTGCCGTCCGTGAACACCCATTTGCCGCTTTGGTAGGCAAAATTTAGGGTTGAGGTCGATGTTGAAGTTTCCCGGCCTCCGAGTTGTGGATTGAGGTCTTGCGCGGACGCCTCGTCGGGCGCTCTAAGTATGGCAACCACGTCTGTGACGCTCAAGATCCCGGCAAATGGCGAGACGAGTGAGTTGGTTTTTTGAACGTCATAGGTTAGGGTTGGCCTCGCATAAACCCGTTTAACCCAGTCGCTACCGGTGGCAATTTTCTCTATTTGGAGATACCCACGCTCTTTGTAAATCGCCCTACAGGCGTCGACCACCTTTTCGAAATCTTTCAACGGCTCCGCTGTGGCGAATTGCGTAACCAAGAGACAGGCAGAGAGCGTGGAGAGTTGTGTTGCATTCAAATCGAATCTCCCGTTGAGTTAAATGTTTGAGCTGCTCTCTTGAATTCGAGAATGACCGCCTGTGCATGCCTAATTTTTAGTGCCGTTTCTTTTTGGCGCGGGCGGTTGAGCAAGAGTATCAAGGATCTGTACAGCTTTTGTGAATTGGTCCTCATCCATCGCCTCCATAACAGAAAGCGCTGCGGCGAGTCTGTTTGTGCGATATGAGTGCGGAATTTGCGAGTTGTCCATCCAGCCAGTCTCTAGGCTCAAGGCGTTCTCTATCCGTCTGGCTACGCTCTCCCCCATTGCTTTTGCAACACCCGTCCGGCTATCCGGGCTTCCATTTTTAATTTGACTCAGTGTTGCATCCGTTCTCGTCAGGCCCAACTTTTCATTTAGTGCAGCCAGGCTACCGTACTCGGCAATGAGCAACAGTAAGTTGTCACGTCTGATTTCTGAAATGGTCTTCATACGCACAATTGGATAGCGTTGTGCGAATATTTGAAATTCACGTGGCGCTATTGCATTTACTTCGCGCATCGCTAATAATCCCGCCATGAAATTATCAGATTGGTTGGAGGTTTCGCGGGGTCGAGGGACCCAACTTGCTCAAGCCATTGGAGTGTCGCCGGTATTGGTTTCCCAATGGGCCAGCGGGGCGCGTGACATGCCAATTGAAAGATGCGTACCAATCGAACGCGCTACCGGCGGTGCCGTCACCTGCGAAGAAATGCGGCCAGACAAGGCGGCTGACTTTGCCTATCTGCGCGGGGTGCAGGCTGATGCCGCTGCCGCTGGCTTGACCCTGGCGGGGGCGAACTAATGCAGCTTCAACAATCAGGGCAGGCTGGCGATGATGCCGGGCAGCTCGGCCACAGTGAAGCTGGCAAACCATTGACAAGGGTCGCACGTATACGTGCCGTGTGGACCTGGTGGGAATGGACCTGCAGACCGCTTGCAGCTGGGGCAATACACCGCGTTGACATAGCCGCCCGTGGGCCGTTTCTTGAAAAGTGCGCCGTTCTCTTCTACGTACTGCTCTGCTACCGTCTGCCGCGCCGTTTGCTCTTTCAGTTCGTGATTTTGGGTGCGAAGGCTGGCGTTTTCCTGCTCCAGGTGCGTCACCTTGCTTTCGAGCAAAACAAACTGGTCCTTGAGCAACGCGATGCGCTCTTTGAGGATGGTGGCCGAGCCGTGCTCGGTGATGAGGCGCTCGATCTCGCCAAAAAACGGGATGGTCATGCTGGCTTGTCTCCGCAATCAAAGGACTTTCCATGATGCCTGAATCACCAAACAACCGGGCCATCCTCAATGCGCCCAATAACCGCATGAGGCCAGCGGCACCGAAGCGGCCAATTGCGAAGCCTGCAGAGCTGCAACCTGTTGCCCCGAAGAAACAGCGGGCGCCAAAAAAATGAGTTCTATGAGGCGATCACGTCGGCGATTGAGGAGATCAGCGCACTGGCCACTTCCCGCGTCATGGAGACCGGCAGTGCGTGCAGCTCGCCGTTGGCGTCGGACATTGCCAGCTGAAATTCCACTGTCTGTCGACTGGGCAGAAGTGTGGCTAAACCCGCAGCCTGGACCCGTATCAACCCCGCGTTCTGTCGGTCCATCTGGATTCTTTGTAGTGAGCTTCCTGCGGCCTGAGCTTCCCGCTGGGCTGCTGCCGATAAAACGGAAGAAAGCAGCGCGATGAGGCGCGGCACCTGTCCGGTCGGGATGGCTAGGCTGAATGGCTCTGCACCTTCGTGGGTCGCTAAGCCAAGGCTCAAGCCGATCTGCTCCAGATTTTTTGACAGCGCGACAGACTTCACTTCCGTCACCTGGCGATTGATTATTTGCTCCATGCGGTTCTCCCTCGGCTGTAGAAATTCTGCCGACGTTGCATTGTGCGTGGTTTTTCTGCTTGTTCATGCCCGCAGTGTCTTCAGCCTGGGCCACGCCGCCAATACCCAAAACATGAAAGTTTGTCTATGAATCGTTTGATTGCCTCGCTGCACCTTGCGCGGCGCCACCCCGACTTTGATGTGTTGGCGGCCCATATGGGCCTGAGTGCTGACACGCTGCGCAAAAAGCTCACGCGGGTTGAAAACTACAACTTCTTTGTGCGCGAGGAAGAATTGCTTATCGAGTTGTGCCAGTCGGCAAACGTGCCTGATAGCCTGGCGCCGCTGACGGCTGCAGCAGCCAATGCGGGCGCGCTGCTGGTGACAATGCCGCGCACCATGCCCGAGGGTAGCCCGACCTTTAAATGCCTGGCAGACGCGGCGCAAGAGTTCGGCCAATTCATGAGCACTGCGGCTGAGGCCTTGGCTGATGGCAAGGTGACGGCGAACGAGCTGAAGGCTATAGAAACGCAGTTTGCAGAACTGGTGGCCATGGGTCAAACCTGTCTTGCAAACATGGCTGCCATCCATGAGGCGGGCAAACCGCGACATGAGCGAGGGGTGGCGTGAAGGCAATTCTGGTTCCCCGCCAGTTGCTGTGTGCGAAGTGCCTGCAGCCGATGTGGTGCCACCCAGCCCGCTCAGAGGCGCCGCTGGGTGAGGTTTCATGTCACCACCATGCCTGCGCTGAGCACGGCGTGCGCTATCACGCACCGGTGCAGTACGCTGACTTGGTGCGCGTTGAGGCAGAGCAACCGCAAGCGGGGTGCGCAGCATGAGGCGCTCTTTTTTTTGTCCGAAGAAAAAAAGTAGGAATGTGCCGACGGTTTTTCTGACGGCTGGTTACTGTGTGCAAGGTGTTGTTGCATGAGTATTGAGGCTGTCACATGGGCTTTCAAAGAGCCGATTGCGCAGTCTTCTCTGAAGTTTGTGCTGGTGGTCTTTGCCAACTGTGCCAGCCCTGATGATTGTGAGGCGTACCCGTCAACGGCCTATTTGGTCGAGGCGACCTCGCAAGACCGCAAGACGGTCCAGAGCAATGTAAAACGGCTGATCGAGCTGGGTTACATCACAGACACTGGTGGGCGCAAGGGGCGGACAAAACAGGTCATCATCTATCGCGTGAACAGCCCTGGGTTTGCTCCGCGACAAGAGGCCCAAAAACGGGATTCTTTAAAGAGGCCCGTTTTTCCCATGAAAGAGGCCCGTTTTTCCCCGGAAAGAGGCCCAAAAACGGGCCACGGAACCCAAAGGAAAGGTAAGGAAACAAATACCCCCCAACCCCCCACCGGGGGGCAGTCGGGTTTTGAAGAGTTTTTCCAGATATTCCCGAAACAGGTTGATGCAGCCAAGGCTCGGGAACAATGGGAAAAGCTCGCGCCAAGCGCTGAGCTGCAGGCCGTCATCACTGCTGCGGTGCTTGACTGGCGTGCATCGCCACAGTGGCAAAAGGAGGGCGGTGCGCTCATCCCGAAGCCGCACAACTGGCTGCGCAACAAGGGTTGGGTCAATGTGCCAGGCATCGCGCCACTGCCGCGCAAGCTGATAGCGGCGACAGAGCCGCGCCAACCAGCGGCGCCAATGCCCGAGTCAGTCAAGGCTTACCGCGCCACCCTGCCGCGCAAGGTGCAGGCGCCTGCACAGGCTGAGGTTTAGCCATGCAAATCAGCATCAAAACGAACTTCCCTGATGTGCAGCGGCGCATGGATGGCATGCGGCGTGAGGTGGCCGAGCAGGCCACAGTGCGCGCGGTCAACCGCACTTTAGAGCAGGCCAAGACGCGCATGAGCAGGTCGATACGCGCTGAGTTCAACATCAGCACATCCAAGGTCAACCAGTCATTGCGCATCGAGCGGGCCAAGTATCACGGCGGCATCTACACGGTGACCGGCATGCTGGAGTCGCCAACAAAGCGTGGCAGGTCAATCAACCTGATCAACTTCGAGGCACGCAAAACGGCGAGGGGTGTCTCAGTCAAGGTGATGCGAAAGGGTGGGCGCAAAGAGATACGCGGTGCGTTCATTGCGAACAAGGGCCGCACAGTCTTCAAGCGTGAAGGTAAGGGGCGTCTGCCCATCGTGGCACTGCAGACCATTGATGTTGCCCAGATGTTCAACACTAGGCGCGTCAATGCGCTGGTGGTTGCGATGATCAACGCGAAGTTCCCTGAGATATTCGAGCGTGAGGCGAAGTTCTACACCGACAGGTTCAACAGGTCATGAGCCACCCCTCCCCCCTTTCGGGTCCTCCCGCGCCGACACTGACCACGGGTCGAAACGAGCGCGGAAACGGACTGTTGCAGGGGTTTGCTAAGGGGGTTGTATTGTGCTGATTGACTTAACGGCACCATGCACTCAAGCGGAACTTGCCGCAATAGTTGGGGTGACTCAGCAGAATATCAGCGCGCTGATGACTGATGGCAAGTTGCCGCCCGCCGGGTCGGTGGGTGATCTGGTCATCGCCTACTGCTACCGGCTGCGTGAGCAGGCCGCTGGGCGGCTGGGCTCTGAGGTCGGCGGCCTCGATCTTTCGCAAGAACGCGCCGCCCTGGCCCGCACCATGCGTGAAGGCCATGAGTTGAAAAACTCGGTGACGCGTGGTACCTATGCGCCAATTACCTTGCTGACCGAAGTGCTTGCCACCGCGAGCCAGTCGGTGGGTGAACGGTTTGAGCAGCTCCCCGGCCAGTTAAAAAAGGCATGCCCTGATCTGCCTGATGCTGCCCGTGAGCAAATCATGGTCACCATCGCTGGGGCCCGAAATGAATGGATGCGCTCCACCGTCGAGTTGATTACTAAAAAGCTCGGTGAGGATGATCTCACCGATGAAGACCTTGACCGGGAGTTGAGCGAATGAGCCGCGCACCGAGCGAGACGCTGCGCGCCATTCTGAGTGCTGCCACCACTGGCCTGTCTCCCTTGCACGCTGTCTCACCCCTGCGCCTGAGCGTATGGGCGGCGCAAGAGTTTTTTCTCTCGGCTGAAGCCAGCCACACACGCGGCCAGTGGGTGGCATACCCCTTTCAGCCCGGCTGGATGGATGCCTTCAGCAATGACGACATCGAAGAGGTGACCGTGCGCAAGGCCAAGCGCGTGGGCTACACCAAAACGCTGCTGGCCTTCATCGCGTACAACGCGGCGCATCGCCGCCGCAAGCAGGCCTTGTGGCAGCCCACCGACGACGACCGTGACAGCTTTGTCAAGTCTGAGGTTGACCCCATGCTGCGCGATGTCAAGGCGCTGCGCGAAGTGCTCATTAGCGGCAAAGAAGACACCATGAAGCTGAAAAGCTTCTTCGGGTCGGTGCTGCACATTCTGGGTGGTAAGGCGGCGCGGGCCTACCGCCGTATCACCGTCGCCATATCGATGCTGGATGAGGCTGATGGCTTCGATCACAAGATTGAAAAATCATCTGACCCCATCACCTTGGCGCGTGGTCGCCTTGAAGGTGCGCCCTTTCCAAAGTTGGTGGCTGGCAGCACACCGCGCGTTAAAGGCATCAGCCACATCGAATTCCGTGAAGAGCACGCCGACGCCAGCATGCGTTACCAGGTGGTGTGCCCACATTGCGATGTAAGTCACCCGTTGATATGGGGTGGCAAAAAGGTAGAACACGGCTTCAAGTGGGACGGCTCAGACCCTTCAAGCGTGCGCCATGTCTGCCCGCACTGCCGTGGCGCCATCACGCAGGCCGTCTACCTGAAGATTTGGGAGGCTGGTGCTGAGTGGGTTAGCGTGTGCGGCAACTACCGTTACGGCCATGACGGCGTGTGGCGTGACGCCATGGGAGACAAACGCATGCCACCGCGTCATGTCGCCTTTCACATCTGGACTGCCTACAGCCCGCAGCGCAGCTGGGAAGACATCGTGCGCGAGTTCATTGAGGCCAGCACCAAAGCCAAGGCTGGTGATACTGCACCGCTGGAAGGCTTTGTCAATGAAACGCTCGGCGAGCTGTGGGAGGAGACATTCGAGAAAGCCGACCAGCATGCCCTTGCTGCTCGGGCAGAGGCCTACGCGCTGCGCACAGTCCCTATGGGTGGCCTTGTCCTCAACTGTGGCGTCGACGTGCAAGATGACAGGTTTGAGTTGGTGACCTGGGCAACCGGTCGCGGGCATGAAAAGTGGGTCATTGACTATTACGTCATTCCGGCCAACCCAGCTGATGAGCGCGACTGGGACAAGATCGACGCATACCTCAACATCACTTTCCTTCATGCAAGTGGTCAAAAACTCAAAATCGAAGCCATGGCCATTGATACGGGTGGCCACTTCACGCACCAGGTGTACAACTTCTGCCGCCTGCGCGAGCGGCGCAGGGTCTTCGCGGTGCGTGGTGATCCTATGCCCAGCAAGATGGTCAAGAGCAAGGCCACCATTCAGGATGTCAACTGGAAGGGCAAGGTACTTAAGCGCGGCGTCAAACTCTGGTATGTCGGCACGGATACCGCCAAGGACCTTATCTATGGGCGTCTGCTGGTCACCCAGCCAGGCCCGGGCTATGTGCACTTCAGCAACCAATTGCCCGATGAGTTTTACAAGCAGTTGACCGCTGAAAGCCGCGTACCACAGAAGACGGCGCGTGGTCTTGAGTACAAATGGGTCAACACCAAACGTGCACGCAATGAGGCTCTTGACTGCAGCGTCTATGAAGAATTTTGCAGCCACATGCTGGGCTTGCACATGTACACCGAAAAGATGTGGGATCGCCTTGAAGAGGCAGTGCAACCAGTCAATGGGGATTTGTTTTCTGTGCTGGCAGCCGCGCAGGCGACGCAGGCAACGCAGCCATCGGTTGATCCCACTGATGCGCCGGAACACATTGAGCAGCCTGTGCCTCAAGTCGCACAACCGCGCCTCCAGCCAAAGCCCGCCCGAGCATTCAAAAGAGAGTGGTAAAAAATGACAAAAAGCACCGTGCCTGCACAGCAAATTTCCGACCCTGACCTGGTGGATCGCATCTTTGAGTACCTACTCACGGAGTTCCCACAGATTGCAGGCGACCGGCTCGAAGAGTCAAAAAAGGCAGTCCGGGGTGAGTTTGGTGGGCAGCGCCCCTACATTGCAACGCGGGCGTCGACAGACCTTGCCAAAAAAGTCTTGTCCCTTTTTGATGGGCGCAATGCCCGAGAGGTCGCCCGTCGCTTGGGTGTCAGCCGTGGCACGGTGTATAGGGTCATCAAACAAGCCGGTGAAGAAAAAAAGTCTCATGTTTTGCCTAGTAATGAGACAACACGGGCGGTACGGTCGAAGCCTTCCGTTGCGACCTTGGCAGCGGCACCCAACCAGGAATAGCCATGGCCTTTACACAGACCGACCTAGACGCCATTGATGCGGCCATTGCCAGCGGTGAACTCACCGTAAAAAGCAATGGCCGTGAGGTGACGTACCGATCAATGACCGACCTTCTGAAGGCGCGAAGCACGATTGTGGCTGGCATCAGCGCTGCTGCGAACGGTCGCAACGGCGGTAGTTACCGCTTCACCTTTGCAACGGGCCGGGGTGAATGATGGCAAACGTACTCGACCGGCTGATCGGCGTCTTCAACCCGGACAAGGCTTTGCGCCTGATGCGCTCCCGCGAGCTACTCAAGCGCGCCTACGAGGGGGCAAGCGCGCGTGATGGATGGCGCCCAAAGCGGGGCGGCGCATCGCCCAACACTGACCATGCTGCAGATGGGCCGACGCTGCGCACGCGCTCACGTTCACTGGACCAAAACGTCCCGTACATGGCGCAAGGGCTACGCTCCCTGGTGGCAGCCACTGTTGGTACAGGCATAACGCCGAACTGGACCGGCCCAGAAGCTGAAAAGTTCAATGATGCTTGGGTAAAGATGGTGCCCTACCTCGATGCCGATGGCCGCCTCGATGCCTATGGTCTCGTGTCAGCCGCGTACAAGGCGATGGAGCGCGATGGTGAAGTGCTGATGCGGGTGCGCCCCCGCCGCCCAACTGATGGTTTACTTGTGCCAATCCAGTTTCAATTGCTTGAAATCGACTGGCTCGATTCTTCCAAGTCTCAGACAAACGGCCCTAACACCATTGTCAATGGCATTGAATACGATGTGCTTGGCCGCGTGTACGGCTACTGGCTGTTTGACCAGCACCCGGGCGAATTGGTTTCGTTTAAATCGCGCAAGGCCTCCAGCAGCTTTGTGGCGGTAGAGAAAATTATTCACCTCTTCACGCCCGATAGGCCGGGTCAGGGCCGTGGCTTTCCGCGTGCTGCGCCGGTCATTGCGCGGGTCAGGGATCTCCAGCTTTATGAAGACGCAGAGCTTCAGCGCAAGAACCTCGAAACCCGTCTCTCGGTGCTCGCCAGTGGTGATGTTGCAGAAATGGCAAACGCGGCGCCGGGCCTTACCAATGGCGAGGCGGTTGCAATTGCCAATGAGACTGGTGATCTTGGCCAACTCAACAGTGGCGGTATTACCCGTTTGCCTATCGGCATGGAGATGACCGTAGTTGAACCAAAGGCTGCGCCTGGTTATGTCGACTACATGCGGTTCAACCTTCAAATCATCGCGGCTGGTTACGGTGTCACCTACGCCATGATGACTGGTGATGGTAGTCAGGCCAATTTCAGCAGTGAGCGCGGTCTCACACTGAACTTCAGGCGTGAAGTTGAGGTCATGCAATGGACCCTGCTGATTCCGAAGCTGTGCCAGCGCATGTGTGTTGAATTTGCAAACGCTTGCGAATTGGCAGGCATCGTCAAAAGGGCAAACTACCAGGTAGAGCACGCAACGCCAAAGTGGGACTACGTCAATCCGCAGCAGGATGTGAATGCCGACCTGATGGAGATTTCCGGCGGCCTGTCCAGCATCAGTGAAAAGCTTCGCCGTCGCGGATATAAGCCAGATGACGTGTTCAATGAACTTGCGTCTGATGTTGAAAAATTGAAAAAGCTGGGTCTTCTCGATGTGTTGTTAATGATGCAAAAAGGCCAGCAGATGGCGCCTGAACCCCCACCCACTCCGCCCACCAAAAAGTAAGACGACCATGAATAGAAAACCCGGCCTTGCCGGGTTTTTTTCTTTGTCTCGGCGTGTTGAAAATTGTCCGATTTTTTGCCTAGAAATGAGACAGCAAGCCGCGCAAAGTAGCGGCCATGCCTCAAGCAAATACACATGCCATAGCTACCCGCCGCGATGATCTGCCGCTTGCAGGTCGCACCATGGAGTTGCGTGACTTCCGCCGCGCTGCTGGTGATGCTGGTGAACTTGCTCCGTTGGCAACTGCCAAGCTCGTATTCACCACGGGTGCCGCAGTTCGCCGCTATGACTGGTACCGCGACCGCTCATACATGGAGCAACTGGTTGTTGAAGATGGTGCAATCCGACTGGATCGCCTCCAGCGCGGCGCCCCTTTGCTCAATGCCCACAATTCGTGGGACCTTGAAGCCCAGCTCGGTGTTGTTGAAAACCCATCCATCACCGCTGGTGAAGGCGAGTGCGACGCAACATTCTCGCGCCGTGAATCTGTTGCTGGTTACGTGCAAGACGTGCAGGACCGTGTCATCCGCAACGTCTCAGTCGGCTATGTCCGTCATCGCGTCGAAATGGTCGCGCCTGCAGAAGAGGGTGGCGTGTGGATCTACCGCGTCATCGACTGGGAGCCGTATGAGGTTTCCCTTGTCCCAATCCCTGCTGACATGGACAGCCAGGTCCGATCCGGTGGCTCAAGCCCACAGGCAGACGACGCCCGCCAGCTCCGCACCTTCCCATGCGAATTCATCGAAACGCGTGCATCTGCAACCCAGTCTCCGCCCACGGTGGGCATTTCCGCCGCAACTTTAAACCCTGGAGTAATCCTCATGACCCCTGAAGAACTCGCGGCGGCGGAAGCCACGCGCCAAGCGCAAGAACTGGCAACCCGCCAGGCAGCAGAAACAGCAGCTCAGGCTGCCGCCGTTCAGCGCGCCGCTGACATCACCGACCTGTGCGCCCGGCACAACGTCTCCAACCTGGCGAGCGGTCTGATCCGTGGCGGCCAAACCGTCGAACAGGCGCGTGCCGCCGTGCTGGATGAGATTGCCGTGCGTGATGCGGCCTCCGGTGGTCATCGCAATGTGCAGGTGCAGACGATTCGCGATGAGCAAGCCACCCGTATGGCTGGTGTGCAGGAGGCCATCCTGCATCGGGTGATGCCAAGTGCGCCGCTGACCGACAACGGGCGCCAGTTCCGTGGTATGAGCCTCATTGAGATTGGCCGCGACTACCTGGAAGCCTCTGGCGTCAACACACGCGGCATGGCCCGCATGGAGTTGGCCGGTCGCATGCTGCAGCACCGTTCTGCCGGCATGCACACCACCAGCGACTTCGCATCGCTGTTCGCCAACGTTGCCAACAAACGCCTGCGCAATGCGTATGACGAAAATCCCGGCACCTATGGCCGCTGGGCACGCCGTGCGCCTAACGCCCCTGACTTCAAAAACATGAGCGTTGTGCAGTTGTCGGGCGCGCCTGACCTGCTCAAAACCAACGAGCATGGTGAATTCAAGTATGGCTCAATGACCGATGGTGCTGAAACCTACGCCATGTTGACCTATGGCCGCATCGTCGCGCTGAGCCGTCAAGCCATCGTTAACGATGACCTGCGCGGTTTTGACCGCCTTGTCAGCGCCTTCGGCTCCAGCTCACGCCGCCTTGAAAACCGTACCGTGTATGCACAGCTCACGGCGAATGCGGCCTTGGCCGATACCGGCGCGCTGTTCAACGCAACAGCGGTAACCACTGCTGGCGGCCATGCCAACCTCGGTACGGGTGGCGGCTCGGTTTTGCAATTCAGTTCACTCACCACCGGTCGCACTGCCATGCGTGTGCAAAAGGGTCTGCAGAGCGAAGAGCTCAACCTGGCGCCTTCTTTCTTGATCGTCCCGGCTGCACTGGAGCAAACCGCCTACCAGCTCACCAGCAGCAACTACGTGCCTGCAACCAAGGCAGAGGTCAACGAGTTCCGAACCGGTGGTCGCACAGCCCTCGACCCGATTGTCGAGCCGCTGCTCGACGCCAACAGTGCCACTGCCTGGTATCTGGCTGCGCAGAACTCGCAAATCGACACGGTCGAGTACTGCTACCTCGACGGTGCTGAAGGCCCAATGATCGAGTCCGAAATGGGCTTCGAAACAGACGGCATTTCCTACAAGTGCCGCCTCGACTTCGCTGCCAAGGCTGTTGACTTCCGTGGTCTCTACAAGTCGGCAGGTGCCTGAACGTCACACCAGCCCGGCGGGTAACCGCTGGGCTGACTGCGCAACAACCCTTTAAACATTTAGGACACATCATGAAAACCTATACCCAGCGCGGTGACGTGCTCACCCTCACGCCAGCCGCCGCAGTGGCATCTGGCATCGGTTACCTCTTTGGTGCCGGTCTGTTCGGCGTAGCCACGGCAGACGTGGCCATCAGCACACCGGGCGAATTCAAGACTGCGGGTGTTGTCACCATCGGTAAAACCAGCGCACTGGCCATTGCGGTTGGTGATCGCGTCTTCTGGGATGCCACCAACAAGGTCGTCAACAAGACCTCGACTGCACAGCAGTGCGTCGGCGTGGCGGTTGAAGCCGCCGCCAACCCATCTGCGACCGTGTCCATCAAGCTCGGTCAATACCTGCCTGTTGCGACCTGATCTGTACGGCCTGCCAAAAAGCCACGCCACTGACTCGCCATGCCCGCACCATTTGCAGCACTGGAAGCCCGCACAAACGCAGCCGCCCTCAAGCGGCTTGCGAATGTGGAGGTGACCTTTGCTGGTGCGGCTGAGCCGGTTAGTGGCATTTTTGATAACGCATATGCCCTGGGTGAGGTGGGTGGTGCGCAGATGGCTTCCACCTCTCCAATAGTTGCGGTAGCCACCAGCAATGTGCCGGCCAATCCGGTGGGCACATTGCTGGCGATTAACGCTCTGAATTACAGAATCACGCAAGATCAGCCAGACGGCACGGGTTGGACCTTGCTTGAGTTGGAGGTGGCCTGATGACCACAGCCTTCGGTCAAATCGCCGGCGCGCTAAAGACGCTTTTCGAAGCCGCGCCTGCCGTGTCAAACCAGGTGTATCGCGCCCGCATCAAGTCCATTGAGGCGAACCACAACGACGCTGTCGTTATCCGACTGCAGGGCGGTGTGCCTGAGCGCTTCGCCATCCTCAACGCCCCCATGGACTGGGAAACCGAGATCGCCATCGAATGCTATGCCCGCAGCAGGGCACTGACGGCTGACGAGGCGGTTGATGCGCTGCTGGCCAAAGTATGGGCCAAGTTGACGGCTGACACATCCCTGGGCGGCCTGGTGATGGATTTGAACATCACCAATCTCGATTACGACTTCGCAGGCGAGGCAGAGCACATGGCTTGCGTCACCGTCACCCTGCGGGTCCTGCACCGCACACAAAACCATTCACTGGAGTAATCACATGCCACGCTTTATCCGCAACAGCGCCATTCTGGCCAAGATCGAAACCACCGAGGGCACTGACGCAGTGCCCACAGGCGCGGCCAATGCCTTGTTGGTCAGCAACCAAAACATCAACCCGCTGAACGCCAGCAATGTTGACCGCGACCTGATGCGCAACTACTTCGGCGCGTCTGAGCAACTGGTCGGCACCGCCACCATTGAACTCAGTTTCACCGTAGAGTTGGCTGGCAGCGGCGCCGCAGGCACAGCGGCCCCATGGGGTGAGTTGCTGCGCGCCTGCGGTTTTGCTGAAAGCGGCACCGTCACCTGGAAGGGCTACCAGCCCGACACCCCGGGCAACGCCAAAAGCGCCACCATTTATTTTTACGACGACGGTGCCCTGCACAAGCTGCTCGGCGCACGCGGCAACGTCAAGCCCGGCCTGGGCATTGGCGGTCGCCCGGTGCTTGAATTCACTTTCATCGGCAAAGACGGCGGCACCACGGCTGCAGCCAACCCATCTACCACCCTGACGGCCTGGAAGACGCCGCTGGTTGTGACTGACACCAACACCAGCGACATCAAGCTCGGCGGTACGTATGCGTCGGGCATCGTCACCGGCGGCACCGCCTACTCATCACGCGGCCTGACGCTTGATGTGGGCAACAGCCTGCAGTTCAACCCACTGTTGGGCGGCGAGTATGTTGACATCACCGACCGCGACGTTACCGGCTCCATGGAGCTGGACCTCACCGCTGCGCAAGAGGTCACCTTCATGACCAGCCTGAAGGCCAACACCCTGCAGGCCCTCAGCCTGGAGCACGGCACCACACCGGGCGGCATTGTCGGCATTTACCTGCCAGCAGCGCAGCTCATCAACCCAAAGAAGAGCGAGCTTAACGGCCGCCGCCTGATCGGCTACGACATCCGCAGCGTGCCGGTTGTTGGCAACGACGACATCATCATTTACTGCAAGTAAAGGCGCGGCCCGATGTTCAAACTTGTGCCGTCACCCACGTTTGCGGCTGAAGTGCCGCTGAGCGTGCCAGGCGTTTCGCAGCCACTCAACGTGCTGGTGACCTTCAAGCACCAGAACCGCGACGCCCTGAAGGCGTGGGTTTTCAGCGCCCCGCAAAAAGATGATGTAGAGCTTCTCGGCGGCGTCATCGTCACCTGGTCTGGTGTGGTTGATGAAGCTGGCCAACCCGTGCCTTACAACCTGTCGGCGCTGTCAGACCTGCTTGCCAACTATTCGCCGTCACGCAGCGAATTGTTTCACGCGTATCTGAATGAGTTGACCGAAGCCAAAAAAAAAACCTGACCGAGGCTGCCGAACGGCTTGTTACAGGGTGGGAAAAAACAATTTCAACCGTCGAACCCGCCTTGGCGCTCATGGGCTTCAAGCTCGTAGAGCCCGAGGTTACGGTGCCGGACGAGCTCGGCATCTGGCCCGAAAACGTCGATGCCTTCAACGTGTACAGGCGCCTGTACAGCAGCCAGTGGGTGGTGGCTGGCATGGGTGGCGTGATAGGACTGAACTACACCAGCCTGCATTTCTTTCTGGAGCTCGAAGGTATACCGCGCGACCGCTGGCCCGAGGTGGTCGATGGTGTGCAGGTGATGGAGTCGGCTGCCGGCGCGCTGTTGCGCAAAAAGGCTGAATGATGGCAAAAGCAGCAATTGAACTTTCAGCGGTTGACAAGACCCGTGCAGCATTTGACTCGGCAAAAAAGAACCTGCAGGGTTTGGGTGAACAGGCGCAAGGCTTGCCAGCAAAATTCGGTACCTTGGGTGTAGCCATCGCCGGCGTGTTTACTGCGGCCACCATCAAGGGCGCCGTCGACATGCTCGACAAGCTTGATGATCTGAGCGAGAAAACCGGTATTTCGGTTGAAAGCCTGAGCACTCTGCGGTATGCGGGTGAAGTCACCGGCACCTCGCTTGAATCACTGGCCACGGGCGTCACCAAGCTTGCTAAGAACATGGCCGATGCAGCCACAGGCGGCAAAGAAACCAGCGCGGCCTTCAAGTCTGTTGGTGTAGAGGTCAAGAACGCCGATGGCACCCTGCGCGGCCAGGATGCCGTACTGGGTGACCTTGCTGACCGCTTCAAGTCTTACGAAGATGGTGCGGCCAAGTCTGCCCTCGCTCAAAAGATATTCGGCAAGTCTGGTGCTGACATGATTCCGCTGCTCAATCAGGGTAGTGAAGGCATTGCCCGGCTCAAGAAAGAAGCGGAAGGCCTGGGCGCCGTGTATGGCGGCGACCTGGCCAAGGCGGCAGCCGAGTTCAATGACAACCTGAAAAAGCTCGAACTGAACGCTGAGGCTGGCAAGGTTGCTCTTGCCGGTGGTCTTCTGCCGGAACTAAATCGCTTGCTTGAGTTGTTCATTCAGCTCAAGTCGGCTGCGCAGGTGTGGACGGTCATTGAAGACGGTGTGAAGCGTGTGGCGCAGTGGGTGCCAATCGTCGGACCGATGCTCACCGGGCTGGCAAAGCTGGGCGCAGTGAATGGCGCCAAGCTGACCGCAAACCCGCAGCAAGATATTTTGAAGTTGGTTGATGAGCGGGCTGCGCTGGAGAAAAAGAAGACTGAGGCCGAGGCTTTCGCCGCGCGGGTAAACAGCCAGCGTTTCGTGTCGCCACTTGACAAGCGGTTGGCCAACAACCAGAGCGCCAACGTAATTGGGTTCCAGCGTGACATCATGAAGATTGATGATCTGCTGGAGGTCTCGCGCATACGGCAAGCGCAGACGGCAGAGGGCAAGGAGGCAAAGCGGCTTGAGGGCTTTGTAGGCGCGTCGCAGAAGCGGGGGGACGCCCCTGTGGCGCCTGGTGGTGATGGCGCTGGTGGTGGGACCAAAAAAGATGTTGAAGGCGACAGGCGCAGCAAGGTGGCGCTTGAGTTGTTCGGCGGCCTGAAGGGTGATTTCATTGAGGAATGGACCCGCCTCACGGCAATGTATCAAGACCCCAAAAATCGTATCAGCCTGGAAATGCTGGTTGATGCACAGCGCAAATTGTTGGCCGAGCAACCAGCAATAAAAGCTGCTGCTGATGCTGAAAAACAGCGTAGCGAGGACCTTGAGCGTGGTGTTGAGCGAAACACAAAGTTACGCAAAGATTATGTTGATGGTTTGTCGCGCGAGAACGAACAACGGCTTGACGGCCTGCGCACGCTGGCTGAAGAGGTCGAAGAAATAGGGTTGACAGGCGAGGCCCTTGCCAAGGTGCGCATGGCGCGCCTGGATGCCAACATTGCCCGCGAACAGGAGCTGGCCATACAGGCCCGGGCCAAGATCGGCAATGAAGAAGAGGCCGACCTGCTTGAAGAGAAAGTACGCCTGATGATTCAAGCGCGCGACCTCAAAGGCCAGGCCGCCGTAAAAGACGTTGCTGCGACCGAAGCAGAAGAGGGCCGCCGCCGCACTGAAACCATCAGCGAAAGCATCAGTCAGGGCATTCTTGAGGGCTTCCGCGATGGTCAGTCGATGGCTGACATCTTCCTGCGCGAGCTCAAGGCCCAGTTTGCCAAGACCGTGCTGCAGCCACTGATCA
>JAZKHN010000007.1:0-2053 GCA_040385325.1 Pseudomonadota bacterium
ATCAGCGTCACGCGCACAAAGTCGCCATGCTTGAAGGCGTGCGCCATCGCAAAAAACGCCGCCGCCGCGCAAAACCAGGCCACCACGTCATTGACGGCACCGGTGTTGACGCGGAACTCCCGAAGAATGCTTTGCGCAATCATGAGCACGGCAATCAGTGCAATAAACATGGCGCCGAGTGCGCCCGCCGCCAGGTAAAGCCGGTCAAGAAATTTGCGCATCAGGCTTATTTTTTGGCAGCTTTGAGCTTGTTGAAGTCGGCCACGATGGCCACGCCTTCAGGGCCGGCCTTTTTCTGCCAGTCAGACACCATGATGACGCCGACCTGTTTCATGTCAGCCGTCAGCTTGGCGGGTGGCGCGACGATCTTCATGCCCTTTTCTTTCAGCGCTGTCTTGTACCAGTCGTTCTTTTCTTCGCTGACCTTCCAGCCGCGCACTTCCGCATCAGCGGCTGCCTTGGTGACTGCGGCCTGCGTTGCAGTGTCAAGTGCCTCGAAGGCACGCTTGTTCACAAGGATGGCATTCTTGGGCAGCCAGGCCTGGGTGTCGTACCAGTACTTCAGGCTTTCATAGGTCTTGGAGTCATAGCCGGTGGAGCCCGAGCTCATGTAGCTTTCAACTACACCGGTGGCCAGTGCCTGTGACAGCTCTGCGGCCTGGATGGTGACGGGCTGCGCGCCAATCAGTTCTGCAATCTTGGCGGTGGCGGGGCTGTAGGCGCGCCACTTGATGCCGCGCAGATCGGCGACAGAGCCGATTTCCTTCTTGGTATAGATGCCTTGCGGTGGCCATGCCACGGTGTAGAGCAGCTTCATGCCCTGCGCGTCCAGCAGCTTGCTGAGTGCGGGTTTTTGTGCCTGGTACAGCAGTTTGGATTCAGCGTAAGACGTCGCCAGGAATGGCTGGCCGTCCAGGCCATAAATCGGGTTTTCGTTTTCGAAGTTGACCAGCAGCACTTCACCAATCTGTGCCTGGCCGCCCTGTACGGCGCGTTTGATTTCATTGGCCTTGAACAGCGATGCGTTGGCATGCACGGTGATCTTGAGCTTGCCGCCGGTGGCCTTGTCGACGTCGGCTGCGAACTGGGTCAGGTTTTCAGTGTGGAAGTTGGACGCCGGGTAGGCTGCGGGCAAATCCCATTTGGTCTGTGCAAAAGCGGATGTGCCCAGGGTAAGGGCCGCGGCGACCAGTGCAAGCTTGAATTTCATGATGACTCCAGAGTGGGAAGTAACAGATGTTGAAAAAGTAGTACTAGGATAGACGCAAATCCCGCGCCAGTTCCCCGGGCATACCCCAAAAAAATCAATCCAGTCCCTATAGGCGAGCACTCATGAACCTCCGTTTTGTTGAAGCTTTCTATTGGGTGGCGTCGCTCAAAAGCATTTCGCGCGCCGCTGAAAAGCTTTTCCTCACGCAGTCGGCCATGTCCAGCCGCATAGCCACACTTGAAGAAGAGCTGGGCATCCTGCTGCTGGACCGGCGCGACAAACAGTTCAAGCTGACGATTGCCGGCGCGCGTTTTCTTGTGTATGCGCAGAAGCTTCTGGACCTACAGCGTGAGGTCAAGGCCGAGATGGGTTCGGGCGCGCCCATGGCCGTGGCCATGCGCATCGGTGCGATCGAGTCGGTGCTGCATTCATGGTTGATCCCCTGGCTTGAGAAGTTGCGTGTTGAACATCCGGGGCTGGAGCTTGAACTCACCGTGGAGACCACGCCCATCCTGGTGGATCAGAGTCAGCGTGGCACGCTGGACCTGATCTTCGCGGTCTTGCCTGCGGCGGCTGACGGCGTGCGAAACCAGGCATTGCCGGCCATGGACATGGTGTTTGTCGGGCACCCGGAGCTGCATAAAAAGAGAAATTACCGGCTCGATGAGCTGGCTGAGATGGAACTTTTGACCTTCCAGAAAGGCTCGCAGCCGCATGTCACGCTGCTGGATTTGTTCCGCACGCGCAAGATGGAACCCAAAAAGGTGCATGCGATTTCGTCCATTTCAGCCATGGTGCAACTGGTGCAGGGCGGCTTTGGTGTGGCCTTGTTGCCGCGTGCCG
>JAZKHN010000008.1:0-3779 GCA_040385325.1 Pseudomonadota bacterium
ACCAGCGAAGAAATCACCGCTCCCACCAGCACCGCAGGCACCAGGTCGATATTTTGCCCATGACGGCGGCTGTGCTGAACCACCGTCCAGTTGGCGGCGCTGGCCAGCGGCACGAGCAGTGCGACCAGTGTGCCGCCCAGGTGCTGCGAAAGATCGGCCTGTGCGCCATACATCCACGCAATGCCGGCGCCTGCCATGGCAATCGCCAGCCAGGTGCGCGGCGCAATGCGGTGGCCGATGAACACCCGCGCCAGCAAGGCAGTAATGAAAGGACTGACAGCCATGGTGACCAGCACATTGGCCACCGTGGTCATGGTCAACGCCACCATGAACGCGGTAAACATCACGCTCCAGCAGATGCCTGAGAGCCAGAGCGAAGCATCAGCGTTGCGGATCTTCGCAAATACCGCCCTGCCCTGAAACACCGGCAAGATGACCAGAAGCGATAACACAGTGAAAAAGCTGCGCCAGAACGTCACCTCGAAGCTGCGCGCAGATTCAAGCTGACGCGTCACCACACCCGCAATCGACCACATCAGGGTTACCAGGACCATGAGGGCGACGGCTTTGGCGTGGGTGAGTTTCATCAGAGCAATAGGCCTTCAAGGAAGGGCTTCGACAAGCTCAGCCCGAACGGAGGGGAAATTACTGCTCACAAGCGAAGCGAGGTCTTTGCAAGCAGAGCCGCGGGACTGGCTTCGCCAGACCGCAGGCGAACGGCCCCCTCGGGGGGCAGAAAGCTACACGAAGTGAGCGAACGTGGGGGCCACATCCACCGTGGGGGCTTACCTTCCAGCGCGCTTCCGCTCGCTCTCCGTCAGGTGACGCTTGCGAAGGCGGATGGACTTGGGCGTGATTTCGACCAGTTCGTCTTCCTCGATGAATTCAACGCCGTATTCGAGCGTGCATTCAATAGGCGGCGTGATCTTGATCGCGTCTTCCTTGCCGGACACGCGGAAGTTGGTCAGCTGCTTGGTACGCGTTGCATTGACCACCAGGTCGTTGTCACGGCTGTGGATGCCGACGATCATGCCTTCATATACCGGATCGTTGGCCTTGACGAACATGCGGCCGCGGTCGTCCAGCTTGCCCAGGGCGTAGGTGAAGATTTCACCGGCGTCCATGGAGATCAGCACGCCATTCTTGCGGCCGCCGATGTCGCCCTTGTGGGCTTCATAACGGTCAAAGATGTTGCTGATGAGGCCGGAGCCGCGGGTCAGATTCAGGAACTCATTGGTAAAACCAATCAGGCCACGCGCAGGAATACGGTACTCCAGGCGCACGCGGCCGCGGCCGTCCGGGTCCATGTTCACCAGTTCGCCCTTGCGCTCACCGAGGGCCTGCATCACGCCGCCCTGGTGCTGTTCTTCGATGTCTGCCGTCACCAACTCGATGGGCTCGTGCTTCTCGCCGTTGACCTCTTTCATCACCACGCGCGGCTTGGAGACAGCCATCTCGAAACCTTCGCGGCGCATGTTTTCCAGCAGGATGGTCAGGTGCAATTCGCCCCGGCCCATGACTTCAAAAATACCTTCTTCGTCGGTTTCGCTGACGCGCAGCGCGACGTTGTGTTGCAGTTCTTTCTGCAGGCGGTCCCAGATCTGGCGGCTGGTGACGTACTTGCCTTCGCGGCCGGCCAGCGGGCTGGTGTTGACGCAGAAGTTCATGGTCAGGGTCGGCTCATCGACCTTCAGCATGGGCAGCGGAGATGGGTTGGCCGGGTCGGTGATGGTGACGCCAATACCGATTTCCGGCAGGCCGTTGATCAGCACGATTTCGCCGGGGCCGGCTTCTGTGGCCTGCACACGCTCCAGGCCCTGGAATGTCAGCACCTGGTTGATGCGGCCCTTGACGGCCTTGCCGTCCGGGCCTTCCATGACGACCACATCCATCATGGGCCTGATGGTGCCCTGGCTGATGCGGCCGACGCCGATGCGGCCGACGAAGGTCGAGAAGTCGAGTGCAGAGATCTGCAGCTGCAGCGGCGCTTCGGGGTCGCCCTTTTGCGGCGGCACGTGCTTCAAAATCGTGTTGAACAGGGCTGACATGTCGGGACCCCACTGCTCATTGGGTGGGCCCTCTTCAAGCGACGACCAGCCATTGATGCCCGAGGCGTAGACAACGGGGAAGTCGAGCTGTTCGTCGTTCGCACCGAGCTTGTCAAACAGATCAAAGGCTGCATTGACGACGAAATCAGGACGTGCGCCCGGCTTGTCGACCTTGTTGACGACCAGAATGGGCTTGAGGCCCAGGGCCAGTGCCTTCTTGGTCACAAAACGCGTCTGGGGCATGGGGCCTTCCTGCGCATCGATGAGCAGCACAACGCCGTCAACCATGGACAGCGCGCGCTCGACTTCACCGCCGAAGTCGGCGTGGCCCGGAGTGTCGACGATGTTGATGTGCGTGCCTTCCCAGGTCACGGCGCAGTTCTTGGCCAGGATGGTGATGCCGCGTTCTTTTTCAATCGCGTTGTTGTCCATCACGGTGTCGACGACTTTTTCGTGTTCGGCAAAGGTGCCGGACTGGCGCAGCAACTGGTCAACCATGGTGGTTTTACCGTGGTCAACGTGGGCAATGATCGCAATATTGCGGATTTGTTTGTGGCTCATGGTTCGCTTTCTGGAGGCTGGAAACTAAAAAAATCGTTGGTGGTTAATGCTGAAGGGCAGTGGCCGCTGATGCCGGTGTGGCATGGGCGGCAGCGGCCTGGAGAATGTCCTGGATCTCAATCGGGCTCAGCAGGCGTTGGGGAATCAGTTCATCTGCCGTGATGTGGGCCGAGCCCAGGAATGCTTTTGGCTCGGAGCCGTACACCTGCACCAGCGGCGCATCGGCACCAAACTGGCCCGGCTCGCCACGGCGGCGCAGGCCGCTGAGGAAACGCCCTGCATTGTCGGCATCCAATGTGACAGAAGGATAGGCGGCAACCAGCGATTCCGGCGGCAACAGGCGCGCCTCGCGCTCGGGCTCGGTCATGGCCTCAAGGGCGGCCAGGCTGACACAGCCGTCGGCCACAAAACCGCCGGTTTCAATGCGTCGCAATGAACCGAGGTGACCGCCGCAGCCCATGGCTTCGGCAATGTCTTCGCCCAGAGTTCGGATGTAGGTGCCCTTGCTGCACCGGGCCACCAGCCACACGGCGGGCTGGCCGGACACATCGGTGGCCGGGGTCAGTTTCAATTCGTGAATGACGATGTGACGGGCTTCGCGCTCGACTTCTTCACCCTTGCGGGCGTATTCGTACAGGGCCTTGCCGTCCTTTTTCAGCGCCGAATACATGGGCGGGATTTGCGCCAGCGGGCCGGTAAAGCGCTGTGTCATCGCCGCCAGCAGTTCAGGCGTGATGGCGGGCACCGGCCGGGTTTCAATCACGTCGCCTTCGGCATCGCCGGTGCTGGTTTTTTTGCCCAGCACGATCAGCGCTTCATAGGTCTTGTCGGCCTCCAGCTGGATCTGGCTGAACTTGGTGGCCGCGCCAAAGCACAGTGGCAGCACGCCGGTGGCCAAAGGGTCCAGCGTGCCGGTATGGCCGGCCTTGTCCGCCCGCAGCAGCCATTTGGCTTTTTGCAGCGCCTGGTTGCTCGACAGGCCCAGCGGCTTGTCGAGCAGCAACACGCCATGCACGGGACGTCGCTGTATCTTTTGGCGATGAGGAGAAGTTTGCGTCATAAATTCCGACAGGCTCAACGCGCGGGCAAGCCCGGCGTGTCGTTGGCACCGTTGTCCCTGAACCTGTCATCAAGGGAAACGGCGCGAACTCAGTCGTCCTGGGCGCGGGA
>JAZKHN010000009.1:0-9241 GCA_040385325.1 Pseudomonadota bacterium
CTCAGCCTGGAGATTTTCCAGCGCGAAGTGCGCCGTTAAAAAGCCAGGAGCCAACCGCCATGGACGACACCGAAGCCCTCGCTTTTGTCAAAGCCGCCGCAGCGGCGGTCTCGCTGCCGCTCGACGACGCCCAGGCCCGGCGGGTGGCCGTACATATGCAGCGCACGTCACTGATGGCGGCGCAACTGGATGCCTTCACGATGAATGTCGACATGGAACCCGCCGACGTGTTCACGCCCGCGCCTTTTCCGAAAACGCCTGCATGAAAAACATTGCTTTTGGAACGGCCGAGCTGGTGCGCGGCATCGCAGCGGGAGAGTTCAGCGCGCAGGAGGTGCTGGCCTCCTCCATCGAACGCATCGAAGCCACCGACGGCCGTGTCAATGCCTTCACCGGCAAGAGTTACGAGCGCGCCAAACGCGAAGCCGCCGCCATAGACCGCATGCGCGCACGCGGCGAAAAACTGCCGCCGCTGGCCGGCCTGCCCTATGCGGTGAAAAACCTGTTTGACGTGGCGGGTGAGGTCACGCTGGCCGGCTCACGCATCAACCGCGGCAATGCGCCCGCGCATGAAGACGCGTTTCTGGTGCAACGCCTGCAGGCCGCAGGTGCGGTGCTGGTGGGCTCGCTCAATATGGACGAGTACGCCTACGGCTTCACGACAGAAAACACACACTACGGCCCCTGCCATAACCCGCACGACCTCAGCTGCATCGCCGGTGGCTCATCCGGCGGTTCGGGTGCAGCGGTGGCGGCGCAGCAGGTGCCATTGGCGCTGGGGTCGGATACGAATGGCTCGATTCGCGTGCCCGCATCGCTTTGCGGTGTGTGGGGGCTCAAGCCCACGTTCGGGCGGCTCTCCCGTCGCGGCACCTACCCTTTCGTCCACAACGTTGACCACCTCGGCCCGCTGGCCGACAGCGTCGAAGGCCTGGCGCTCAGTTATGACGCCATGCAGTCGCCCGACGCGCTGGATGCCGGTTGCCACGCGCTGTCGGTACAGCCCATTGCCGCAGATGTGCGCCAGGGCGTTGACGGCCTGCGCATTGGTTTGCTGGGCGGCTACTTTGCAGACAACGCCACCGCGCCAGCGCAACTCGTGGCACGGCAGGCAGCCAGCGCCCTGCGTGCCATCGAGGGCGTGGACTGGCCAGAACCGGCGCTCGCGCGCGCAGCGGCTTTCATCACCAGCGCCAGCGAAGGCGGTGCGCTGCACCTGGCCGACCTGCGAACGCGCGCAGATGAATTCGAGCCGCTCTCGGTTGACCGTTTTATCTCCGGTGCCTTGCAGCCGGCGGCCTGGTATGTGCGCGCCCAGCGTTTCCGCCGCCACTACCGTGAGCGGGTCAACGCACTGTTCCGCCACTGGGATGTGCTCATCGCGCCCGCCACGCCGGTCAGCGCGCCCGCCATCGGCACCGAGTGGCTGGACATCAACGGCATGAAGCTGCCCTGCCGGCCCAGCGTCGGCCTGCTGACCCAGCCCATCTCGTTTGCGGGTTGTCCGGTGGTCGCCGCGCCCATGTGGCCCGAAGGCAAAACCGGCATGCCGATTGGCGTGCAGCTGATTGCGGCACCGTGGCGCGAAGACCTTGCGCTGCGTGCGGCCTGGGTGCTGCAGCAGTCCGGCCTTGCTCACCTGAAAGTCTCCAACCTGTGAACATCAATATCCCCGACGTGCTCGCCGAAGTCACGGCCGCCTTTGACCGCTATGAAGCCGCGCTGGTCGGCAACGACGTGGCCGTGCTTGATGAACTCTTCTGGGAGAGCCCGCACACATTGCGTTACGGCGCGACTGAAAACCTTTACGGCTACGACGCCATTCAGGCCTTCCGCGCCGGACGCCCGTCTGCAGGTCTTGAGCGCACGCTTTTAAAGACGGTCATCACCACGTACGGCCACGACTTTGCCACCGCCAATGTCGAGTTCCAGCGCACGGGCGGCACCAAACCCGGCCGCCAGAGCCAGACCTGGATGCGTACGCCTGATGGCTGGCGCGTGGTTTCTGCACATGTAAGTCTGCTGGGCTGAACCTGTTGCCCGCACTATGATTGAAAGCTCATGAAGAGCGTCGCTTCCCCTGCTGCCACCGCCGCCCCCGCGGCCAAGGCCGATTTCGTGCCCTACGGCTCGGGCAAAACACCCCATTTTTCGCGCGCCGACGAGGTGTATGAGCAGCTCAAGCGCGATGTCTCTGACTTCAAGCTGCTGCCCGGCGACCGTTTCACTGAAACTGAAGTCAGCGAGCGCCTGGGCGTCTCGCGCACGCCGGTGCGGCAGGCGCTGTTCAGGCTGCAGCAGGAGGGTTTTGTCGAGGTGCTGTTCAGAAGCGGCTGGCGCGTGCTGCCCTTTGACTTCAACCAGTTCGAAGACCTCTACGACCTGCGCATGGTGCTTGAGACCACGGCCGTGCACCGCCTCTGCGAAGACACCGTCAGGGTCAACCAGCTCATGCTCGATGAACTCGCCGCCATCTGGCTGGTAGCCCCCGGGGAGCGCAGCAGCGACATGGACCAGGTCGCCCGCTGGGACGAATCCTTTCACTGCTCGCTGGTCGCAGCGGCCGGCAATGCAGAAACCGCCCGGGTGCATGGCGACGTGACCGACCGCATCCGCGTGATACGCAGGCTCGACTTCACCCAGCAGCCGCGCATAGACGCCACCTATGACGAACACGCCAAGATCCTGAAAGCCATACAGCGCAAACGCGGCGACCAGGCCGCCATGCTGCTGCGCGCCCACATCGAAACCAGCCAGGCCGAGGTGCGCAAGATCACTTTGCACCAGGTGCACATGGCGCGCCAGGGTGCGGCAACCGGGCGCTGATCTTTAACAACAGCCATGGCAATCAACACCGCAATCATCCTGGGCGCGACCGGCTCCGTGGGCCAGGCGCTGCTGGCCGAAGTGGTGAGGTGCGGCGGTTTTAAGCGCATCGTCGTCATGACACGGCGGCCCCTCGATATGAAATCTGGCGCTGCGGTTGAAGAACACCTGGTGCCAGCCATGGACCCGGCCAGCCTGGAGCAGGCCGTGGTCGATGCGCTGCAAGGGGACGCCAGTGAAGCCACGGGCTTCAGCGTGCTGGGCGTCGGCGCTGGTACGGCAAAGATGTCCATCGGGCAGCACCGCGCCGTCGATTTGGGCCTGAACACCGCGTTTGCGCGGGGCCTGAAAGCGTCGGGCAAGGTCGGCCACCTGGCTTTCATGTCGGCGGTGGGTGCCGATGCCACGGCCAGGGCGACGGGTTCGGGCGCGGCGGGCATGCCGCGTTACGCCCGCGTCAAGGGCGAGGCCGAAGCGGCAGTTACAAATCAGGGCCCGGCCGTCGTCAGCATTTTTCGCCCGGCCATGATCATCGGCTCGCAACACACACCGCGCCTGCTCTCGGCGCTGTTGCCGCTCTTTGCGCCAGTCACGCCAGCGAAGTTTCGCTCCATCCGCACCACCGAGATTGCGCAGGCGATGGTCGCTGCCGCCTTGCGGCCGCCACCAGCCAGCGCCGTCTACAGCTATCCCGAAATGATGGCGCTGATCGCCGGACGCTGACTGTGAAGCCTGGTTTTTAACGCAAATGTTAAAAATTTAACATACACGTTAAAAAATCTTCAAAAGTTAACTTTCATATTAACTTTTGCCTGTTTGATACGGGCCCGAAGCCAAAAACAGGCAAAAAACCAGCTAAAAAGTGCCATTTCTGAGGCATAAATCGGCTGCAGACCAATGGATACGTGCGTGAGTAGCTACGAATTTAGTAGCAAATTCTGCAGCCAGACCCGCCAGGGATGAACAGCCGCGGCCATTATTTGACTGCAGCGCAGGCCGCCCGCACAGTTTGCTTCGCGTGGTCGCCGGGAATCTCACGGAACATCACCGGGCGGATGACCGAGCCGTATTCCTTTGTCAGAAAAGGGGGGCCCTCAAAATTGGGCTCCCTGTAAAACGACGCACGCAGAAATCGCGCCGTCATCTGCCGGCAATCCACACCTGCGATGCCGACAAATGAACGGAACCTGATGCCGTCCTGGCTGGTTCTTTCCCGTGACCGGCTCACCCGCACGGCGATGGTGACAAGGCCGGATTCTTTCGCCAGCTTCGTCGGGTCAAGCTGAACATAGTCGGCAGATGCATCACCCGGGATGCCCGCAATCGTCAGCCAGTTCGTCTGCGCAAGCGCCGCGCCGGCGATGAGGAATGCTGCTGTGGCCATGCACAGCGCAGCGGCCCGTCCCAGGCTGCCGCCAGCTGTGTGTTGATCCCATCGCCTAGTCATGCGGACGGCGATCCCGGCGGTAAAGGAATGTGTCCAGCGGGCCTATGCTCGTCTCGATGCGCTTCGTTTGTACCGCGCACCACATGGCAAGGTCATGCTCGGTGGGCGGCTTGCCTTTACCGAGCTGGTATGAGGTCAGCGTGGAGATGAGGTGCACATACAAATGATAGGCCTCGTCGTTCAGGACTTCTTCTGCGGTCTGCGCGTGCAGTTTCTGCACACCGTCGATATTTGTCGTCATGTAATCCTCATTCAATATGCCGGTGCCTCAGTCCGCGTAGCAGACCTGTCATGTCACAAGGCATGGGGTTCAAGGGGACTTCTCGTCCTGGCTGATCTTTGCCAGCAGTGGAACGAGCGGAATAACCGGAATCAGTCGAACAGTCTCCTGAATAATCTTTTCTACCTGCTCCAGGCATCGCCGGGCAGACAATTTGTCGGGAAAGGCCAGGCGTTGGTGGGCATCCGGAAAGAACGTCCCAATCTCAAATACCCGGAAGCTGGCCATCGGGCACCAGAACGAAATCATCTTGCGTGAGTTCGACAGGCCGATGAACTCACAGCTGCCCAGTTTGAGTTCAGCTCCGACGTCCTTGATCCAGTACTTGAAGCCCCTGCGCGCGGACTCGTGGCTTGTCGCCAGCGTGGCGCGTATTCCATAAGGCATTAAATTTCTCCTGTCCGAGTATGCGCCGTTCAGAGGTTTGTCTGTGCGTTAGCGCGCATATCCTTGGGATGGCTGGCGCAAACCTCCTACAAAGTGCCTTTTTGACCTCAACAGCTGGTATTGGCCATTGCACAAGGTCAAAAAGACCCAGTGCCGAACCTGACTGGAAGCAGAAAAACAATGCAACTGCAGAAGCTGCATTGCGCAGCAGTGACGCCGCGCGTCAGCATGGATGCGCTGGCGGTGCAGGGCAGCTTCCGATGGTCGGTGCTGTGGACGGTTGCGACGTTCGGCCGCCCTGAAGGCTTGCCGGAGCGATGGGCACACTGTCCGCAGTCGCCGGCGGTCAGAGCCGTTTGCAGCACGTTTTTAACGCAGGCATTAAAAATTTAACGTACACGTTAAAAAATGCTTAAAAGTTAACTTCCATATTAACTTTCGCCTGATGGTGCGGGAGCTGAAGCCAAAAACAGGCCAAAAAACAGCCAGAAAACGCCATTTTCAGACATTAAATCGGCTGCAGACCAATGAATACGGGCGTAAGCAGCTACCAAATATATAGCGCACCCCGGCCGCCGTTAAGCTGCTGCGCAGCGCTCTGGCTCATCCGCCAATCGACTCAAGCTGCGCCAGCGCCTCGGGCGGCAGGCTCAGCGCGCCAGCGGCCAGGTTCTCGCGCAGGTGGGCCACCGACGATGTGCCGGGTATCAAGAGGATGTTGGGCGAGCGCTGCAGCAGCCAGGCGAGTGCCACCTGCATGGGTGTGGCGCCCAGTTGCTGTGCGACGGCAGTCAGGCTTGAGGACTGCAGCGGCGTGAAGCCGCCCAGCGGAAAGAAAGGCACGTAGGGAATGCCCAGCCCGGCCAGCTCGTCGATCAGCGCGTCGTCCTCGCGGTGGGCCAGGTTGTACTGGTTCTGCACGCAGACGATGTCGCAAATCGAACGGCCCTGCGCAACCTGTTTTGAGGTGACGTTGCTCAGGCCGATGTGGTGAATCAGGCCTTTTTGCTGCAGTCCGGCCAGCACGGTCAGCGGCTCTTCCAGCGAGCCTTCAGCCGGGCCGTGCACATCGAACATGCTGCGCAGGTTGACGGTGTCGAGCACGTCCAGGCCCAGGTTGCGCAGGTTGTCGTGCACCGCCTGGGTCAGCTCTTCAGGCGACATGGCGGGTATCCACGAGCCGTCGGCGCCGCGGCGTGCGCTGACCTTGGTGACGATGGCCAGGTTGGCCGGGTAGGGGGCAAGCGCCTCGCGGATGATCTGGTTGGTGATGTGCGGGCCGTAAAAGTCGGAGGTGTCGATGTGGTCAACGCCGCTGGCCACCGCCTCGCGCAGCACCGCCACGGCGGCGGACCTGTCTTTGGGCGGGCCGAAAACGCCGGGGCCGGCGAGCTGCATGGCGCCGTAACCCAGGCGTTTGACATCGCGGTGGCCGAGTTTGAAGGTGCTTGAAGAAGGGGTGGTGGACATGGTCTGGCTTTCCGGTTTTGTGAAGGTGAGCGAATGGTAGGGATGGGCAGGTCGTTCGACAATCCATCACAATCGGCACGACCTGTACGAAATATCGAACAATGGACGCCAACCTTGCTGACCTGAATGCCTTCCTCGCCGTGGCCCGTGCCAAAGGCTTTCGCGAGGGCGCGCGCGCCAGCGGTGGCAGTGCGTCTGGCCTCAGCGAAGCAGTGCGCAGGCTTGAGACGCAGCTCGGCGTGCGCCTGCTGCATCGCACCACGCGCACTGTGTCGCTCACCGAAGCCGGCCAGCGCCTGATCGAGCGGCTGGCCCCTGCGCTGACTGAGGTGCAGGCTGCGCTGGATGTGGTCAATGGATTTCGTGACCGGCCTGCGGGCACACTGCGCCTCAATGTGGCGGTCAGTGCAGCGCGTCTGACCTTGCCGGCCATCATTCCGCCCTTTCTCGCCGCCTACCCGGACATCATGCTCGAAGTGTTTGCCGACGACACATTTGTCGATGTGCTGGCCGCCGGCTGTGATGCTGGCATACGCTACGAGGAGCGGCTTGAAAAAGACATGATTGCCGTGCCGATCGGCCCGCGCGTGCAGCGTTTTGCGCTGGCGGCCTCAACAGCCTATCTCGACAAACACGGCAGGCCCGGGCACCCCAGCGAGTTGATTGACCACGCCTGCCTTCGCGGCAGGTTTTCAAGCGGCGCGATGCCGCCCTGGGAGTTTGCGCGGGGTGGCGAGGTGGTGCGCGTCACGCCCATGGGGCCGCTTATTGTGCAGATTGGTTCGGCCGTTGATCTGGTGGTTGATTCGGCCGTGGCGGGTACCGGCCTGATTTATCTCTTTGAGGACTGGCTGCGACCCCAGCTTGAAAGCGGCGCGCTGGAGCCGGTGCTTGAGGATTGGTGGCCGGCTTTTTCGGGGCCGTTTCTGTACTACCCGGGCCACCGCCTGCCGCCGGCACCGCTGCGCGCCTTCATCGATTTCATCCGGGCGCAGGCCGCAGCTGCCGCTTCCTGAGTTGCCCCATCAGGCGTGAAGGCCGGGTGCCCTGAGCAGCATGCCCATGCCGCGCAGCATCTGCGCTGCGGAAATGCCGACACGGTTGCGAAAGCTGACGTCCACCAGCCCGCCTGTGCGCGGTGAGTGCTCGCCTTCAGTGCTGCGAATTTCAATCAGGCCTGCGGCTTCAAGCTGCTCAAGAGCTGCTTGCTGCGAAGCGTCCAGGCGAAGATCCACGCGAAAGCTCACCCGCATGGCACTACCCACATTGCTGGGGCAACTGGTCAGATAGCCGAGTTGTGCGTCCTCACAAAAATCGAGCTGCGCTGCCAGCAGCGACATGACCGCGTTGATCGCCTCGTGGCAGGCTGGCACACAGGCGCCGGGCAACACCACAGCCACTCGCAGGTGGTCCTCTTCATTGATCCAGATCGACAGCTGCTGGTTGCGCGTGTTGAACACACTTCGGCCAAGCGGCCAGTCGTCGTGAATGCCTGCGGCAGCCATGTATTTGTCGTCAGGCCCGAAAGCCATGCGCTTCGACATCATGGCGGCAAGATTGTGGGCGGGTATGTCGCCGAGCTGCACCGTGGCACCTTCAAAGTCGGGCGCCAGCGAACCGCATGCGCGCGTGATTTTTTCTTCAACGCTGAGTCGTTCTGCCCTGGACATCCCGGCCGGAAATGCATGGCCTGCGAGGTTGCGTGCCACCCTGATACGGGTAGACACCACAGCCGCCGGGTTCACGCATGCCAGGTCGGTGCGGTGACCCAGGGACGGTGCCTGAAAACTTTCAAGAATGGGGTCGAACAGCTCGCTAAATACGCCGTAGCTTTCGACATCGGGTGCATAGACGCCGATGGTGCTTTCGGGGTGGCAGAGGCCTGAACGAATCACATCCTCCAGCCGCCCGCCTTTGGGCGTCACCCGCTTTGACAACTCTGCGCCATGTGCGTCGGTGAGGTAGCGGGTTAACAAGGACACCAGCTGACAGCGCTAGGGCGCAGTGCAGTAAGCGTCGGTGTCCTGCTGGGTGATGACGGCTGCAGGGGTGCTGGCCTGCACCAGGAATTCAGAAGCGCCGTAGTGGTTGGGCCGGGCATTGATCTGGTTCCAGTCGTAGGTGTAACCCAGGCGTGTGAAGGGGTAGCCGGGTCCGCCTGCGCCATCGACAACGAATGAGTCGGCCATTTGCCTCAACACGTAGTCGCGCACATCCGGTGCCCTGTTCGCCTGGATGCCGACGGTGCACACGGGGCCTTGCGGGTTGGTCTCATCAATGCCGAGGCAGGGCCTGTCGAGGCGCTCGCGGGCCAGCTCCATCGTCACGAACTTTGCCTTGCGAAACTGCGGCGGCGGGTCCATGGGCAGGCCCAGCAGTTGCTCGATGCGCTGGCGCAAGGCATCGCCCTTCAAGCCCCAGGCGCGGCAACTGGCCTGCACTTCGCCTGCCAGAGTCACCCAGATGCGGTCTGGCGGCGTGGTGGTGGCACAGCTTGTATCTGGTGCTTTGCACGGTGTGCGGCTTTCAGTGACCCATGACACGACGCGAACTCTTTCGCCCGCAGGCAGTGGCATCAGGGGCGTGACCTTGCGCGGGCTGGCGACGGCGGCGTCTGCAATCGCCGCTTCATAAACCGCCTTGGTTGAAGTTGCAGGTGGCGGGACCGTGGCGCAGCCGGTCAGGCCAAGCGCCATCGCCCAGATGGCGGCAGTGCCCACGCGACGCAAGTCATGAAGCAGCGGTGTTGTCATGTTTTGTTCCTCATAAATTCAAGCCGTGCACGCGAATCTGCGATGGCTGAAAAAAGCTGTGGCACCAGGTTGGCATTG
>JAZKHN010000009.1:9341-12357 GCA_040385325.1 Pseudomonadota bacterium
ATCAATGTTGAGGCAACCGACAGCACCAGGCCGAAAAGCGCCTCGACCTTTTTGAGTGTGGCCTGCGACAGGAAGGGGTTCTTGCGGTCCATGAACATCCGCGTGCCTTCGGACAGCGGGTAGCTCGACGACTCCAGGATTTTCGTTTCATCGAACTTCATCTTCAGGTGCATCTGCAGGTCTGGGCTGTACACGCCCTCCAGCACCTTGAACACGGCGCGTGGGTCGAGTTTGGCGTTCGCGACCAGCTGCAGGTTGACGCCTACCGTCCTGACATCACGCGGCGGCACGGGCGGCTGCACGCTGTACATATAGGCCATCACCTTGGTGTCTGCCACCCAGCCCTGGCGCAGTGCCAGCGCGCTGGGAAAGGGGATCTCCAGCAGGCTGTAGCCGTGCTGCTTGACGATGTAGTCCGCCACGTTGGACGGCGCAAACGAGGTGATGACAATCACCTCCGGAAGGCGGTCCTTGCGCAATGCCAGAAGGTCTTCGGTGCTGAGGTTGGTTTCAACGTAGTCAATGCCGTCTTTCATGCCCGAAAACTCAAGCAGCTGCTTGGCGATGACGCGTGTACCGCCCCGTTTGCTGCCGAGGTTGATGCGCATGCCGCGCATGCCGGCAATGTCCTTGATGTCGGGGCGCACCAGGAAGTGCAGGAGCTCGGGCGCGAGATTGGCCACGTGGGTCACGTTCGGGAACGGCAGATCGAGGCCGCCCTGTATCAGGGCGAGGTCCAGCTTGCCCTCAGACACAAGGCTCAGCGCCTGTTGCGAGCCGTCTGTCGGCAGCACGTCGAGGCCCACGCCCAGGGGCCGGATGTCGTCACGCAGGGTGCCGGCCACATAGTGCCGGTTGCTCAGGATGTCGCCGCCCGTGATCTTCAGCGAATAAGCCCTGGGCAACACTTCGTACACATAGTGCAGGGCAATGCCCAGCAGGACGACGATGAGCAGGAAGGCCAGCACCTTTCGCAGGCGCTCATGGCGCTGGGCGCGATTGAGCCAGTCGTTGAGTATTCCGCGTGCTTCGTTGGCCATGGTCTGCCTGTATCTCTTCTATCTGACCGGTATGAAGCCGGAACGGTCGACGATGGCCTGGCCTTCGGGCGATTCCGCCAGGGCGATGAAATCAAGCGCCTGCTTTCGTGCCTGCCCGAAGGTCATCAGGTACAGCGAGCGCTCGAAAGGGTAGCGGCCGCTGAGTATGGTTTCACGCGTGATGGGAATGCCGTCGATTTCCAGCGAGGGAATGTCGGCGGGCAGGCCGCCGTCGTCGGTGGCCACGCAGCCTATCGCGTTCGGGTTCTGGCGAATGAAGGCCAGCAATTCGTCACGCGTCCTCCGGAAGTGCGATTTCGGTGACAGGTCGGCACCTGCAAGAACCACTTCGCTGACATAGCGGCT
Organism: Pseudomonadota bacterium; assembly: GCA_040385325.1. Classification (GTDB taxonomy): domain Bacteria; phylum Pseudomonadota; class Gammaproteobacteria; order Burkholderiales; family Burkholderiaceae_C; genus Polaromonas. The sequence goes on from JAZKHN010000009.1 coordinate 10,748, forward strand.
GGTAGAGGTGTAACGCGGGCGCATCACCACCTCGATGGGGCTGTCGGTGCCGCCCAGCGCCCGCCAGTTGTCGATCTTGCCGGTCAGCACATCGCGAACCACTTCACGCCGCGCTTGCCGGACGGGGTTTTGGGGGTGCACCACGATGGCGATCGCATCTCTTGCAATCAGGTGGTTGTGTGCCTGCGCCTCTGCTTCTGCGCCCTCAAGGTCGCGCGCCATGGCGGCAATGTCGATGGCATGGCGTTTGGCCGCCAGCAGGCCCTGCAGGGAACCGCCGCGTTCGACAATCACTTTCACGCCATGGCGTTTTTCAAACTCCTTGCCGAGCGCCACGTTCAGGTCATACATGGCCGATGCGCCGCCTATGAGCAGGGCGTTGTGCCCGGCCGGCTCGCGGCGAACCCGCACCCATTGCCACAGCGGATAGGCACCCGCGCCAACAAGCGCGGCGGCCAGTCCACCCGCGAGATAACGTCTTTTCATCGGGTTGCCGTTGTTGTTGTGATGGCCGTCGACACCGGGGGGGCCGGCAGGGCAAAGACCGTGTTGGATATGGGCGCTGCCAGGCTGTTCACGTACTGCAAAAACTTCTGTGCTTCCGGCGACGGTTTTTCGCGCGAGACGAACATCAGCGGTGCCAGCAGCGTGTAGCGCCCGCTCTGCACGCTGTCTGCACCGGCCAGGACCTTGTCTACCGACAGCACCTTGAGTGCGCGGTCCCTGAGCGAATCGGTGGCCAGATAGGTGATGCCCGACGGGTCGCCCGCCACGCCGGCGATTCGCTGCTCCAGCTCGGCATTGCGGGCGCGCGGTGTGAAAGTGTCCGCATCGCCCAGCACCTTGTCGTTCCAGGTGTTGGTAATGCCATCACCGGGCGGGCCGATGTAGACATTGATGGGCGAGTCTTTTCCGCCGACCAGCTTCCAGTTGTTGATGCGCCCCGAGAAAATCTCGCGCAGCTGGATGCTGCTGAGGTCATTGACGGGGTTGGTGAAGTGCACAGTCGGTGCCATCGCGACCCGCCGAAAGGGAATATTGACCAGTTTCACGCCGCTGCGGGTGATCTCGTCCATCGTGTCTTCAGACGCGGCACCACTCACGATGGCGAGGTCGGTCGTGTTGTCCAGCAGCGTGAGGTAACCACGTGACGTACCGCCGCCGCTGACGATCACTGAGGTGCTGGGGTTGTTGCGCATGTATTGCTCGGCCAGCAATTGCACGGTGGAGGCAAATGCAACAGAACCGCGGATGTGCACGGTTCGGGCGGGAGCTTTGTCTGCCGCCAGGGTGGCAACAGGTACAAGCGCGAGCAGGGCGGCCACCAGCATCGCCCGTCTCGGATGGATATCGGAAAGTGTCATCGTTGTGCGTGCGAAGCGCAGCGGCAGGATGCTTTCCTGTGCTGATGCCGGTAACTCCCTGTTACAGGCGGATGGTACCGCGTTTAAAGGCTCAGCCGCTGTTTGCAGTGCGACACCCGGCTCTTGAGGACCTCAAAGCTGGAAGTCGTAATCCACGGTAATGGGCGCATGGTCCGAAAACTTCTGCGCCTTGTAGATGTGTTCGGTTTTGGCCAGCGCCGCCATCGCCGGCGTGGCCAGGTGGTA
>JAZKHN010000010.1:0-9631 GCA_040385325.1 Pseudomonadota bacterium
TGCGCTTCACCACCAGTGTGCAAGAGGCCGTGGCGTTCGGGCAGATCCAGTTCATTGCTGTCGGCACCCCGCCCGACGAAGACGGCAGCGCCGACATGCAGTACGTGCTCGCAGCTGCCCGCAGCATTGGCCGCCATATGGTGGAGGAAAAGCTGGTGGTCAACAAAAGCACTGTGCCGGTGGGTACGGCCGAGCAGGTGCGCGCCGCCATTGCTGAAGAATTGGCAACGCGCAATTTGCAGCTGACCTGGCATGTCGCCAGCAACCCCGAGTTTCTGAAAGAAGGCGCGGCAGTTGAAGACTTCATGCGCCCCGACCGCATCGTGATCGGCACCGACAGCGACTTTGCCACGGACTTGTTGCGCGAGCTCTATGTGCCGTTCCAGCGTAACCACGAGCGCCTGGTGGTGATGGACATTGCCAGCGCCGAGCTCACCAAATACGCCGCCAACGCGATGCTGGCCACGCGCATCAGCTTCATGAACGAGCTGGCCAACCTGGCCGAGAAGCTGGGCGCCGACATTGAGCAGGTGCGCCGTGGCATTGGATCTGACCAGCGCATTGGGTACCACTTTTTGTACTCCGGCACCGGTTATGGCGGCAGTTGCTTTCCCAAAGACGTACAGGCGCTGCAGCGCACCGCGCAGCAAGTGGGCGTGCCTCTGCGGGTGTTGGAGGCGGTAGAGGCAACCAACAATGCGCAAAAGCTCGTGCTGGTTGAAAAGCTGGTAGCGCGTTTCGGCGAGAACTTGCGCGGCAAGCGTTTTGCCATGTGGGGCCTGGCCTTCAAGCCCAACACCGACGACATGCGCGCCGCACCCAGCCGCGCCATCATGGAACGCTTGTGGGCCCTGGGCGCCACGGTGCAGGCCTATGACCCGGTTGCCATGGACGAGGCGCGGCGACTCTATGGCGACCGGGCCGACCTGCAGCTTGTCAACAGCCCGATGGACGCCTTGAAGGGTGCCGATGCGCTGCTGATCGTCACCGAGTGGAAGCCCTTCAAAAGCCCGGACTTTGCGCTGATGAAGCAGCTGTTAAATCAGCCGGTGGTATTTGACGGCCGCAACCTGTATGACCCAACACGGGTGCGGGCGGCGGGCTTGGAATATTTCTCGGTAGGACGCGCAGATGCCTGAGTTTGCCGTTTGAGGTAATGGATGGTGGCAATCACGTCTTCCGGCGGGGACTTTTTAGGGGCTTTGCTGGTTCGAATTGATCAATAGGGTGCAAAACAGAAAATTGATAACGTGAAGCAACCAATAAAATAAAAAACCTGGCACCAACCCGAAGCTACGAACCAAGGGGTCGTGGGTTCAATTTTTGCCAGCCGCACCAAAAAGTAAAAGCCCGCAACGCCAGTTGTGGGCTTTTTTCTTTTGCAGGCCATGAAATGCTATGGTTGAAGCTGTATGAGCAAAGCCTTCACCAAAGAAACAGATGCTGACGACGACGAGTCGCCAGGCTTGCCGCCGCTTCCGCCGGGCGGTAAAAATTACATCACGCCACAGGGTTATGGGCGTCTGAAGTTTGAGTTGTTGAACCTGATTGACGAAGAGCGCCCCAAGGTCGTGGATATCGTCCACTGGGCGGCCAGCAATGGCGACCGCTCCGAGAATGGCGACTATATCTATGGCAAAAAAAGGCTGCGCGAAATCGACCGCCGCATCCGCTTTTTGACCCAGCGTCTTGAAATTGCCGAAATTGCTGATCCTTCGATGCACCACGGAAGCGACCAGGTCTTTTTTGGTGCCACCGTCACCTATGTCGACGATTCTGATGTGGAACGCACCGTGACTATCCTGGGGATTGATGAGGCTGATACCCTGAAGGGCGAGATCAGTTGGGTGTCACCCGTTGCCCGGACGCTGCTCAAGTCGTCCGCGGGAGATGATGTGAGCCTGGTGACGCCCCAGGGTGTGCAGGAGCTTCGTATCCTGAAAGTGCTTTATCCGGCACCGGCGCCGGCATGACATCGCAGGATCAGGGGGCGGGCCTGGCACGCTGAACGCGAAGTACCAGCGGCGTGCGTTTGACAGCCCGCATTACTGAGGCGAGATGCACACGGTCACGGACCGCAATGCCGAAGCGAAGCTCCGTCGCTTCCTGCGCCCGCTCCTGACCCATGTTGACGTGCGTGATGTCTGCTTCGGCAATGGCAAGCGCCGCCGCCACTTTGGCCAGAACGCCCTTGCCGTTAGAGACCGTGACCACCAGCGCCGTCTCGAATGTCCTGACGGGCTCATCCGACCAGTCAACCGCAATAAAGCGTTCGCTGTCCCGGTGCTGCAGCCGTTTGGCAACTGCACAATCGTCCGTATGCACGACAAGGCCCTCGCCGCGTCCAAGATAGCCCAGGATGGCATCGCCGGGTATGGGCTTGCAGCAGTTGGCAAAGACGACAGATCCGCCCTCGCTGCCGTCGAGCAGCAAAGCGCCTTGCGAGACCGATTCATGGGACGTGTATCGCTCGCGGCTCATCAGAAGCGCGTCGGGTTTTTCACCTTTTTCGCCGAGCAGCGCCACCATGCGCTTGGCGACCATGCTGGCAATACGTTTGCCCAGCCCGATGTCGGTGAGCAAGTCTGCACGCGAGCGGTTGCCGCTGAAACGCAGGATTTTTTCCCAGATGATGCGATCAGGGCCTGTATCGCCGGGGAGCCGCTCTATGCCTTCTGCACGCAGCGATTGGGTCAGCATCTTTTCGCCCAGGTCCTGCGACTCCGTCAGGGCCATGGTTTTGAGGTAGTGGCGGATTTTCGAGCGGGCCTTGCCGGTTCTTACAAAACCCAGCCAGCCGGGGTTGGGGTTGGAGACCGAGGCCGTAATGATTTCGATCACGTCGCCGTTGTGCAGCTCGGAGCGCAGCGGCACCTGTTCACCATTGATTTTGGCAGCGACGGCACGGTGACCTATGTCGCTGTGGATGGCATAGGCAAAGTCAACAATGGTGGCCCCGCGCGGCATGGCCATGATCTGGCTTTTCGGCGTGAACACATACACCGCTTCGGGGAAGAGGTCGATCTTGACGTGGTCCCAGAACTCGGCGGCATCTCTGGTCTCGTGCTGGATGTCGAGCAGCGACTGCAGCCATTGCGTGCCTAGTCGCTGTGATGCATCGCTCTCGGGGTCCGCCGCCTTGTACAGCCAGTGTGCTGCCACGCCAGATTCGGCCACCACATGCATGGCCTCGGTACGCATCTGGAATTCGATGTTGGTGCCGAAGGGGCCTACCAGCGTGGTGTGAAGTGACTGGTAGCCATTGATCTTGGGGATGGCGATATAGTCCTTGAACTTGCCGGGCAGGGGTTTGTACTCCTGGTGCAGGACACCCATGGCCGTGTAGCACGCCGTCAGGCTGTCAACGATGACCCGAAAACCATAGATGTCGGTCACCTGTGCAAAAGACAGGTGTTTCTCATCCATCTTGCGGTAAATCGAATACAGCGTCTTTTCACGGCCCGAGAGTTCTACGGGCATGTGGGCACCTGCAAAAGCGGTTTCCACTTCCGCCTGCACACGCTTGATGACGTCGCGCCTGCGCCCACGGGCTTTTTGCAAAGCCTTTGTCAGTGTTGCATAGCGCCAGGGGTGAAGATGCTGGAACGAGAGGTCCTGCAGCTCACGGTAGGTGGTGTTCAAGCCCAGGCGGTGGGCAATTGGAGCGTAGATATCAAGCGTTTCGCGGGAGATCCTGGCCCATTTCGTACGCGGTACATCGCCAAGCGTACGCATGTTGTGGGTGCGGTCTGCCAGCTTGATGAGGATGACCCGCACGTCGCGTGCCATGGCCAGCAGCATCTTGCGGAAAGATTCGGCCTGGTTTTCCTCGCGGGTATTGAACTCGAGCTTTTCGAGTTTGGTCAGCCCATCCACCAGCTCCGCTACTGGCGCGCCAAAACGCTCAATCAGTTCTGGTTTGGTGACGCCGCAATCTTCAATCGCATCGTGGAGCAGGGCTGCCATCAGGGCCTGTGCGTCCAGCTTCCATTCGGCGCATTGCTGCGCGACGGCTATGGGATGGGTGATGTAGGGTTCGCCGCTGTTGCGAATTTGGCCCAGATGCGCTTCGTCGGCGAACCGGTAGGCCCTTCGCACGCTGTCAACATCGGCAACGCTCAGGTAATCGAGTTTTGCCGTCAACGCGGCAAAACTGGCCGCGGCCGCGTTGGCGGCGGCAGGCGTTGGCTTGCTGGTTAACTTGGGCGAAAGCAGGGCGCTCATGCCTTAAATGTATCGCGGCAGCTATAAAACATAAAACTGATGGCCTTTACCGACGAAGAATGTGATCCGGAAAACAAAAAAGCACCGCTTGGCGGTGCTTTTTTGAAAGACAGGGAAGGTTTAGCCGGGGACTTTTTTCAACATCTCCAGACCGATCTTGCCGTCAGCAATTTCGCGCAGCGCGGTCACGCCTGGCTTGTTCTTGCTTTCGATCTTGGCAGCATGACCCTGGCTCAGCATGCGGGCGCGGTAGGTTGCAGCCAGAACCAGCTGAAAGCGATTCGGGATTTTTTCGAGGCAGTCTTCAACGGTGATGCGGGCCATGGTGTTCTCCGGTAATTCGGTAAATGAGCGGTAACTCAGGGGATGTTCAGCGCTTCAAAAGTGTCTGCGCGAGCACGTCGCTGGGCGGCAAACTTCAGCCGCTGGGCGTGAACAATCGTTTTCAGGTCGAAAACAGCGCGTTCAAACAACTCATTGATTATAACGAAGTCGAATTCCCGGGCCTGCGCCATCTCAAGGGCCGCATTTTTCAGCCTCAGCTCGATGACCTCGGCGGTGTCTTCGCCGCGGCGCTGCAGTCGTGAGCGCAATTCGTCCCAGCTTGGGGGCAGGATGAAGATCAGAACCGCATTGGTAAAAATGCGCTTGACGTTAATTGCGCCCTGAAAGTCGATCTCCAGAATCACGTCCGCACCATGCATGATTCGCTCTTCAATCGTCTGGCGCGAGGTTCCATAACGCTGGCCATGGACATGTGCCCATTCCAGGAAAGAGTCGCGGAGCACCATTCCGTCGAACTCTTCGGGAGACAGGAAAAAGTACTCACGTCCATGCTTTTCCTGACCGCGGGGGGGGCGGGTGGTGTGTGAAACTGATGGCTGGATGCGCGAATCCAGCTCCATCAGCGCCTTGACCAGGCTGGACTTGCCTGCCCCGCTTGGGGCTGCAACAACAAACAGGTTTCCGGGATAGTCCATAGATATCAGGCGATTGGCAGTAATTTTAATTGGCCGATGGAGTTGTCGACTATTCAATGTTCTGAACCTGCTCGCGGATCTGCTCAATCAGTACCTTCATGTCCACCGACACACGGGTAAGCTCAAGAGAGGCAGACTTGGAGCCGAGGGTATTGGCTTCCCGGTGCAGCTCCTGAATCAGGAAATCCAGCCTCTTGCCCAACTCTCCACCACCTTCGAGCAGGCGGTCGATCTCGTCAAGGTGGGAGGCGAGGCGGGTAATTTCTTCGGCCACATCAATGCGAATGGCGAAAGCCGTTGCCTCGGCCAGCGCCCTGTCCTGCGCGGCCTCGGGCAGGGCCTTGCTGTCCGGCAGGGTCATCGCTTCCTGCCAGCGCTCCAGAAACTTCGCCTTTTGCTGCTCGACCAGCTTCGGCACCATGGGCACAGCCAGCTCAGACAGTTTGCGCAATTGGGATGTGCGGTCCAGCAGCATGAGCTTGAGCCTGGCCCCCTCCCGCTCGCGCGCGGCGAGCAGGTCTTTCAGGGCTTTTTTGGCCAGCTTGAGCAGGTCTTCGCTGTAGTCGTGCGGCTTTTTGTCTTCGTTGGTTGCAATGCGGAGCACGTCTGCAACGCTGAGCGCCGCGGCCTGTGGCAGCCACGCCTTGATGCTGTCTTCCAGTGAGCCCAGGCGCTGCAGGGTGGCGGAAGAAGGCGCTTTCAGGCTGCTGGTCGATCCGCTTTCGATCGACACGCGCACTTCAACCTTGCCGCGCTTGAGTTTTGCGACGATCAGGTCGCGCAGGCCTGGTTCGGCCTGACGTAACTCGTCGGGCAGCCTGAAGGCCAGGTCCAGAAAGCGGCTGTTGACAGAGCGAATCTCGACACCCAGCCGGGTGTTGGTGTCAGTTCCAGCCTGTTCCTGCTCCCCTGAGGCGGCGGTGTTTGACTGGACGGCTGCATAGCCTGTCATGCTGTAAACTGACATTAGTAGTACGCTTTTTGTAATAACGGGACCGTAAAAGCAGATAAAGCCAGTTTTATGTGGCTTTTTTAACGTCTGCTCATCAAATTATGTCAAAGGCCAAACCAGCACCACTGCCGCCCGATACCGTGATCGGCGGATACCGGGTTGTGCGCAAGCTGTCCGCCGGTGGTTTTGGTGTAGTTTACTTGGCTGTCGACAATGAGGGGCAGCAGGTTGCCATCAAGGAATACCTGCCGTCCTCGCTTGCGGGCCGTCCGCCCGGTGAGTTGCTCCCCCAGGTCCAGCCAGACAAGCTCTCGTTGTACCGCCTGGGCCTCAAAAGTTTTTTTGAAGAGGGCCGTTCCCTCGCGCAGATTTCCCACGGTTCCGTCGTCAGCGTGCTGAACTTCTTCCGTGAGAACGAAACCGTCTACATGGTGATGAACTACCTGGAGGGCGGCACCCTGCAGGACTTCATCATCACCGCGCGTGAACTCAAAAAACAGAAGGTTTTCCGCGAGTCAACGATTCGTTCCCTTTTTGATGAAATTCTGCGCGGGTTGCGCATCGTGCACCAGCACAAGATGCTGCACCTGGACATCAAGCCTGCGAACATCTTCATCACCGACGACAACCGCGCCGTCATGATCGACTTCGGCGCAGCACGCGAGGTGCTGAGCAAGGAAGGCAATTTCATCAGGCCGATGTACACGCCAGGCTTTGCCGCCCCCGAGATGTACCGCCGTGATTCATCCATGGGCCCCTGGACAGACATCTACGCGATCGGTGCCTGTATCTACGCGACCATGCAGGGTTATCCCCCGAATGATGCGCCCCAGCGGCTTGAAAAAGACCGTTTGTCCCTTGCTTTGTCCCGCCTGCGCGGTGTGTACTCTGACAACCTGATTGAGGTCGTAGAGTGGTGCATGTCCCTTGATCCGCTCTCGCGCCCGCAATCCGTCTTTGCCCTGCAAAAAGAGCTTAGCCGCGAGGGTGAACGCCGCTACACCAAACTCACTGTCAGCGAGAAGGTCCGCCTTCAATTCGACAACATGGTGTCGGATACCAAAAAAACGGCACGTAAGGCTACCGGTTTCGCGACCCGCTTCAAATGAAGTTTTCCGTCTTTCAGGTCAGCCGCAAGGGAGGGCGCGAAAAAAACGAAGACCGCATGGGCTATTGCTACACGCGGGAGTCGGGCCTGTTTGTACTGGCGGACGGCATGGGTGGCCACCCTGAAGGCGAAGTCGCTGCGCAACTGGCGCTGCAGACCATTTCCGCGCTTTATCAGCGGGAAGCGCGGCCTGTCATTGATGACACGACCGAGTTTTTGTCCACTGCTCTGATGGCGGCGCATCACCAGATCATCCGTTATGCCAGTGAAAAGGGCATGCTCGATACGCCCCGTACGACACTGGTGGCCTGCATCCTGCAAGGCTCAGGCGCGACCTGGGTGCATTGCGGCGATTCGCGCCTGTATGTCGTGCGCGATGGTGAAATGCTGACCCGCACACGCGACCACTCCTACCTTGAGCAGCAGAGCGCCGGCGTCATCAAGCTCGAGCGTATCAACCGCAACATCCTGTTCACCTGCCTGGGTTCACCGACCAAACCTGTGTTTGATGTGGCCGGGCCTGTGGTGCTTCAGCAGGGCGACAAACTGCTGCTGTGCTCTGACGGCTTGTGGGGCAGCCTGAGCGATGCAGAAATCGTCAAGCAGCTGTCTGCCAAGGGCGTGTCCGATGCGGTGCCTGACCTCGTTGAAAGCGCACTGAAGGCCGGCGGCGATCACAGCGACAACGTGACTGTGCTGGCGATGGAGTGGGAGACGCCCGACGTATTTGAATCCACCCGCGGTGTGTCTACAGACAGCATCATGGATGGTGTGTTTGCCTCCACCATACAGGCCGGCGGCCTGGATGCCGGGGGGGACGACCTCGACGAGGCAGCGATTGAACGCTCGATTGCCGAGATCAACGAAGCCATACGCCGCTCCGCCGCGCGCAAGGCCTGACGTTGCGGCCCCCAGGGGCCCGCGGACTTTCTGTACTTTCTACAATACCGTTTCCTTTCTTTTTCTTCAGCGCGGCCAGACCGCCGGAAAGACCCTCACATGACCCAGTTTGTACGGAGCAGCGCACGTGCTGCAGATGCCTTGCGTCCCGTTCGCATCACCCGCCACTACACCGTTCACGCCGAAGGCTCGGTGCTCATCGAGTTTGGCGGTACCAAAGTGCTGTGCACGGCTTCGGTTGAGGAAAAGGTGCCAGGCCACAAAAAAGGCAGCGGCGAAGGCTGGGTCACGGCTGAATACGGCATGCTGCCGCGCGCCACGCACACACGCAGCGACCGCGAAGCTGCACGCGGTAAACAGAGCGGCCGTACTCAGGAAATCCAGCGCCTCATTGGCCGCTCGCTGCGCACAGTGTTTGACCTGAAAAAACTCGGCGAGCGCACCATCTATATCGATTGCGACGTCATCCAGGCCGACGGCGGCACACGTACTGCCAGCATCACCGGCGCGTTTGTCGCCGCGCAGGATGCGGTCAACAAACTGCTGGCCAGTGGCAAGCTTGTCGAGACGCCCATCCTCGACCACGTCGCTGCCATTTCGGTGGGCATTGTGCAAGGTACGCCGCTGCTGGACCTTGAATACACCGAAGACTCTGCCTGCGATACCGACATGAACGTCGTCATGACCGGTGCCGGCAACTATGTTGAAGTGCAGGGCACGGCTGAAGGCGCAGCTTTTTCACGCAAGGAAATGGACGCCCTGCTGGTGCTGGCCGAAAAAGGTATCAGCGAACTGGTGGTCATGCAGACCGCGGCGCTGGCAACTGCCTGAGAACTGCGTCTCACAGCGCGCACGCATTTCTTTGTCATGAAAATTATTCTCGCATCCAACAACCAGGGCAAGCTGGCCGAGTTGCAGGCCATGTTTGCACCGCTGGGCGTGCAACTGGTGCGGCAGTCCGAACTCGGCATTCCGGAGGCGGAAGAGCCTTTTCATACTTTTGTTGAAAACGCATTGGCCAAAGCCCGTCATGCAGCCCGTCTGGGTGGCCTGCCTGCGATTGCCGATGATGCCGGCCTCTGCGTCGATGCGTTCGGCGGCCTGCCCGGCGTCGACACCGCGTATTACGCCACCCAGTTCGGCTATGAGAAGGGTGATGCCAACAATGTAAAAGCGCTGCTCGAGCAGATGGCCAACATGTCGCACCGCCGCGCCGCACTGGTCAGTACGCTGGTGGCTGTGCGTTCTGCTGACGATCCTGAACCCTTGATTGCAGCCGGGCGCGTGGTTGGCGAAATTGCCCGCGAGCCGGCCGGCAGCAACGGTTTCGGTTTTGACCCCGTGATGTTTGTGCCGGAGTTTGGACAGACCTTTGCGCAACTTCCGGTCGAGGTCAAGAATGCCAACAGCCATCGCGGCAAAGCCGCAAGACAGATGATGGATTTGATACGCGAAAGATGGCTCTGA
>JAZKHN010000010.1:9731-11901 GCA_040385325.1 Pseudomonadota bacterium
ATCCAGCACTACATGCGCAGCGGCACGCTGCAGCTCAGCGCCTTGCCGCCGTTGTCGCTCTACGTACACCTGCCCTGGTGCCTGAAGAAGTGCCCGTATTGCGATTTCAATTCACATGAAGCTCCTGGCGAGATGCCTGAGCAGCGCTACGTCGACGCCTTGATTGCAGACCTCGATGCATCCCTGCCGCTGATCTGGGGCCGCATGGTGCACAGCATCTTCATAGGCGGCGGTACGCCCAGCCTTTTTTCACCGCAAGCCATAGACCGCTTGCTTGGCGACATTCGCGCACGGCTCAAATTGGCGCCCGATTGCGAGATCACGCTTGAAGCCAACCCCGGTACGTTTGAGAAAGACCGGTTCAGGGCCTTTCGCAGCGCCGGGGTCACACGCCTGTCGATTGGCGTGCAGAGTTTTGATGATGCGCACTTGAAGGTGCTTGGTCGTGTGCATGACCGCGCTCAGGCCATTGCGGCGGTTGAAGAAGCCGCGCAGGCCTTCGACACCTTCAACCTTGACATCATGTATGCGCTGCCCGGACAGACGCTTGAGAACCTTGAAGCCGACATGCTTCAGGCATTGGCCCTGAACCCGCCGCACATTTCGATTTACCACCTGACGATTGAGCCCAACACTTATTTTGCGAAGTTTCCGCCGGTCATACCCGAAGACGATATGGCCTACGCCATGCTCGACAAGATCACCGAGCTGACCGAAGCGGCGGGGCTGCAGCGCTATGAAATTTCTGCCTACGCCAAACCCGGCCACAGGTGTTTTCATAACGTCAATTACTGGCAGTTTGGTGACTACCTCGGCATAGGCGCAGGCGCGCACAGCAAACTCAGTTTTGCACACCGCGTGGTCAGGCAGGTGCGCTATCGCGAGCCCAAGCTGTATATGGACAAAGCCTTGCAGGGCGATGCCGTGACGCAGGACACTGAAGTGGGCCGCGCAGACCTGCCATTTGAATTCATGCTCAATGCCCTGCGCCTGAAAGAAGGTTTCAGGCTGCAGGATTTTTCCGAGAAAACCGGCCTGCCCATCACGGCTATCCAGCAAGGCCTGCAGGAAGCCGAAAGCAAGGGATTGATAGAGCGCGATTTTGTGCGCGTCAAACCCACAGAGCGCGGTTTTGATTTTTTAAACGACCTGCAGTCGCTGTTTTTGTAGCGTCCACAATTGTTGAGTCACCATGGAAACCTCAAGCCTCATCCTTCTCGCCGTGACGGCCTCCATCAGCTTCTGCCTGGGCCGCACCGTTGTTTACTTTCGCGACAAAAAGCGCAAGGTTGAAAAAGAGCGCCTGCAGGCCCTGGCCGACAAGGCCAGACGTGATGCGCCACCTGAGGCGGAGTCAAAAAACAAAAGCAAGCGCAAACGCCAGCTCAGCCAGCAAAACCAGCAGAAAGCTGATTAACAGCGTAGGCGGGGCGGCTTAGACCGCAGCTTTGGGAATGCCTTTGACGTGGCGCAGTGTCACCCATGACAGCACAAACGCCACTGCCGCACTGAAGGCGATGCCCGCAAGCATGGGCCTGGCACTGCCATCCACAAACAGGCCGGTGACGGCCATGATGACCGCACCAGTTACAAACTGCAGCGTGCCCATCAGCGCCGATGCAGTCCCTGCAATCGGACCGTGCTCGTCAAGCGCCAGTACCGCTGTGGTGGGTATGACCAGGCCGAGGAAACCAAAGCCGACAAACAGCAGGCCCAGCATCACGTCCAGCCGGTCAACACCCAGCAGGTTCACTGCCAGCAGGATGATCATGATGGCGGCATAACAGCTCACTGCTACCTTGACCACCGGTGCCAAACCGAATTTGCCAGTCAGTCGGCCCGTCAGCTGCGACATGCCGATAAACGACGCCGCGTTTGCCGCAAAGGCAATGCTGTATTGGCGTGGCGTCAGGCCGTAGTGGTCGATCATCACAAAAGAAGAATTGGCAAGGTATGCAAAAAAACTTGATATGCCGAAGGCGCCTATGAACACCAGACCCAGAAAATGCTTGTCGCGCAACAGCAGCCAGTAACCGCCGAGCGCGCTTCCGAAGCTGCTGCCCAGCCGCTCTTCAGGCGGGCGTGTCTCGGGCAGGCTGGTGGCGATGAGGATCAGGCCCAGAATCGCCGCCACCGTCACGGCCCAGAACACACTGCGCCAGCCGATGGC
>JAZKHN010000010.1:12001-16193 GCA_040385325.1 Pseudomonadota bacterium
CCAATAGCCGACAGCAAACCGAGTACCAGCGCGGTTTTGAAGAAACTTGAAGTCAAGGATGTACGGGGTTTGAAGTGAAAAAACGCCTGCGACGCAAGCGAGGGCATCGGCTGAAGGTGGCGTGTCGGCTCGCAATTTTAGGCCATGCGCCGATTCTGCGCTTGTGTGCCGCGCAGCCGTTTTCCGCTAAAGCGCCTGCGCGGCAATAAATTCACGCAGCCAATGGTTGGCCGGGTCGCGGTGAAACCGTTCATGCCAGTACAGCGCGACCTCAAAGTCCGGCAGCATGATGGGCAAGGGCTTCAAAATCAGGGGGTAGTGCTTTGCCAGGGTTTCCGCAAGCACGGCGGGCACGGTCCAGAGCATGTCTGAAGTCATGACGAAATGAGGTGCCGAAAGGTATTGCGGGATGCGCATCCGGATGTGATTTTTGGCGCCCGCTTCATTGAGTGCACGTTCAAGCACCAGATGGCCGCTGCCCGAGTACTCCACCAGCAGGTGGTCCTGTTTACGAAAAAGGTCCAAGGTGAGTTTTTTCGGCGCCAGCGTGTGCGCAGCGCGCATGACGCACACATAACGCTGGGTAGCCAGCACCTTGCGGTGGATGGCATTCTGCAGGGACGGCAGATAGCCCATCGCAAGGTCAATGCGACCGCTCGCCAGGCCGGCAATGGTCTCGTCAATGGGTTTGAATACTGTACGAAGCCTGATTTTCGGGGCAGCCTCCTGCAGGCCTGCCAATATTTTCGGCAGAAAAACGACTTCCCCGATGTCGCGTGTGCGTATGACAAACATGCGTTGCGAAGCAAGGGGGTCAAAGCCTGGCGCATCTCCCCTGCTGCCGCGTACGGTCGACAGTGCATCCAGCAACTGGTTTGACAGCGTTGTTGCCAGAGGCGTCGGCTGCATTTTGCGACCGACCAGCGTGAACAGCTTGTCGTCGTATTCGGCCCTCAGCCGCTTGAGCGAGCCACTCACCGCTGCCTGCGTGACGCCCAGGCGATCTGCGGCCACCGTCACCGACCTGTCCCGCCACAGAGCTTCAAACACATACAGCAGGTTCAGGTCTTTCATCATGCAAGTATAAGTTTGGGTGATACAACGGAATCATCGAATAGGCATGGTTTTCCGCATCCGGACATCGCAGAATGGGTCGGCGATCTGCATCGCCGACCTGTCGCGACAGGCGGGAAGGCGGGCAGACATCGTTAAACAACAGGAGACAAAAAAATGAACCGCACCTTTCGCCTGCTGGCCAGCACGCTCGTCATTGCACTTGCTGGCTGCGCCACCCCCCGGGATGTACCGCCTTCGCCACCCCAGGAACTCAAGGTCATTGTGTTTCCCGGAGGCTTTAACTGGCCTATCTGGGCGGCGGCCGACAGGGGTTTCTTCAACAAAAATGGCGTACGCCCTGTCATCACGCCCACGCCCAATTCCCGCACGCAACTCACGGGCTTGATCGACGGAAAGTTTGATATCGCCATGACGGCGATTGACAACGTCATTGCCTATCGTGAAGGTCAGGCGGGCCTTGACGTCAATGGCTCTGACCTGGTCGCCGTCATGGGGGGTGACAACGGTTTCCTGAGGCTGGTGGTGCGTGAGGACGTGAAGGGGTTTGGTGACTTGCGGGGGAAGGAAATATCTGTCGACTCCCTGACCACAGGCTATGCATTTGTGCTGATGGATATTCTTGAGCAGAACGGCCTCTTACTGGACCGCGACTACAAGACCGTGGCTTCTGGCGGTGTCGTCGAACGCTATCAGGCGCTTGTCGCGCGCAAACATGCTGCCACCTTGCTGATATCGCCATTCGAGGTGATGGCCAAAGCGCAGGGCTTGACCCAGCTCGCTGATGCCTCTGCTGCATTTGGCAGTTATCAGGGTTTGGTCGGCAGTGTGCGCAGGTCTTGGGCCAAAGACAATTCGCAGGCACTTGTGGGCTATATACGCGCTTACCGCGAAGGCGTTGAATGGCTCTACAACCCGGCAAACCGCGAGGAGGCCCTGGCGCTGTTCATGAAAAATGTGCCCAATGCCACCCGGCAGTCTGCCGAAACGTCCTACGCTGTGCTGCTTGATCCAAAGAATGGCTTCCAGAGGGGCGCAGTGATCGATCTGCCTGGTGTCCAGACAGTGCTCAGGCTGCGTTCAAAGTATGGCAAGCCGCAGAAAAATCTGTCGGGTCCGCAAAGCTACTACGACGGCCAGTACTTCCAGCGCGCGGCACAGAAGTAAACCGGCCGCGAGGGTCTGGCGGGTGCATGCAATCTGCATTGGATTTTCACCACCCGGCAGACCTGTGGGTTGCCCAGCCGCTATGTCGTCAAGGCCGTTGTGGGGTGAATAAGGGTATGGCGGAAGCGGTGAGATTCGAACTCACGGAGGACTCACATCCTCGGCAGTTTTCAAGACTGCTGCATTCAACCGCTCTGCCACGCTTCCGGACCCGAGAGTTTAACCGCTGCTTGACTTAGTCCGCTGCGCTGCCGGAAAAAAGCCTTCAGGCGGTCAGGGCCTGCCATCCTGTAAATCACCTCCGCGTGGCCCCCGGAGAGCATTGCAATCTAGGCGCGAAACGAAGCCGGGGTAATCCCCGGTGAGGCTTCGCAACAACGAGTGCAGTCTTTTCCGGGGGTCACCCGAAGGGCTGGGGCTGCAAGGGGTGCCCCGCGGCGTTGCAGTCCTTGACCGGGGACTACCCCGGCCGGCGGCCTGCGCCTAGCGCTGCATCCCTTGCAGTCCCAGCGCGAAGGTAATTTACAGGATGACAGGCCCTAGCATGCCTTTGGTCACGATAAACGCCACCACTTCATCCAGTCCCGTATTTGTCTTGAGGTTGGTCATGACAAAAGGCTTGAGGCCCTTGGGCGTGGTGCGCATGCGTATGGTGTCGGCTTCCATCACCTTCAAATCGGCACCCACGTAGGGCGCGAGGTCGGTCTTGTTGATGACGAAGAGGTCGCTTTTGGTGATGCCGGGGCCGCCCTTGCGCGGGATTTTTTCGCCGGCTGCGACGTCGATCACATAGATGGTCAGGTCGCTGAGCTCGGGGCTGAAGGTGGCGGCCAGGTTGTCACCGCCGGATTCGACAAACACCACATCGGCGTTTGGAAAGTCGACCAGCATGCGGTCTATGGCTTCGAGGTTGATGGACGCGTCTTCCCGGATTGCGGTGTGTGGGCAGCCGCCCGTCTCCACCCCCATGATGCGGTCGGCGTCGAGTGCGCCGCTGACGGTGAGGATGCGCTGGTCTTCTTTTGTGTATATGTCGTTGGTGATGGCGACCAGGTCGTACTTCTGCTTCATCGCCTTGCAGAGCATTTCAAGCAGGGTGGTTTTGCCGGAGCCGACCGGGCCGCCTATGCCGACACGCAAGGGTGGAAGCTTCTTGGTTCTGTTGGCAATGTGGTGCATGGTCATGATCGGAACAGCCTTGAATATTGGGTTTCGTGTTGCGAAGAAAGAATCGCCAGCATGGGCGAAAAAGCCTGGCGCTCGTCATCGGCCAGGGTCAGCGCGGTTTCAACCGCAGGTGGAATCTCGCGGCCCAATCTGGCCAGTATGCGCTGACCGGCGCTCTGACCCAGCGGCACCGACTTGAGCGCGGCCTGCATCATGTTTTCGGCCCAGCCGAAAGCGTAGGCCAGCAGGCAGTCACGTGTATCGGCGGCGGTTTGCGAGGCGGCGAGTGCGAAGGCCACGGGGTAGGTGGGTGGCAGCGCGGCGCAGGCCTGGATGTGATCTGCGTTGGCGCCATCGTGGTTGCGCAGCCATTCGAGCAGCGAACGGCCCATCTGTTCGGTCTGTGCCCTGAACTCGCTGGTCTCGCGCGTTTGCAGCACCCAGTCGTTGAGGGCCTTGATGCGCGGCATGTCGCCTGCACGCCAGGCCGGAATCGCCTGCGCCATCACGGCCAGGTCTCCGCGAGCTAGGGTCAGGTGCAACTGGTCGCTGATCCAGCCGGCAGCGGCGTCTTCATTCGTCACGCCCGCTGATTCAACCGCGCTTTCAAAGCCTTCTGAATACGAGAAACCACCCACGGGCAAAGCCGGTGAGGCCAGCCAGATCAGCTGTATGAGGCTGGAGGCCTGCATCTGCAAGGCTCTTAGTGGTGGTCGTGGCCGTGATTGCAGTCAGGGCCGTGCACATGGGGCTTGGTCGCCTGCTGGGCATGGCTGTGGCCGTG
>JAZKHN010000011.1:0-1663 GCA_040385325.1 Pseudomonadota bacterium
GCCGCCGCACGCAGGCTGCCGCCGCGCTGCAGCTCGGTGATGAGCGTGAGGTGGCGAAAGCGCAGGCGTGATATCAGGCGCTCGGTGTCACGTGAATCGGTGCTGGGTGATGGCATGGGTGATAACCAAAGGTTTGCAATGGCTGAAAACATATCACTTTTCGATATTCATGGCCACCACTATGCTTCAGCTTGAGTCAAATAAAAAGGAGACATCCATGGACCGCCGCTCGTTCTGCCTCAGCAGCTTTTCTGCCAGCCTGCTCGCCGCCACTGGCGCCCATGCCGCTGACGCCTTTCCAAACAAGCCGGTGCGCGTCATCGTTCCCTACGCGGCAGGCGGCGGGCCCGATGTGCTGATGCGCCAGTTCGGCCCCAAACTGGGCGAGGCCCTGGGGCAGGCCGTGGTGATTGAGAACAAGGTCGGTGCAGGCGGTGTGCTGGCCGCGCAGTTTGTGGCGCAGGCACCTGCCGACGGCTACACCGTGCTCATGGGATCGAACTCGCACCTGATACAGAAGGCGCTGCAGCCTTCACTGAAGTTCGAGCCGGTGGGTGACTTCATACCCGTCACCGTCATCGGCACATCGCCCACGGTGCTGGTGGTGCCTGCCAATTCGCCTTACCGCAAGGTCGAGGAGTTGCTTGCAGCGGTCAAGGCCAACCCCGGCAAGATGAACTACGGCTCTGGCGGTATCGGTTCCGGAGCGCATTTCGGTGGTGCCACCCTGATGTCGCTGAGCGGCGGCAAGGCCACACACATTCCGCTCAAGGGTTCCGTTGAAATCCCGCTGTCGCTGCTGCGTGGCGACACGGACTTTGCGTTTGCCATTGCGGGTACGGTCATCCCCCAGGTCAAGGCCGGCAAGCTGCGTGCGCTGGCCGTGACCAGTGCCACACCGCTGAAAGAACTGCCTGGCGTGCCCACACTCAACGAGGTCATGAAAAATGAACTGACGGTGCAGGAGTTCTGGTTCGGCCTGTGGCTGCCCGCCAAAAGCCCGGCAGAGGCGGTCAACAAGATCTACGCGTCAACGATCAAGGCGCTGGCCGACCCTGCGGTCAGGTCAATGTTTGAGGCGGGCGGCAACACCGTGATGCAAAGCAGCAGCCCGCAGGCCGATGCCGCCTTCGTGAAGGACGAATACCGTAAATGGGCCGAGATCATCAAGCTCACGGGCATCACTGCAGGGTAAGGACCAGGTCCCATGTCAAAACCACTTGAAGGCGTCCGCGTCATCGACATGTCGCATGTCATTGCCGGGCCGCTCACCTCCTTTTACCTGGCCCAGATGGGTGCAGAGGTTATCAAGATCGAGCCGCCTAACGGCGGTGAGGTCATGCGGGCCAGCAAGTCGGTGGCCGAGGGTGACACGCCCACCGGCTTCGTTGCCTGCAACGCCGGCAAGCGTTCGCTGGCGATGGACATACGCACCCCGCAAGGCGCCGAGCTGGTGCGCTCGCTGGCGTTGACGGCCGATGTGTTCATTGAGAACTTTCGCCCCGGCGTGGTGGCGAAGTATGGGCTGGACTACGAGTCCATCAAGGCCATCAGGCCAGACATCGTTTACTGCTCCATATCCGGCTACGGGCAGGAGGGCGACTGGTCCGGCCGTGGCGCCTATGACCATGTGGTGCAGGCACTGACCGGCATGATGATGATG
>JAZKHN010000011.1:1763-5563 GCA_040385325.1 Pseudomonadota bacterium
GGCTGGCTGGCCGTGGCAGCCAACACGCCCGCGCAGTTTCGCAAGCTGGCTGCAGTGTTGAAGATCGAAGAACTGTGCGAAGACGCCCGCGCGCTTGACCTGGATGCTTTCAATTCACCCGGCGGCTTTGTGGTGCCGCGTGACACTGATTACGTGGTGGGGCGTCTGCGCGCCGCATTCGCCAGCCACAGCGCGGTCGATCTCGAAACCCGCCTCAATGCCGCGGGCGTGCCGTCTGCGCGCGTGCGCAAGCTGGGTGAGTTTTTGCGCGAGGTGGACGGCACGGGCAAGGTCAAGCTGCCTGACTTCACTTTTACGCAGGCGACGCAGGATGTGCGCACCAAAGGGCTGGGCTTCAGTTTTGCCCAGGACGGCGGAGCCAGTGCCAGCGGTGCTGAAACGCTGGGGCAAAGCACGCATGCGGTGCTCAGCGAGATGGGCCTTGAAGCAGGGGCCATTGAAGCACTGGCTGAGGCAGGTGTTGTACGCGTGGCGTCCGCCGCAAGGACAAAGCCAGCCTTGGCGTAACTGTCTCGGGGCACTGTCCTGAGGATGACAGTACCGCCTGAAACCGGCTGCGCCATCACCGACAATCACACCCGGCAATTGTGCCCGCCCGCGTCACATTGATGTGCGGGCCGGGTGTCAAATTGCCCCATTCAAAAAAACACGGGCGATTCGCAGCGGCGGATGGCCAGCCATCTTTAAAGGAACCCTCGAATGACAAAACTTCTGCAAGACCGCGTGGCCATCATCACCGGGTCCGGCCGCGGCCTCGGCAGGTCGCATGCGCTTGAACTGGCTCGCCACGGCGCAAAGGTGCTGGTCAATGACATCGGTGCCTGCCAGCCCGGCTCGCCCGCAGAAGGTGTTGTGAATGAAATAAAAGCCATGGGCGGCGAAGCCTTTGCGCATGATGCCGACGTGACCAAACCGGAGCAGGTCGAGGCCATGGTGAAGCAGGCGGTGGATAAATGGGGCAGGGTCGACATCCTGGTGAATAACGCGGGCATCCTGCGCGACAAGAGTTTTGCCAAGATGGGCCTCGACGACTTCCGCCTCGTCATGGACGTGCATGTGATGGGCGCCGTGCATTGCACCCATGCGGTGTGGAACATCATGCGCGCACAGAACTACGGCCGCATCGTGATGACGTCGTCATCGTCAGGCCTGTATGGCAATTTTGGCCAGGCCAACTACGGCGCGGCCAAGATGGCGCTGGTCGGGCTGATGCAGACGCTGGCGCTCGAAGGCGAGCGCAACAATGTGCGCGTCAACTGCCTGGCGCCCACGGCTGCGACGGCCATGACCGAAGAGCTGCTGACGCCTGAAGACCTGGCCATGCTGGCCCCCACCTCGGTCAGCCCCGGCCTGGTGGCGCTGGTGGTTGAAGACGCGCCGACGCGCACCATTCTTCTGGCAGGCGCAGGCGGTTTTGAGCAGGCTCATATCACCATGACCGAAGGCATCTTCCTGAAGCCCTCCGAACTGAAGGCTGAAGCGCTGATTGGCCGCATGGAAGAAGTTGCTGACCGCGAGGGTGAGACGGTGCCTGCAACCGGCTTTGACCAGTTGCGGCATGAAGTAGCCAAGGCAAGGCTGCAGCGCCAGGACGTTGACTCAGCCCTGGCCTGACATCAGCAGGGCGATGCCGTCCGCATCTGCCTGTGTCAGCGGGGCAAACACCACCATGCTCAGTCCCGCGGCGCTGTCGACTGACAGCGACTGGTATTCAAGCGTGATGGTGCCGGCCCCCGGCCGCTGAATGCGCTTGAGGCCGACATAGTGGCCGCTGGTTTCATTCTCGGCCCACATGCGGCGAAAGTCAGCGCTGCCGGCCTGCAGTTCTGCCGTGAGCGCGGCGGCTTCTGTTGAGTCGCCCGCGCGCGCAACATCAACACGGAATGTAGCCAGCGCAAAACGCGCATCGGCTTCCCAGTCGGGCATGGACTTGCGAACGCTGTCGGTGATGAACAGGCGCCTGAGCAGGTTGCGCTCTCTGGGTGATTGCGATGTGTAGTCACTGAGCACCGCGGCTGCTGCTGCGTTCCACGCGACGATGTCCCACACCGGCGTCTTGATGATGGCAGGCGTGGCGGTCATGCCGTCGAGCACGCGCTGCAGGGCTGGTGTCACGCCAGGTGCCTGTGCGGCCTTGATGGGCGGTGGCCGCTGCTGTGCCAGCAGGAACATGAACTCGCGGCTTGCGGCGTCCAGCTCAAGCGCACCCGCCAGGCGCTCAAGCACCTCGTCGGAAGGCGGGCCGCCGCGCCCCTGCTCGAGCCATGTGTACCAGGTGACACTGACATTGGCGCGCGTGGCGACTTCCTCGCGCCGCAGGCCGGGCGTGCGGCGGCGTGTGTCTGCGCCGGGTGCGGGCGGCAGGCGCGCACGGCGGTCACGCAGGAAGCTGCCCAGTGTCAGGACGGGATCGGGCAGGGTGTTAGTGCTCATACCTGTATAGGCTCACGGCTTTTCTGCATCTGGATGTTTGGGGATGATATGGACTCACTGGCCATCCTAAGCCAGCATTGACAGAAAGCAAACATCATGATCGTCATCACAGCGCCCACCGGCGGTATCGGGCAGCAGGTTCTTGAAAACATCCTCACAAGCGGCCAGCCCGTTCGTGTCATTGCGCGCGACCCGGCGCGTCTTCCTGCTCATGTGCCCGATCGCGTTGAAGTGGTGCAGGGCTCGCACGGCGATGCCGCTGTGCTCGACAAGGCCTTCGCCGGCGCAGATGCCGTGTTCTGGCTGCTGCCGCCCAACGCACGCGCCGAAAGCCTTGAAGCGGCGTACATCGACTTCACGCGGCCCGCCTGCGAAGCCTTTGCGCGCCACGGTGTGAAACGCGTGGTCGGTGTCTCCGCCCTGGGCCGCGGCACGCCCATGGCTACAAATGCCGGTTACGTGACGGCGTCGCTGGCGATGGACGACATGATCGCGGCGACCGGCGTGGACTGGCGCGCCCTGGTCATGCCCTCATTCATGGACAACCTGTTGCGGCAGGTGCAGTCCATCAAGACCCAGGGCGTGTTCGTGTCACCGATAGCCGGCGACCTTCAAAACCCGACCTGCGCCACCCGCGATATTGCGTCGGCTGCTGCAAGGTTGCTGCTCGATGACTCCTGGACAGGGCAGGGCAGCCTCGCCGTGCTGGGGCCTGAAGACCTGTCGTTCAACGAGATGGCGCAGGTCATGTCTGAGGTGCTGGGCAAGCCTGTGCGCTTCCAGCAAATACCGGGTGAGGCCTTCAAGGCCAGGCTGTTGGGCTTCGGCACGTCAGAAGCCATGGCACAGGGCGCGCTCGACATGATGCTGGCCAAAAATGCCGGGCTCGACAAGGCCGAACCGCGCACCGCCGAAGCAACGACGCCGACCAGCTTCAGGCAGTGGTGCGAAGAAGTGCTCAGGCCTGCCGTGCTGGCCTGATCCTGCCGGCTTGTTGGTAGAGTCAGGGCGTCACTTCAGGAACTGCCCATGCGAACGATTGTGTTGACCGCCTTGTGGCTTGCCGCCACCGCTGCCATGGCGGTTCAGGCCCAGGATGTTCTGGTCACCCCTTCTTTCACCGTGACGATCACCGGCTGCGCCGAAGGCGAAGTGTCATGCGACAACGCCAAATACAGCGGGGTCAGCAAAAAGAACGGCAGCCGCATCAGGCTGACAGGACGAACGCTGCACACCCTGGGCGCAGACGGTGTGACGCCGAGCCGGTTTCTGGGCTGGGAGTTTCGCAATGGCAAGACCGTTTACACCGTGACCGAAGGCGGCGTGCTTGAGGTGCGGCAGGGTGC
>JAZKHN010000012.1:0-2929 GCA_040385325.1 Pseudomonadota bacterium
GCCACACGGCCCTCACAGCGCCTTGCATCAGGCCGCCTGGAACACTTTCGCTCATTCGTTTAATTGTCAACACGCCCTAGAATGCAGACATGAAACAAGCCCTGACATTCTCCTGTCGTACCGTGGTCATCGCTGCGCTGCTTGCCTTGCCGGTGGGGACGGTTTCACTGGCCCAAACGCCTGCCACGCCCGCTGTACCCGTTGCGGCGACGTCGGCACCCGAGGCCGCCTCCACAGCGCAGGGCCGTCCTGACAGAGCCGGGCAGCGCATACGCACGGAAGACGCAGGCACCCGCATCGACGAAGTACGTGTGGGTGGCGAAACACAAAGTATCACCGTGCAACCGAAAACCGGAATCAGTGTGCCGGCCTATGAAGTCAGGCCTTCAGACACTGCCAAAAGCAGTTCCCCGTCATCTTCCAGCAGTGACACCAACGGTGCCCGCGTCTGGAACGTCCTGAAGTTTTAGGGTCTTCCGAGCCTAGTACCATCGCTGTTTCGTACGATTTTTTTGTACTTACCGTGAAGGTTTAGTTTCAGGCATGGCCGTTTTTACCGAGGTCTCGTTCGACGAGGCTGATGATTTCCTGCACACGCTCGACCTGGGCAAACTTGATTCGATCAAGGGTTGCGCCGGCGGCATTGAAAACACCAATTTTTTTGTCGATACAGACCAGGGCCGGTTTGTGCTGACGCTGTTCGAACGACTGACTTTCGAGCAATTGCCGTTTTATCTGCACCTGATGAAACACCTGGCGGAGCGCGGCATCCCCGTGCCTGACCCTGCGGCCAACGCAAGTGGGCAGATTCTGCACAAACTCAAGGACAAACCCGCGGCCGTCGTGAACCGCCTGCGCGGCAGCAGCGAGCTGAAGCCCGAAGCCAATCACTGCGCGCAGGTGGGTGAGATGCTGGCACGCATGCATCTTGCGGGACAGGACTACCCACGCCGGCAGCCCAACCTGCGGGGACTCAACTGGTGGAACGACACCGTGCCGGTGGTGCTGGCCCATGTCACGCCAGAGCAGCACAGCCTGCTTTTGAGCGAGCTGGCCTACCAGAACCACATCGCAGCATCGTCTGCCTACAGGGCCTTGCCCAGCGGCCCCATACATGCCGACCTCTTCCGCGACAACGTGATGTTCGAGGATGGCCAGCTCACCGGCTTTTTCGACTTCTATTTTGCTGGCTGCGACACCTTTTTGTTTGACATCGGTGTCTGCCTGAATGACTGGTGCGTGGATCTGGAAACCGGCGTGCATGACGAAGCACGCGCCAAGGCATTCACCGACGCGTATCAAACAGTCCGTAAGCTGACGAAGCAGGAAAGAGACCTGCTGCCTGCCGCACTGCGCGCCGGCGCGTTCCGCTTCTGGGTATCACGCCTCTGGGATTTCCACCTGCCGCGTGAAGCCGCGGTGCTTCAGCCGCACGACCCCGGCCACTTTGAACGCGTGTTGCGCCAGCGCGTTTTGCACCCTGCCCTCATGCCGGCCTAGAACTCCGCCCTGCAGGGTTGGCAGGTTACGCTTGGCCACCCTTGAGCAGCCAATACCATGCCACCCAGCGCCATTTTTAACCTTTAAGCTTTTGCGCGTCCCAACCGGCTTCCCCTCATGAAACTCAATATTGTTCCGGCACGTACAGGCATCACCTGGGTCAAGCTCGGCTTCAAGACCTTTATCCAGCAGCCGCTGGCCATGTCTGGCCTGTTTTTCATGTTCATGGCCGTGCTGTCGGTGGCCACATTGCTGCCCTTCATCGGCTCTGCCCTGGCGCTGGCCCTGCTGCCCGCGGCAACGCTGGGTCTGATGGCCGCCACACAGGAAGCGACCAAAGGCAAATTTCCGATGCCTTCCATCCTCATCAGCGCCTTTCGCGCGGGCAAGCAGCGCATGCGGGCCATGATGCTGCTGGGCGCGCTTTACGCCGTTGGCTTCCTGGTGCTAATGGGCATATCCGCGTTGATTGATGGCGGCCAGTTTGCAAAGCTCTATCTGGTGGGCGGAAAGATCACCCAGGAGATGGTGATGCAAAACGAGTTCCAGCTGGCCATGTGGGTCACCATGCTGCTCTATATTCCGCTGTCGCTGCTGTTCTGGCACGCGCCCGCGCTGGTGCACTGGCATGGCGTACCGCCCGTGAAAAGCCTGTTTTTCAGCCTGATGGCCTGCTATAAAAACTGGGCGGCCCTCGCCATTTACGGTCTGGTCTGGGCGGGTATCTTCATGGGCGCTGTGGTGCTGCTGACGCTGGTGGCCGTGCTGCTGGGCAACCCCAACATCGCCGTGGTGGCACTGTTCCCGGTGGCGCTGCTGGTGATGGCGATGTTTTTTACATCGATTTTTTTCACCTTTCGTGATAGCTTCACGGATACACCTGCCCCCTCAACGCCAGGCCCGGACGCGCCGGCGGCCTTTTCAGGAGACTCCACATGACCCAGCACTTTCTGCAAGGCCGCTCTGAAAAGGAAGTCCTGTGGTTCCAGAGGCGTGAAACCCTGAAAGCTGCAGCCGCCTGGGTGGCCATGGGAAGTTTTGGCGCGGCGGTGGCCCAGCAACGCACAAACGTCGTCCAGCAGACGGGTGATGCACTGCTCAACGGTAGCCGCCTGCTGCCGGGGCAAACCATACAAACCGGCGACCAGCTACAGACAGGGCCCGGCTCCAGCCTGATCTTCGTGATGGGCAATGCCTCTTTCCTGGTGCGCCAGAACACCATGATGACGGTCGAGCGCGGTGCCACCCTGTCGGCCGTCAGCATCTTGCGACTGGTAACCGGTGCAGTGGCCAGCATCTGGAACAAGGGCGGCAGCCGCTCCATCATCACACCCACCCTCACGGCGGGCATACGCGGCACCGGCGTTTACACCGAGGTGCTGCCCCAACAGGACAACCGCACCTACTTTTGCAACTGCTACGGCACGGT
>JAZKHN010000013.1:0-1572 GCA_040385325.1 Pseudomonadota bacterium
TCGGCAGCCGCGAACCAGCGTTGGCTTACAGGCCCGCGCCCCGCGCCGCCACCACGGCATCTATCAGTTCAACCAGCGCGCCCGGCTCAACCGGCTTGACCAGGTGCCTGTCAAAGCCGGCCTCTTCAGAACGGCGCCGGTCATCGGCCTGCCCCCAGCCCGTACAGGCCACCATGGTGCGCCCGAGCCCCCCGGGCAGTTTTCGAATCTCGCGGCACGCTTCGTAGCCATTGAGTTTGGGCATGCCGATATCAAGAAGCACGATCTGGGGGTCAAACTCTGCAACAGCCGCCACGGCTGCCGCGCCGTCGTGTACCTGCTGAACACAAAACCCTGACAGCTCAAGAAATGCGGTAAGGGTGGCGGCCGCATCCTCGTTGTCATCAGCAACGAGGATGCGAACCTCGTTGTCCGGCACCGGCCTGTCCTCAATCGGTGTATCTGGAGCCTGGCTGACTTCCGCACGCTCACCCCCCGCAACCAGGGGCATCCTGACCTCGAACTCGCTGCCGAATCCCAGCCCCTTGCTTCGCGCCTGCACGGTTCCACCGTGCATGGTGATCAGCTGTTTTGTCAGTGACAGGCCAATGCCCAGCCCGCCGCGCGACCTGGACAGCGCCGTCTGCACCTGGGAGAAAAGCTCGAACACCCGCTCAAGCTGATCGCTTGAAATGCCAATGCCGGTGTCCCTGATGGTCACCACGGCTTCGTGCTCGAATTTCTGCACCTCAATGTCGATGCGCCCGCCCTTGTCCATGTACTTTGCGGCGTTGTTGATGAGGTTCATGAAGGCCTGTGTCAGCCGGGTGGGATCGGCGTCAAACACAAGGTCATGATCGGGAATCCTCAGCACCAGCTCATGCCCGCACTCGTCGATCAGGGGCCGGGCAGATTCAATCGCATCCTCAATCACAGATTTCGCATTCACCCGATCGCGGCGGAGTTCAATACGGCCCTGGTTGATGCGGCTGACATCCATGAGATCGTCTATCAATCGGCTCATCGCCTTGACCTGGCGTTCTATGACTTCGGCGGTCCATTGCACATCGGGTGTTCCCGCACCCTTCAGCCGCAGGAGCTGGACCGCATTGCGCACGGGTGCCAGGGGATTGCGCAGCTCGTGTGCAAGCGTCGCCAGAAACTCGTCCTTGCGCCGGTTGACATCACGCAGCATGGCCTCGCTCGCCTGCAGTGCGTTGGTCCGTTCAGTCACCTTTTTATCGAGTGTTTCATTGAGCTCACCCAGCCGCTCTTCGGCCTTTCGCCGCTCGACAACCTCATCCTGCAGGGCGCGATTGGCAGCCTCCAGCGCACGGCCCTTGCGGTGCAGTTCGGCAAAAATGGACACCTTGGAGCGAAGTACCGATGCGTTGACGGGTTTGAGAAGGTAGTCCACCGCCCCGCTGCCGTAGCCTGCAAGGACGTGCTGGTCCTCGTTGTAATAAGCGGTCAGGAAAATGATGGGCACGCGTGCGGTCTTCTTCCGCTCCTTGATGAGCAGGGCCAGCTCGAAGCCGGTCATGTCGGGCATGCGCACATCAAGAACCAGCACGGCGAACTCATCGTTCATCA
>JAZKHN010000013.1:1672-3231 GCA_040385325.1 Pseudomonadota bacterium
TTGTGCAGTTTATCCAGCATGGCCTGCTTCTGGGAAGGCAGCGCCGTCACGACACGGTGCAGGAACAACGCTGTCTCGTCCAGCAGGCGCTCGGGCGACTGGACATCCTTGAGCACAATGCTTTTGGCCATGGACTGCAGGCGCGTCTGCTCGTCCCTGCTCAGGTCCTTGCCGGTAAACACGACGACCGGCACGGCGGCAAGGGCGGGGTCGGCCTGCACCCTGTCCAGCAGGTCAAACCCGGTCATGTCGGGGAGCCTCAGGTCCAGCACCACACAATCAAAGTTTTTCTCACGCATGGCCGACAGGGCATCTTCTCCGCTTCCGGCCGCCACGATCTCGATATCCTCATAACCGAGCAGTTCGACAACGGCGTTGCGCTCCACCTCGTTGTCCTCAATCACCAGAAGACGTTTTTTGCGGGGTACCGTGAACTCCTTGATGCGGTCGAAAGCGACTTCAAGGCCCGTCGTGGTGGGTTCCTTGATAAGGTATGCAAAAGCGCCGTGTGCGAGACCGTGCCGCTGCTCCTCTTCCATCGACACAATCTGCACGGGAATATGGCGCATGGCCGGGTCCAGCTTCAACTGGTTGAGAACCGTCCAGCCCAGCATGTCAGGCAGGAAGATATCCAGTGATATCGCGGCCGGCTGGTACTGGCGCGCCAGTGCAAGACCATGCGCACCCTTGGTGGCGACGATGCCCTTGAAGCCCTTGTCCCTCGCCAGGCCAAGCAGGATGCGCGCGTAATGCGGGTCATCTTCAATCACCAGCAGAATCGGGTCCCCTGGCTTGATGCTGTCACGGTCATCTGCGATGTGCTCCTCCCGTACCGCCGGCAGTGCAATGACAGACCGTGAAATTTCCTTGCCCTGCTCCACCTCACGGGAGACGGTTGCACCGTCCGGGCCCGAGTAGTGAAGTGGAAGGTAAAGCGTGAAGCAGCTGCCCTGACCATGAATGCTGGTCAGCCTGATCTCGCCACCCAGCAGCACCGCCAGCTCACGGCTGATGGCGAGACCCAGGCCGGTGCCACCGTATTTGCGCGATGTGCCGGCATCAGCCTGCTGGAAGGCCTCGAAGATCAGCCGCTGCTTTTCTGGCGCGACACCGATGCCGGTGTCCTCGACCGCAAACGCCACGACGTGCTGGGACTGGCTGAGTACAGGGTGGTCTGCGGTCCACCCTCTGGACGCCAGCCCCACGCGAACTTCCACCTGACCCTGCGAAGTGAACTTGACGGCGTTTGACAGCAGGTTCTTGAGCACCTGCTGCAGACGCTTGGGGTCGCTGTCCATCGAGCGCGGCAGATCTTCTTCGAAGCGGATAAAGAAAGGCAGGTTCTTGGCTTCGGCCACATGGCGGAAATTGCGGTCGATGTTGTCGCGCAGGCTCGCAAACGGGATCTCCTCGACCTCGACGGTCACCGTGCCGGACTCGATCTTCGACAGGTCAAGAATGTCGTTGATCAGATGCAGCAGGTCGCTGCCGGAAGAATTGATATTGCGCGAAAACTCCACCTGTTTGGCAGACAGCGTGCCCGGTGAATTTTCAGCCAG
>JAZKHN010000014.1:0-10021 GCA_040385325.1 Pseudomonadota bacterium
GACTCTTTCTGGCGCGCGGCAATGTATTGCCTGCACCCTCGCGTCATTGCGCTGTCTGTGCTGCCGCTGGTCCTCATGGCCGCGGTCTCGCTGGGTCTGGGCTACTTCTTCTGGGAAGGCGCTGTCGCTGCGATACGCAACAACCTTGACAGCTATGAACTGGTGAGTTCGATGGTGCGCTGGCTGGAGGGCCTGGGCCTTTCGAACTTGCGCGTGGTGCTTGCGCCCGTGCTGCTGCTGTTTATGGCGATACCGGTGATCGTCATCGTCTCGCTGCTGTTCGTCGCGCTGTTCATGACGCCGTCGATGGTGGCGCTGGTGGCGGAAAGACGCTTTCCGCAGCTGGAGCGCAAGAAGGGCGGCTCCATGGTGGCCAGCCTGTTCTGGTCGCTGGGTTCCACCGTGCTCGCAGTGATTGCGCTGGTGCTGTCGATACCGCTGTGGCTCGTGCCACCGCTGATCCTCATCCTGCCGCCCCTGATCTGGGGCTGGCTGACTTACCGTGTCATGTCTTACGACGCCATGGTTGACCACGCCAGCAGCGAGGAACGCCGCCAGATATTCAGGGAGCATCGCACGCAATTGCTGGGCATAGGCATCATCAGCGGTTACCTTGGTGCAGCGCCAAGCCTGCTCTGGGCATCGGGAGCGATGTTTGTCGCGATGGCGCCGATTCTTGTGCCCGCCGCGATCTGGATCTACACGCTGGTGTTTGCGTTTTCATCGCTCTGGTTTGCGCACTACACACTGTCTGCGCTGGAGCAGCTTCGAAAGAAAAACAATGCGCTCGCCCCCGACCCGCTGGCGCAGCAAACCGTGACCGCCATTGCCAGCGACCTCGCACCTGAAGCGCTGCCCGGACCTGCCCCCAGATTTGGCACGCTGGGCGCAGATACCGGCAAGGCCGATTCTTCGTCATAAAACTTCAATCCGCATGACCACATCCTTTGGCATCGTCATCATTGGCGATGAAATCCTCTCCGGCAAACGCGCTGACAAGCACCTGCCCAAATTCATAGAGCTGCTGGGCGCGCGCGGCCTGCAGCTGTCGTTTGCCGACTATGTGGGCGATGACCCGGATCGCATCACTGCCACGCTGGCGCGGGCATTCGAAGGTGCGCGCAAGTCGGCCGATGTGGTGTTTTCATGCGGCGGCATAGGCGCAACGCCTGACGACCACACGCGCCAATGCGCGGCAAAGGCCCTCGGCGTTGAGCTTGAGCTTCACCCCGAGGCGAAGCTGCTCATCACCGAGCGCATGAAGGACACGGCGAAAGAACAGGGCGTGCCCTTTGACCCGGATCGCCACGACAACATTCACCGTCTCAACATGGGCGTGTTCCCGGCCGGTGCGGAGATCATCACCAACCCGTACAACAAGATTCCCGGCTTCACCTGCAGGGCCGGCGCGGGTGCTGTCCACTTCGTGCCAGGATTCCCTGTGATGGCCTGGCCCATGATGGAAACTGTTCTGGATGAGCAATACAGGCACCTTCATCAGACAGAAGCCCATGCAGAAAAGTCCTTTATCGTGTTTGGTTCCATGGAGGCCACGCTGACGCCCCTGATGCAGGACATTGAGACGGCACATCCCGGCGTGAAAGTGTTCAGCCTGCCCAGCGTTGACCATCCCACCTATGGTCGCCACATTGAATTGGGGGTCAAGGGCCTGCCGGTTTTGGTCGATGCGGCCTATCCGGAGCTGCTTTCCGGTGTCAGGAGATTCAACTTCGAGATTGGCCCTGAATTGGTGCGTCAGTAAATTGCACCGATTTGGTGCTTTATGAATTTGCACCAAACAAATGCATGATGCTTGATCCGGATTTTCCAGCCCGATCACTGTTTCATGCGGCCTGCGGGCCGATAGCCGCAAATTTGGCGGCACAATCGGGGTCGCGCAAAAAGACCGGTAATGCACCGGCTGTGGCACAAAAAGTGCATTCACTGCTTCTGAAAAGATTTTTTACAACCATCCCGCACAGGAGAATTCGATGGCAAAGACCGTCTCAGACGTCATAAAAATGGTCAAGGAAAACGAAGTCAAGTTTGTTGACTTCCGTTTTACCGACACACGGGGCAAAGAGCAGCACGTCACCGTGCCTGTTTCCCATTTCGATGAAGACAAATTTGTATCCGGCCACGCGTTTGACGGTTCGTCCATCGCCGGCTGGAAGGGCATTGAAGCCTCGGACATGCAGCTCATGCCCGACCCCAATACCGCCAACATCGATCCGTTTTTTGAAGAAACGACGATGATCCTGACCTGCGACGTCATCGACCCGGCTGACGGCAAAGCTTACGAGCGCGATCCGCGTTCGCTGGCCAAGCGCGCGGAAGCCTACATGAAGGCTTCCGGCCTTGGCGACACCGCCTTCTTCGGTCCTGAGCCAGAGTTTTTCGTGTTCGACAACGTTCGCTGGCAAAACGACATGTCGGGCTGCTTCGTCAAGATCGGCTCTGAAGAGGCTGCATGGAACACCGGCAAGGAATACGAGCACGGCAACAGCGGTCACCGCCCAGCCGTCAAGGG
Organism: Pseudomonadota bacterium; assembly: GCA_040385325.1. Taxonomy (GTDB): domain Bacteria; phylum Pseudomonadota; class Gammaproteobacteria; order Burkholderiales; family Burkholderiaceae_C; genus Polaromonas. The sequence goes on from JAZKHN010000014.1 coordinate 2,531, forward strand.
TGGTTACTTCCCTGTTCCTCCAGTCGACAGCTTCCAGGACATGCGCTCGGAAATGTGCCTGGTGCTTGAAGCCCTCGGCATTCCCGTCGAAGTGCATCACCACGAAGTGGCCAATGCCGGCCAGATGGAACTCGGCACCAAGTTCAGCACGCTGATCCAGCGCGCTGACTGGGTCCAGCTGCAGAAATACGTGATCCACAACGTGGCCCATGCTTATGGCAAGACCGCGACCTTCATGCCGAAGCCCATCGTTGGCGACAACGGCTCCGGCATGCACGTTCACCAGTCGGTCTGGAAAGACGGCAAGAACCTGTTTGCCGGCGACGGTTATGCAGGCCTGTCTGATTTCGCCCTGTATTACATCGGCGGCATCATCAAGCACGCGCGCGCCCTGAACGCCATCACCAACCCCGGCACCAACAGCTACAAGCGCCTGGTTCCTGGTTTTGAGGCACCGGTCAAGCTGGCTTACTCCGCCAAGAACCGCTCCGCATCGATCCGTATCCCGTTTGTGGCCAACCCCAAGGGCCGCCGTGTCGAAGCACGTTTCCCCGATCCACTGATGAACCCGTACCTCGGCTTCTCGGCCCTGCTGATGGCAGGTCTGGACGGCGTCGAGAACAAGATCCATCCTGGCGAAGCTGCCAGCAAGGACCTGTACCATCTGCCGCCGGAAGAAGACGCGCTGATCCCGACCGTCTGCCACAGCCTGGACCAGGCGCTGGATTGCCTCGACGCAGACCGTGCCTTCCTGACCAAGGGTGGCGTGTTCACCGACTCTTATATCGACGCTTACATCGACCTCAAGATGCAGGAAGTCACGCGCATGCGCATGGCTACCCATCCAGCCGAGTTCGACATGTACTACTCGCTGTAACCGCAGCACAAGCAGACCACGCGGCTTCACCTGCGTGGTGTTGTAAAAAAAGGACGGCCCAGGCCGTCCTTTTTTCATGGTGCGGCGAGTGGTTATCGGCAATGTTTTGAGTTTTTGGGGCTTTGCAGCATACTGATAGACCGTCCCTGGTGTTCGGTCTAAGGGGTGATATATGAACCAAGCCTTGTCGTTTTCGAAATGTCTGCTGGCTTTGGCCTTGCTGGCCGGCGTTTCAGTGCCTGCCGTGGCGCAGGTTTACCGTTGCGGCGGCGCTCCGGGTGCGCCTGTCGAGTACATCAACAATGCCAGGGAAGCGCAGACCCGCGGATGCAAGGCCATGCAGGGCGGCCATGTCACCGTCATGCAGAATGCGCCTGTGGCCAAAGCGCCAGTGCGTGCCGGAAGCACCAACCCGGTCTCCATGCCTCGACCTGAAGGCAGTGCCGAACAAAAGGCACGCGACAGTGATTCACGGGGCATTCTGGAGTCAGAACTCAAAAAAGCCGAGGCCAAACTGGCAGAGCAGCAAAAAGAGTTCAACAACGGTGAGCCCGAAAAACAGGGCATAGAAAGCCGCAATTACCAGCGTTACCTCGAGCGTGTGGCCGAGCTCAAGGAGAGCATTGCACGCAACCAGAGCGATATCGCCGGGCTGAAGCGGGAGCTGTCGCGCATCCCTTCCAGCAACTAGGTACGCGCCTCCCCCAAAGCCCCTGTATCAGCCGACCCGGGTTTGCGGTCAAAATGGTGGCTTGAAAACCCCAAAATTTTTTGCGCTGACGCCGTCGGTCAACCCGCCGCGCTTTCAGTCCTTCGACCTGCTGGCCACGCTTATAGCCGTGGTGCGCACCGATGGCAGCGTGATATTTGCCAACGCCGCCCTTGAAGACGCGCTTGGCACATCGCGCCGTACCATCGAAGGCTCACAGTTGCCAGACTGTTTTACCGAGCCGCATATTCTGCAAAACGCGCTGGAAGGCGCTGGGAGCAATGAGTTTGCTGCGCTGCGTTATGACGCCTGGCTCAAGCCCATGAACCGCGAGCCCATGCCCGTTCATGTGGTGGTGGCGCAGACCGACATACCCGGTGAAGCCATTGTCGAATTGCTGCCACTTGAGCAGCAGGCCAAGCAGGACCGCGAAGAACGCCTGATAGACCAGGCCCAGGCCAACAAGGAACTGATCCGCAATCTGGCCCACGAAATCAAGAACCCGCTGGGCGGCATCCGTGGCGCGGCGCAGCTGCTGCAAATGGAGATTGGCAAGGACCTGACCGAATACACCCAGGTCATCATCCATGAGGCCGACCGCCTGCAAACGCTGGTGGACCGCCTGCTGGCGCCGCATCGCCGGCCCCACCTGGTGGGCGACGTCAACATTCACGAAGTCTGCGAACGCGTGCGTTCACTGATTCTGGCCGAGTTTCCCAAGGGCCTGCGCGTGATGCGCGACTACGACACCTCGATCCCCGACTTCCGTGGCGATCGGGAGCAGCTTATCCAGGCAGTGTTGAATATTGCACATAACGCTGCGCAAGCTCTTGCAGAGCGCATCGCGCAGGGAGATGCGCACATCACTTTCACCACCAGAATCGCCCGCCAGGTAACATTTGGCAAGCAACGCTACCGCTTGGCACTGGAATTGCATGTCATTGACAATGGACCGGGCGTGCCGGACTCCATCAAGGACCGCATTTTCTATCCCCTGATCTCGGGGCGTGAGGGCGGTTCCGGGCTGGGGCTGACATTGGCGCAAACTTTTGTCCAGCAACATCACGGATTGATTGAGTGCGACAGCGTCCCGGGACGAACAGATTTCAAGCTGCTGATACCCCTGCCTTGAACGCTGCCGTCCCGATTGTTTGACATATAAAACGGGTAAAAACCCAAAGGGACAGCAAAGCATGAAACCGATCTGGATCGTTGATGATGACCAGTCCATCCGGTTTGTTCTGGAAAAGGCGTTGCTGCGTGAAGACCTGCCAACGCGCAGCTTCACCAATCCGCGCGAAGTGCTTGCCGCACTTGAAACCGCTACCGACGAAGACGGCCCGCAAATCCTGGTCAGCGACATACGCATGCCTGGCGGTTCTGGTCTGGATCTGCTTGAAAAGGTCAAGGAAAAGTTGCCCGGCCTGCCTGTCATCATCATGACGGCGTTTTCCGACCTCGACAGCGCCGTCTCGGCCTTCCAGGGCGGCGCGTTTGAATACCTGCCCAAACCTTTCGATTTACCCAAGGCCGTTGAACTCATTCGCCGTGCAGTCGAAGAAAGCCAGCGCGAGGAAGTGGCCGAAGAGCGCATGGCCAACGCCCCTGAAATGCTGGGCCAGGCGCCGGCGATGCAGGATGTCTTTCGCGCCATCGGGCGCCTGAGCCAGAGCAACGTCACCGTCATGATCACCGGTGAATCCGGCTCCGGCAAAGAGCTGGTTGCACGCGCCCTGCATAAACATTCGACGCGTGCCAACGGCCCGTTTGTGGCGATCAACACAGCCGCCATTCCCAAGGATTTGCTGGAGAGCGAACTTTTCGGCCATGAACGCGGCGCCTTCACCGGCGCGCAAACCATGCGCCGTGGCCGCTTTGAACAGGCCGAGGGCGGCACGCTCTTCCTCGATGAAATCGGCGACATGCCTTTCGACCTGCAGACACGTTTGCTGCGCGTGCTGAGCGACGGGCATTTCTACCGCGTCGGCGGGCATAACGCCATCAAGGCCAATCCCCGCGTGATTGCTGCCACGCACCAGGACCTGGAGCAGCGCGTCAAGGAAGGCGCGTTCCGCGAAGATCTCTTTCACCGCCTCAACGTCATACGCCTGCGTTTGCCCGCCCTGCGTGAGCGGCGCGAAGATGTCTTCATGCTGACGCGCCACTTCCTGCAGCAAAGCGCCAAACAGCTCGGTGTGGAACCCAAGCGCATTTCAGATGCCGCCTTGCAGCAGCTCAGCCAGTTCTCTTTCCCCGGCAACGTTCGCCAGCTTGAAAACATTTGCCACTGGCTGACGGTCATGGCGCCTGCGCAGGTCATAGAGCCCAAAGACCTGCCGCCTGAAGTGCTGGGTGCTGCGCCCGAGTACAGCAAGAGCTCAATGGGTCCCGACAGCGCTGCGCCTGCGAAGCCTGCACTGGCCAGGCCAGAAGCTGCTTCCGACCATGACGCCTCGGTGGGCGTTGCGGCCGAGGGCGTCGCCACATCTTCAAACCTGGAGCATGCAAGCGGTCAGGCCTGGGAAGCCGGTCTTGAGATTGAGGCCCAGGCCCTGCTGGCGACGGGCCGCAGCGACGTGTGGGATGTGCTGACGCGCCGCTTTGAATCCAGGCTGATCCAGACCGCGCTGCTCAACACCCGTGGGCGCCGGATAGAAGCGGCCCAGAAGCTGGGCATAGGGCGAAACACCATCACACGGAAGATTCAGGAATTGAATCTCGAGTAGTGGAGCCCCCACGGTTGCTCACTTCGTGTAGCGCCCTGCCCCCCGAGGGGGCCGCCCCGCCTGTGGCCCGGCAAAGCCGGTTCCACGGCTCCTGCTTGCAAAGTCCCTGCTCCGTTGATTTCCGCTGCTTGACTAAAGCATTCAGCCCAGTTCCACCGTCACAGGCGCGTGGTCGCTGGGCTTTTCCCATTTGCGCGGCACGCGGTCAATGTTGCAGGCTTTGACCAGTGGCTTCAATGCATCGCTGACCAGGATGTGGTCAATGCGCAGGCCGCGGTTTTTCTGGTAACCCAGCATGCGGTAGTCCCACCATGAAAAGCTTTTCGGTGGCTGGTCGAACATGCGAAAGCTGTCGGTGAGGCCCAGCGCCAGCAGTTGCCGAAACCAGTCACGCTCTGCAGTGCTGTGGTGTATGGTTTCGCGCAGGCCGTCAGGATCAAAAGAGTCTTCGTCTGCCGGCGTGATGTTGAAGTCGCCGAGCAGTACAAACTGCGGGTGGGCCGCCATTTCGGCGCGTACATAGGCCTGCAGTCCGGTCAGCCAGCGCATCTTGTAGGCAAATTTTTCGCTGCCCAGTTCCTGCCCATTGACGAAATAACCGTTCATCACGCGGATGGGTCCCGAAGGGCTGTCGACAGTGGCGGCGATCACGCGCGAGTGTTCGTCCTCAAAGCCCACGATGTTTTTGACCACATCCCGCGCTGGCGTTCGCGAGAGGATGGCGACGCCGTTGTAGGTCTTCTGCCCGAAAGCCACAGCCTCATAACCCGCGGCCTTGAGCGCATCGAGGGGAAACTTGTCGTCGGTCATTTTGAGCTCTTGCAGGCAGAGCACATCCACCGGGTTGGCGGCCAGCCAGTCCAGTACGTGCTGCAGTCGTGCGGTAAGCGAATTGACGTTCCACGTTGTGATTTTCATGAGGTTTTCCTGCGCTTTGCTGGCTCAAGCCATCAGATATGCAATGCAGCCAGTGCACCAATCACAAGGCCGATGCCGGCGAGTCCAAACATGCCGTACTCCAGCCATTTCTTGCGCGTCAGCAGGGCGATGGCCGCCAGTGCAATCGATACCTGCAGGACGGTGGTGGCCTGCGCCCAGCGGTGGTGCTGGTGCATTTGTTCATCCGATGATTTGTCCCAGACGGTGGCTTCGTTTTCAAGCTTTTCGGCAGCGAGCTTGATGTCGTTTTTTTCTTTTTCGTAGCGGTCTATCTTGGCCTGGTACTTGGCCTTGTCGGGCTCCACGGTGGTGAGGTCCCGCGAGACTTCGGCCAGTGACTGCTTGGTGCTTTTGGCCTGGAAGAAATTCCACTGGTTGGACGCCTCGGTCTTTTTGATGGCTGCGTTGTTTTTATAAAGCCCTGCATTGGCCTGGGTCGCCCCGCCCATGTACGAAAAGATGGCGCCAACGGTTGCGATGATGGCCGTGATGACCGCAATCTGGGCAATCATGCCGCCGCCTTTTTCATGGCTGTCGTGCTCTCCATGGCCGCCCTGCGCTGCATGTTCAAGCTCGTGGTCGTGTGGCCCGTGCACGTGAAATCCGCCTCCTGACATAGCTGTCTCCTTCTGTTATTTCTGTTTGTTATAGGTGATAAAACTGAACTGCAATCCGTTTTTCGAAACATGCTTCTCTCGGGCTGCTTCTACCCATTGTGTTCCCAGCGCTGGTGCGTAGGCATCGCCCTCAAAGTCCTGTGCGATTTCGGTGACCTCGATGCGGTCGGCCAGGGGCTCAGCCAGCGCGTAGACCTGCGCGCCGCCAATCACCCAGACTTCTTCGATGTTGCCGGCCAGGCTGATCGCGTCTTCAACACTCGTCGCGACTTTGGCGCCCTCGGGCTGCCAGTCCGTCTGGCGCGTGATGACGATGTTGGTACGGCCGGGCAGGGGGCGAAATTTTGCGGGCAGTGAATCCCAGGTCTTGCGCCCCATGATGACGGGCCAGCCCATGGTGACCTGTTTGAAGTGCGCCATGTCTTCCGGCAGGTGCCAGGGCAGGGTGCCGTTCTTGCCGATCACGCCATTGGTGGCGCGGGCATAAATCATGTTGACCTTCATGGCGGTTAAACGGCGACGGGCGCCTTGATGGCTGCGTGATGCTGATAGTCAGGGAAATCGAAGTCCTCAAACTCATAGTCAAAGATCGACGCTGGTTTGCGTTTGATATTGAGCGTTGGGTAGGGGTGTGGCGTGCGGCTTAGTTGCAGCGCGACCTGCTCGGCGTGGTTGCTGTAGATGTGGCAGTCGCCGCCCGTCCAGATGAAGTCGCCCACATCAAGATCGCATTGCTGCGCGACCATGTGCGTGAGCAGGGCGTAGCTGGCGATGTTGAAGGGCACGCCGAGAAAAATGTCTGCGCTGCGCTGGTAGAGCTGGCAACTGAGCTTGCCCTTGCCACCCGGCGTGCTGGCCGGTGCTACGTAAAACTGGAAGAAGGCATGGCAGGGCATGAGCGCCATCTTCGACAGGTCTGCTACGTTCCAGGCGCTGACGATGATGCGGCGCGAATCGGGGTTGGACTTGAGCGTCTTCATGACATCCGAGATCTGGTCGATGTGGCCGCCGTCGGGCGTGGGCCAGCTGCGCCATTGCACGCCGTACACCGGGCCGAGGTCACCGTCTTCACGCGCCCATTCGTCCCAGATGCTGACGCCGCGCTCTTTCAGCCAGTTGTTGTCGCTCGATCCCTTCAGGAACCACAGCAGCTCGACGATGATGGATTTGAGGTGAACCTTCTTGGTCGTGACCAGCGGGAAACCTTCATTCAGGTCAAAGCGCATCTGGTAGCCGAAAACGCTTTTGGTGCCGGTACCCGTGCGGTCGGCCTTGAACACGCCGTGGGTGTCCACATGGCGCATGAAGTCTTCGTACTGGGAGCGGATGGGATGCGTCATGGAAGGGCGGGTGGGTAAAAAGGGGCGTTGGAACCGGGCCGGGGCCAACCGGGCAATTTTATGCGCGCAACACCCGGTTGGGGTTCATGGCGTTGGCGGGGTCCAGTGCATTCTTGATGGCCCGCATCATGCCCATGGCCACGGGTGATTTGTGGTGCTCCAGCTTGTCGAGCTTGAGGCTGCCCACGCCGTGCTCGGCGGAGATTGATCCTTCAAAGCTCGCGACCGAGTCATAGACGATGGTGTTGACCTCTTCTTCGCGGTCGCGCAGGAAGGCCTTGCT
>JAZKHN010000014.1:10121-16818 GCA_040385325.1 Pseudomonadota bacterium
GCGGTTTCCAGCAGTCGCTCGAACTGCTCGCGCGCATGGCTTTCGGATTCGTGGTCGGAGTTTTCGAGCAGTACGCAGAACGGCGTCTCTTTATAGAGCGGTACGCGCAACTGGGCAAAGTGTTTGTCCACCAGGCTGAGCGCAAACTGGCCCATCACCTCAAAACCCGTCAACCCCGCACCCAAGTGCTGGTGCGCCAGGCCCAGCAGCGTCACGGCGTGTTCCATCGACGGCACGGCAGCCCATGCTGTGAGGCGCGCTGCGGGAATGGGGTAGAGCTTCAGGGTCGCGGCGGTAATGATGCCCAGCGTGCCTTCGCTCCCGATAAACAAATCGCGCAGGTCGTAGCCGGTATTGTCTTTTCTCAGGCCGGTGAGGCCGTCCCAGATCTCGCCCTGCGCGGTGACGACTTCAACGCCCAGGCACAGCTCGCGCGCATTGCCGTAGCGCACGACCTGCGTGCCGCCTGCGTTGGTGGCCAGGTTGCCGCCAATCGTGCAGCTGCCCTCGGCGGCCAGGCTGAGCGGGAAGAGAAAACCGGCTTGCTCGGCCGCATCTTGTAGTGATTGCAATATGCAGCCCGCCTCTACCGTCATGGTCAGGTTGGCGGCATCCATGCTGCGCACGGTGTTCATGCGCTGCAGGCTGAGCACGACCTGCGTGCCTGATTCATCTGGAATCGCACCGACCACCAGGCCGGTGTTGCCGCCTTGCGGTACCAGGCTCACACCCGCCGCAACGCAGGCCTTCACAACAGCAGCAACTTCAGCCGTGTTGCCGGGCCGCACCACGGCCAGTGCCTTGCCGCGTGCCCGTTTGCGCCAGTCCTGCTCCCATGCGCTCAAATCGCCTTCGGTCAGGACGTTCGCTGCGCCGGTGATGCCGCGCAGGGTGTTGATGAGTGCGTCGTTCATGTGGTTTCGGCCGCTGTCACGTTGGCGGCATTGGCTATGGCTGCATGCTTGAGCCTGAGCCGCACATGCAGCGCGCAGGCCACAAACAGCATCAGGCAAAGCAGCACTTCAATCATGGCGAGGTAATTGCCGGGCGGGCGGTCACTCCACGCGCGGGTGGCGCCCTCGGTGAAGTAAACCCACACCAGCAGGCTGAGCCAGCGGTAGGTATACATGCGGTTTTTCAGAACGCCGGCCAGCGGCAGGCACAGGGGCAGCACTTTCAAAGCCAGCAATGAGCCTCCGGGGCGGATCGGGGAGAGCCACATCTCCCAGGCAAAGCCCAGAATGATGAGGCCCATCATGCTGCCGGCGGCAAGCCAGCGGGTGGCGTCGATTTGTTTTTTCGGGTCCGTGTTCATGTCGATGGCATGATACCGGGGATGTCATTTCAGCAATCTTTGCAAGACTTCATGGTCAACCTGTCGCGCTTCCCATGGCGCGATACGGCCCTGACGCTGCGCGACCGCTTTCGTGAAGACCACATGGGCCTGACGGCCAGCAGCCTGACCTTCACCACCTCGATTGCGCTGGTGCCGTTTTTTACCGTCGCGCTGGCCATCTTCACCGCCTTCCCCATGTTCGCCAAGCTGCAGGGCGCGTTGCAGGCCTGGCTGGTGCAAAGCCTGATTCCCGACAACATTGCTCGGCAGGTGCTGGGCTACCTCACCATGTTCAGCCGCCAGGCCAACAAGCTGGGCGTGGCCGGCCTGGCAATCTTGCTGATCACGGCGATTGCGATGATTCTCACCATAGACCGCACGCTCAACGGCATCTGGCGTGTCAAGAAGCCGCGCTCACTCACGCAGCGAATTCTGATTTACTGGGCCGCCATCACCCTGGGCCCGCTGCTGCTGGCGGCCAGCCTGGCAGTGACCACTTACGTGTTGTCTGTGTCGACCGGCAGGGTCGGCATCCTGACCGCCAGCCTTGGCTTTTTTCTCAACACGCTGCAGTTTTTTCTGGTGGCGTTTGGCATGGCGGCCATGTACCGCTATGTGCCCAACACCTTTGTGAAGTGGTCGCACGCCTGGGCGGGGGGCTTTTTTGTGGCGGCAGGCATTGGCGTGGCCAAAAACCTGCTGGCCTTCTACCTCAGCCAGGTACCGACCTATTCCCTGATTTACGGCGCGTTTGCGACGCTGCCCATACTGCTGGTCTGGATTTATGTCGCCTGGATTGTGGTGCTCATGGGCGCCGTCATTGCGGCCTACCTGCCCAGCCTGCTGGCCGGCATCGCGCGGCGCGGCAGTGCGCATGGCTGGCAATTCCAGCTGGCCGTCGAGGTGCTGCAGCAGCTGAACCGCCAGCGTGAGAAGGGCAGCCACGGCTGCGGAGCCTCTGCGCTGGCCGAAGAACTGCAGGTGGATGTGCTGCAGCTTGAGCCGGTGCTGGAGACACTGGCCGGCCTGCAATGGATTGGCCAGCTTGTCCAGGAAGATGAGGGCGAGTCGCGCTACATCCTGCTGGCCGACCCGGACCGCACCCCGCTGGAGCCTCTGATGAAGCTGCTGTTGCTGGAGAAGACCGAATCGACCACACCGCTGTGGAAAGAAGCGCAGTGGTCTGCGCTGACCTTGCGCCAGGTACTTTAGCCGCCTGGCCGGGCAGGGGCTGACCGCTCCCCTTGTAGAAATTAACGTACACATTAAATTTTTAACGTGTACGTTAAAAAAATAATAAAAAGTTAACTTCCATATTAACTTTTCATGGTTCGGCCCGTTCTGTCAGCTCGAACAGGTCGAAAAAGCCCAAAAAAGAGCCATTTTCAGACATTAAATCGGCTGCAGACCAATGAATACGTGCATGAGGAGCTATGAAATAAATAGCAAAATGGCGACCACACCGAACCCGAATTGCCGGGATTCGGGATCTAGATTTTCACCTTGCCGGTCCAGATGTCACGGTACATCGCCCAGTCGCCCATAAAGCTGTAGAGCGGGCGCTTGAAAGAGGCGGGTCGGTTCTTCTCGAAGCCGAAGTGCCCGACCCACGCAAAACCGTAACCGCACAGCAGCGCAGCCAGTATCCACAGCGGGTTGCGCGTCACCACCAGCGCGACCACACAGGCCAGCGTCAGCGTGGAGCCCACAAAGTGCAGCCGCCTGCAGGTGAGGTCGCTGTGCTCTGTCAGGTAGAAAGGGTAGAACTCGGCAAAGCTCTGAAAGCTGCGCGGGTCAACGGGGGTGGATGTTGTCGTGGTGTTCATGTTTTGTCTCCTGCGCCCGCCCTCATCAGGGCCGGATTGATGTGATTTCATCCTAGCGCAGCGGCCTGAGGCCGCCAAGGGTGGTTATCCCGCAGCCCGCAGCATGTCGTAAGACGCGTCGCACATTTCGCAGCGGCAAAACCCGACTGCTGCGCTGCAACATGCGGCCTATATTGAACTCATCAACAACTTCCCTGGCCTTCAAAGGAGCCTTCTCATGCTGAAAAAACTCATCGTCTTCGCCATCACTTCCGGCCTCGCCGCCAAAGCCTACAAAGCGTATGCCGCCAAAAAAGCAGCCACGCCTGTGGCCTCGCGCGCACCGGTGGCGAAGCAGCCACCCCGGGCCGTCTGAGCGCTAACGCCTGACAGCGCCTTCCAGTTGATTCACGGAGAAACCCATGCCCCAGCTTTCAGCAGCGCAAGCACCACACATGCTGGCCAGCCAGCCCATCGACATCAACGAAGAGTCCTCCGTCAACTATTGGGTCAACACCCTGCATTGCAGCGAGCTTGAACTTCGCGTCGCGGTTGCAGAAGTGGGCCCCATGGTCGGTGATGTGGGTGACAGGCTGGGGCGGGTTTTATGAACACGCTTGTTCAATCCTATGGCCCAACACCCGGCCCGCTTGCCGTCAAGATCAAGGAGCCGTCGCTCGGTCTTTTTTACTGGGTGGTGACGCGGCTTGGCACCCAGGAGTACGCTGGTGAGGCGAAGGTTGAGGGTTCTGACCACCCCTACCCGACCCATGAAGCCGCCATGCAGGCGGGCGTGGCGTGCATGAAGGCGCTGAAGACGCAGGCGCAACCCTCGCTGTAACCTCAAGCCGTCTTCAGGCGGTCACAAAATCCCTGATCGCAAACAGCGTCTGTTCAGGCGCTTCCGTCATCTGGTGGTGGCCTACCGGCATGTTGACCACGCGCAGCATCTTGCCGCTCTCTCTGGCAGTTTTGACCAGCAGTTGCGCCGCCTTGGGGTGCGTCATCTGGTCCTGCGACCCCAGCAGGAACAGCACCGGACAGGTGATGGCCGCGATGGCCTGCTCTCCATTCGCGTAGCTGTCGCATGCCACAAAGCCGCGGTGAAACACATTGACCTTGCGATTGCTTGCCAGCACACGGCGGCCCAGCGCCATGCTCGCGCCATACACCCAGGTACCCGGACCCAGTGCCGAGGGCGGTGCGCTCAGCGTGCTGCGTGAGAACACATTGATCATCTTCAGTGCTGCGGCCGGGTCGTTCAGCGATGCCTCGATCAGCGCGGGCGATACCTTCATCGGGTAAGCCGTGCCCACCATCACGAGGTGGGTGATGCGGTCCTTCAACATCGAAGCAGCTTCCACGCCGATCAGTGATCCCCAACTGTGGCCGACGAGTGCGGCACGCTGGATGCCTGCAGCATCGAGGAGGGCAACGATGAAGGCCGCAGCTTCTTCAACGCTGGCCGGCGCGTCTCCTTCGCTGCGGCAATGCCCCGGCAGGTCAACTGCCAGCACATTCCAGCCATGGTTTGCCATGTAGCGGCTCTGCAAAATCCACACGCTGTGGTCATTGAGCACGCCGTGAATGAACACGACGGTGGGTTTTGCGGCGTCGATAGGTTTGCCGCCGGTGTAGCAGTAGGTGTTGTGGTTGTTGACTTGTAAATACATGTCAGTTCCCCGCCTTTTCCGCTGCCTTCAGCGCACGCTTCAAATCGTCGATCAGGTCGTCCGCGTCTTCGAGGCCAATCGACAAACGTATCGTGCCCTGCGAAATACCGGCACCCGACAGCGCCTCATCCGTCATGCGGAAGTGCGTTGTGCTGGCCGGGTGAATCACCAGGCTGCGGCAGTCACCGACATTGGCGAGATGGCTGAACACCTTCAGGGCCTCGACAAAGGCCTTGCCCTGTTCGCGGCTGCCCTTGAGGTCAAAACTGAAGACCGAACCGGCCCCGCGTGGCAGCAGCTTTTTGGCGAGCGCATGGCTGGTATGCGATTCGAGCAACGGGTGGCCGACGCGCGAGACGAAGTCGTGGCTGGCCAGAAACTCCACCACCTTTTCGGTGTTGCCCATGTGCCGCGCCATGCGCAGCGGCAGGGTCTCTATGCCCTGCAGAATCAGCCAGGCGGTGTGCGGGCTCATGCAGGCGCCGAAGTCACGCAGGCCTTCGCGTCGGGCGCGCAGCAAAAATGCACCGACCGTACTTTCTTCGGTGAACACCATGTTGTGAAAGCCGTCATAGGCTTCGCTGAGTTCGGCAAACCGGCCTGCGGCTTTGGGTCCGTCCCAGTCGAAGGAGCCGCCATCGACCACGATGCCGCCAATGACGGTGCCGTGGCCGCTCAGGAATTTGGTGGCCGAGTGGTAGACCAGGTCTGCCCCGTGGTCGAATGGCTTGATGAGCCAGGGCGAGGTCAACGTGGAGTCCACCAGCAGCGGCACACCGGCTTCATGCGCGATGTCCGACACCACCGGGATATCGAGCACATCCAGCCCGGGGTTGCCAACGGTTTCGCCGAAAAAGAGTTTGGTGTTAGGCCGCACGGCGGCGCGCCAGCCGTCGATGTCACCAGGTTTGACAAACGTCGTTTCGATGCCGAAACGGCGCATCGTGTAGTACAGCAGGTTTTGCGAGCCGCCGTATAGTGCCGTGCTGGCGACGATGTGCGAGCCCGCGCCCATCAGCGTCGCAACGCTCAGGTGAAGTGCGGCCTGACCGCTGGCGGTGGCGATGGCGCCTATGCCGCCTTCAAGGGCGGACACGCGCTGCTCGAGCACCGCGTTGGTCGGGTTGCTGATGCGTGAATAGACGTGGCCCGCACGCTCGAGGTTGAACAGGCTGGCGGCGTGGTCGCTGGACTCGAAGACAAAAGATGTTGTCAGATGTATCGGTACCGCGCGCGCGCCCGTGGTCGGGTCAGGCGATGCGCCTGCGTGCAGGGCCAGCGTGTCAAAGCCGGGGTCTGAATAACCGGGCATGGGTTTGTCTCCATTTGAAAAATATGAAATCTGCGCGTGCTTTGTTCGCACGGCCTGACATTGTGGGCTATATTGGCAAAAAACTTCCCCCACACGCTGTGGCGGTGGGAAAATCCAGAGACAGCCACCCCGAGGAGAAAGCCATGAAAGTTCAAGACATCCTGCGCGTCAAGGGCAACACGCTCTACAGCGTCCAGCCGGACGAACCGCTGGCCAAGGCCGCCGAGATCATGGCCGAGAAAGACATCGGCTCGCTGGTGGTGATGGAGCACGGCGACCTCGTCGGCATGCTGACCTTCCGCGAGGTGATTGTCTGCATCGTCAAGAACGGCAACGAGCTGGGCAAGACGCTGGTGCGCACGGCAATGGATGACGCACCGCTGACCTGCACGCCCGAGACCGAGATAGATGAAGTCCGCCGCATGATGCTGGGCCGCCACGCGCGCTACATGCCGGTGCTCAACAAGAAGATGCTGGAAGGCGTGATTTCGTTTTACGACGTGGCCAAGGCCGTCGTCGATGGCCAGAACTTCGAGAACAAGATGCTCAAGGCCTATATCCGCGACTGGCC
>JAZKHN010000015.1:0-1550 GCA_040385325.1 Pseudomonadota bacterium
TCCATGACGGACACGCAGCTGTTGGTGGTGCCAAGGTCGATGCCAATAATTCTTCCCATGATGAGCTCCTGTTTTTCGATTCGTTAAGGTTTAAAAAGGGTTGGCCGGGTGCTGTGATCAAAAGATCAAACAAGGCGTCGGGCCGGTATCAATAACTGTGTTGATGACTTGTGGATAAGCGGTGCATATTCAAGTGAAGCAGCGCAAATTTTTAGAATTTATTTTGGTGCGGATACGGTGACCAGGGCAGGGCGCAAAACACGCTCGGCAATCAGGTAACCCTTTTGCAGCACATTGACCACGGTGTTGGCTTCCTGGTCGGAAGGCACCATGCTGATGGCCTGGTGTTTGGTCGGGTCGAATTTGGTGCCGGCTTCAGGGTCGATGGCGATGACCTTGTTGCGCTCCAGCGCCGCCTTGAGCTGCTTGAGCGTGGCTTCAGCGCCTTCGCGAATCTGTTCTGGCGTCACGTTCTGGATGGCCAGCCCGGCTTCCAGGCTGTCGGCCACCGGCAGCAGGCTTTCGGCAAAACTTTCAAGCGCAAACTTGCGCGCCTTGCCGACTTCTTCGTCGGCGCGGCGGCGGGCGTTCTCGGTTTCAGCCTTGGCGCGCAGGTAGCTGTCTGCCAGCTCGGTGTTTTTGGCTGTCAGCGTGGCCACTTCAGCCTGGGCTGCAGCCAGTTCGTTTTGCGCGTCAAACTCGTTGGCAGCTTGCGCGGCTTCCAGTTCTTCCGGGCTGGGCGCACCCGTCAGGTTTTGATTTTGTTCAGGTTGTTGATTGTCAGACATGCTTGAGCGAGAAGTTGTTAAGCGGGGATGCAGACCACTTGGGGCCCTCAAAGGCCGTTTCAAGGGCAGGGAGATTCGGTTTGTGCCTCAAACAGGCCAAAAACTGATGAAAAACGGGGTGAAACCTTCTTATAAGGGGTTCAAACCCCTCAACAGGGGACGCGAGATTGTAATTGCGCCGCCAGTGCTGATTCTTGACCCCAAATTCAGGCTCCGGTTTAAGGAATCTGATTCCTCTGCAAAACAGGCTTTACATAGAATTTATATCTTAAGATATGTTTTTCGATGTATCTTTGATATAGTCGCATCACCAAATCAACTCTTTCAAATACTCAAGGACTTCCCTATGCATCCCTTTTTCAAAAACATACATGACCATGTTTCAGCCCGCCATGCGGCCCATCATGAACGCCACGCAGCACGTCACGCTGCCCATCACGCCATAGGCGGGCGCGGTTTTGGCGGTTTCCGCTTTGACTTTGGCGGTGGATTTCCCGGTGAAGGCAAGGGCGGCGGCCGGGGCGGCATGGGGCCTGGCCGCAAGCTGGGTTCGGCCGATCTTCAGCTTTTGATCCTCGCGCTACTGGCCGAAAAGCCGCGTCATGGCTATGAAATCATCAAGGCGCTGGATGAACGTTCCAACGGTTTTTACAGCCCCAGCCCCGGCATGGTCTACCCTGCGCTGACTTATCTTGAAGAGATTGGCTATGCGACGGTCGCAGCAGAGGGTGCCAAAAAGCTTTACAGCATCACCGAGACCGG
>JAZKHN010000015.1:1650-2883 GCA_040385325.1 Pseudomonadota bacterium
TCCACCTTCCTCCCCATCAGCGACGCCGGCCGTACGGCCGTCGTTTGCTGCCATGCGTGTGCCCGGCTACCGCATGCATTTTTTCACCTACGTGCTCGCCATGATGGCCGACAACATCGAGCACGTCATCAGCTACTGGATGGTGTTCCAGAAATTCCAGTCGCCGGCGCTCGGCGGCTTTGCCGTGGTGTCGCACTGGCTGCCGTTTTTGCTGTTCTCGGTTGCTGCCGGTGCGCTGGCCGACCGCTTTGATCCGCGCCGCATCATCCAGGCCGGCATGCTGCTATTCATGATTGCCTCCATCGGCTGGGGCTACTTCTTCATCACTGACACGCTGCAGATGTGGCATGCCATGGTGCTGCTGACCATTCACGGTGTGGCCGGTGTGCTGTGGCAAACCGCCAGCCAGTTGCTGCTGCATGACATCGTCGAGCCGCAGGACTTGCCGAGCGCGGTGCGCCTCAATGCATCTGCGCGTTACCTCGGCGTGCTGGTCGGCCCGGCAGTGGGCGGCCTCATCATGCTGACCATGGGACCGTCGCATGGCATTTTGCTGAACGCCGTGTTTTATCTGCCGCTGATTCTGTGGCTGTGGAAGGCGCCCTATGGGCCGAAATTCCGCAAAGGTCCTGCAGCGATCCGGCGTGCGGTACGCGGCTTCGCAGATATCGTGCAGACCATGCGTGACATCGCAGGCAATCGCCTCATTGTCTCGATGACACTGCTGGCCGGCTGCACCTCCTTCTTTATTGGTGGCGCCTACCAGGCGCAGATGCCGGGCTTTGCGCATGACCTCGGCCATGGTGACCCGGGCGTGTCGTACAGCATGTTGCTGGCGGCCGATGCGGCGGGTGCCCTGCTGGCCGGCTTTCTGCTTGAGGGCAGTGGCTTGCTGAAATCAAACCCGCGCACCGCATTGATCCTCGCCGTGCTGTGGTGCCTTGCGCTCGTCGGTTTTGCGCTGTCGGCCAGTTACCCGCTGGCCCTGCTGCTGCTGTTTGTGGCGGGCTTTCTCGAGCTGTCATTCAGCTCGATGACACAGGCACTGGTGCAGCTCAATGCGCCCGGCGAGATACGCGGGCGTGTGATCGGCCTGTTCAACATGGCTGCTTTAGGCATGCGCGCCTTCAGCGGCATCACGGTCGGGCTGATGGGTGCGGTGATAGGCGTGCATTGGTCGCTGGCGCTGTCGGCGCTTGCCTTGACAGCGGTGATTGGTGTGCTGCTGATGCG
>JAZKHN010000016.1:0-3226 GCA_040385325.1 Pseudomonadota bacterium
CAGCGGCTTTTACGCCGCGGATTTTGGTTGGTGGGGGGTTGATAGTTGTTGCGGCTTTGCTTGCCGCGCTTGCTTCTTCGGAGAAGTAACTGCTTCTGCTTTTTCGGGCGTGTTGCCCTTCACTACCAGGCCGGGGGTAGCCCGGCTTCTGCGTGAAGGGCAAGACCGCGTCCTCTAGCTATTTCAAGGCGCGACGGGTTAAAGTCGCAAAAAACAACTGGAGCACACATGAGCACCGCAGAAACCATCTACGGCTTCGAAGCCACCAACATCAACGGCAAAACCATTCCGCTGGAAGAATTCAAGGGCAAGGTGATGCTCATCGTCAACACCGCCAGCAAGTGCGGCTTCACGCCGCAGTTTGGCGGGCTGGAAGAGCTGCACAAGAGTTATGCCGGCAAGGGCTTGGCGGTGCTGGGTTTTCCATGCAACCAGTTCGGCTCTCAGGACCCCGGCGCTGACGGCGAGATCGAGCAGTTCTGCCAGATCAACTACGGCGTGAGTTTTCCCATGATGTCCAAGATCGACGTCAACGGCCCCGCCGCGCACCCGCTCTACAAATGGCTGAGCGCCGAAGCGCCGGGCATTCTGGGCAGCAAGGCCATCAAATGGAACTTCACGAAATTTCTGGTCGGCAAGGACGGCAAGGTGATTCGCCGTTATGCGCCGACCGACAAGCCGGCGGATCTGGCAAAAGACATCGAGACTGCGCTGGCGGCCTGAGTCTTTACCAAATTGTCCGCGCCCCTGCACATCGGCATCGTCGCCTGCTCGGCCGAAGGCGCTGCCCTCTGCTACCGCACCATCTGCGCAGAAGGCGCAGCGCTCATGGGGTCCCATGCGCACCCGGAGGTGTCGCTGAACTCGCTGTCGCTTGCAGATTACGTCCGGTGCCTGGATAACAACGACCTGCAGGGCGTGGCCGACCTCATGCTCACATCGGCCAGAAAGCTCGCTGCCGCAGGCGCTGATTTTTTGATTTGCCCGGACAACACCATCCACCAGTCCTTTCAGCTGATGGCGCCGGCCTCACCGCTGCCCTGGCTGCATATCGCCGAAGTGGTTGCCGCGGAAGCCCTCGAGCGCGGTTACCAAAAGCTGGGCATCACGGGTACGCGCTGGCTGGTGGCGAGCGAGGTCTACCCCGACGCCTTGCGCGCCAGGGGACTGGCCTTCGTGCGGCCCACGGATGCAGAGCGCGACGAACTCGGGCAGCTCATCATGGACGAACTGGTTTACGGCGTTTTCCGGCCTGAGACGGTGGCGCGCTTTCAGGAGGTCATCAAGGGCCTGCAGGGTCGGGGCTGCGATGCAGTGATTTTGGGCTGCACCGAAATACCGCTCATCATTGACGACCGCAATTCGGCGCTGCCCACACTGGATTCCACCCGACTGCTCGCACGTGCCGCCTTGCGGAGAGCCCTTGAGGCAGTCTCCTAAGCCAGAACTCAAGAAAATTTAACGTATACGTTAAAAATTGGCGAAAAGTTAACTTCCATGTTAACTTTTCACATCGACAAGCTGCTTTTTGTCCTGCCAAAGCCATAAAAATGCCCGAAAACGCTTCAAAAACCGATTTTTTGGCATCAAATCAGGCTGCAGGCCAATAAATACGTGCGTGAGTAGCTATAAATTACATAGCAAAATTGCCGTCGGTGAGCCTTCGCGCCGGACATAGCCGGCCTCCCGGTTGATACCCCACCCCATCAAAGGACCTGCCATGAGCCCCATAAAAGCCTGCGAGCTGCCATCAGATGCCCTGCTTCGCAGATATCTGGGCGGCGGGGCCTACGCCGACTGTTACGCCACCGAGTTCGCCGGGCCGGTATCACACACCGCGTTCGTCACCGCCTTCTACACCACCCGTGTCTTCAAGCTCGAAAGGCTGCTGCTGTCGTGGCTTGCGAAGCGCCCATCAAGCGACGCAGAGGTGGTGGACATGGCCACCGGCAGGCTGGCATCGTTTGCCGCATGGAACGTGGAGGAGCGCGCGCCCGACCAGTTGCTGTTGTGCGACTTTCAGGGCCGTACACGGTCGTGGCTGATGACAGCCCCCGTGCCGGGCAGCGATGCCACGCGGCTGTTCTTCGGGTCTGCGGTTGTGCCCATCACCGACAGGCGCACGGGCAAGGCCACCATGGGCCTGGCGTTTCGTGCGCTGCTGGGGTTTCACAAGCTCTACTCGCGGATACTGCTGCGCGCGGCCGTCAGGCGGCTTGCCAATACCCGCACAGGCGGCGAATGATGCGCTGCGAAATGGCCTCAGGCCCGCTCAAGGGCTCAGCGCCTCGTCCAGCAACTCAACCCAGTGCCGCACGGGCGTGGCTGTGCCGCTTTGCAGGTGGGTGATGCAGCCGATGTTGGCGGAAGCAATCACCTCGGGCTTCATCTCGCTGAGATTTTCCAGCTTGCGGTCGCGCAGCTGGTAGGCGATACCGGGGTTCAGTACTGAATAGGTACCCGCAGAGCCGCAGCACAGATGTGATTCGCAGCTGGCAACCCTGATGTTGAAGCCAAGCTCGCCGAGGTGTTTTTCAACACCGCCGCGCAGCTTCTGGCCGTGCTGCAAGGTGCAGGGCGGGTGGAATGCAATCTGGCCAGCTTTGGCGGCCACGCGTGTGCGCAGGGGCTCGACAAGCTCAGGCAACAGCTCGCTGAGGTCGCGCGTGAGGGCGCTGATGCGTGCGGCTTTTTCGGCGTACTGCGGGTCATCTTTGAGAATGTGGCCGTAGTCCCTGACGGTGACGCCGCAGCCGGAGGCATTCATGACGATCGCTTCCACGCCTTCACTTTCCACAAACGGCCACCAGGCGTCGATGTTGCGCCGCATTTCTGCCTTGCCGCCTTCGTGGTCGTTGAGGTGAAACTTCACGGCGCCGCAGCAACCGGCCTTCGCAGCCACAACGGTTTCAATGCCGGCTGCATCCAGCACGCGGGCGGTCGCCGAATTGATGTTGGGCATCATGGCCGGCTGCACGCAGCCCTCCAGCAACAAAACCTTGCGTGCATGCGTATTGGTGGGCCATGCCCCGGCAGACTGTTTGGCAGGCACCTTGTTCCTGAGCGATTCAGGCAGCAGGCCGCGCACCGACTGGCCCAGCTTCATGGCAGGCGCAAACAGCGGCGAGGGCAGGCCTTCTTTCAGCGCCCAGCGCAGGGCCTGTTCGCCTGCGGGGCGGCTGACCTGTTCATCGACCAGCTTGCGGCCTATATCGACCAGATGGCC
>JAZKHN010000017.1:0-2668 GCA_040385325.1 Pseudomonadota bacterium
TCGGTGGTCACGCGCTCGACGGCTGCTGTGACCGGCGCAGGAATTTCGATGGCCGCAGCCACGTTCGGTTTCACGTCATTGACAGCCAGGTCAAGCACGGGGAAGCCGCCCATGCTTTGAGCAATGCGCATGGGGAACTTCACGCCGCCGACATCACGGTAGTCTGAAAAATTGATGACCGATGCGGTATCGCCGGTGACCGGGTGAGGCTGCAGCGATTCAATTTTTTCGACCAGCCCCGCGTCGTTGATCAGCGCGGTCGCGCTGAAGCGGCCCGCGACGCTGAACGACACGGCGGTCAGCATGCGGCCGTTGTCACTGCGCATCGCAATGCGGGGGTTGCCGGCCATCGCGGCCTTGATCACGCCGTGTGGCGTGGTCCACAGGTCGTGAATGCGGCCAGAAACGGCAATGGGGGCGGCTACCGGATTGGTACCCGCCAGATTCCAGGCGGATTCGCCTTTTAAAAGCCCCATGGTGCGCTGCTCGCCTGTGCCCATCAAGGGGACTGCGCCGCCGCCATTGGGCTCGGCCCGGCTGCGGGCGGCGTCTTCACGGAAAGTGCCGGTGCTGTAGTCCGCAACACGCGAAAAACTGCTGTAGGTAATCCGGGGCCAGGCCATGCCAGGCTGGTAAGCCTGGCCGAAGGTCGCGCCTGTACCGGTACCGGCAAATGAAATGCTGCGCAGTGTCACCCCACCCATCGCCGTATTGGCGCGCGTCAGCGCAGCCTCGGCACTTTCAGTGGGCACGTTGGCGCAGGACGCCAACCCCGCCATCAGGCCCGCCAGAGTCAAAGCCCGCGTGAGCAGGCGCAAAGAAGCTGTTGTCATGGAGTGTTCCTCTTCCCGGATATGAGCGCGGATCGCGCAGAGCTATCCTAGACAAGGCCACACTTACTGCGCCTAGGGAAAACACCGTCGGTTACTGAAACTGAAGGAGGAACTTAGTGCGATGCAACGCTTCATCGCCCGGCAACTCGACCAACAGCCCGGACATTGGTGATCTGCTGGGTTTTATGAGGCGCTGGCGCTGTTGTCGTCGGCCACATCGACCAGCAACTCTTCACGCGACTGACCTGCACGGCGGGGGTCATGCTTTTCAAACGCCGTGGTGACGGCCCTTTTCAGCTTGCCAACTGCGCCATTGATGGCCTGGTGGGCAGTGGCCGCGTGGTCCTTCACGACGACCGGCTCCTGGCCGGCCACACGGGCTTCAAGCGTGCAGTGAATTTCATCAGGGGTTGTCTTGACGTGGCTGTTGGCATCAGACAGATGGGCCTCTACACGGGTGATGTGGTCGCCGAAACGGTGCAGCGCCTCCTTCACAACGCTGTTGAGGTGATCGGCCATTTCCTGGCGTCCGTCTACATGGTGATCGGTATTGAGTAGTACTTGCATATGTCTTCCTTAAAAGCGTGAGATGGCTGGCCAAACATCTGATGCCTCTGCCACAGTGATTCCAGTGTGCGCCCAAACATAAAACCACAACGCCGGAACGTGTGGCCTGCGCCTGTAGGTGCAGGACTACTTCTCCAGGTCTCAAATAAAAAGGCCCCGGAGCACTGCTCACGGGGCCTCATTTGCGAAGAAGTACAGGTATCAGGATTTGCGCGAGCGCAAGGCATCCAGGCTCCACGCGCCGCCCCCAGCCGCAGCAAGATACAGAAACACAAAACAGAAAAGAACAGCCGACTCGCCATTGTTGAGCATGGGCATCAGGAAGAAACCCTTTGACGCATGACCAATGAAATAGGCAAATGCCAGCAGGCCCGACAACACGAACGAAACCGGCTGCGTGAACAAACCCATCAACAACAGCACACCGCCCACCACCTCAAGAATGCCGGCAACACCAATCAGCGAAAAAATCTGCAGGTTGTCAAAGTAAGCCACGTGAGGAAAGCCAAGCAGCTTGGCGGTGCCGTGCTGCAGCAACAGAAAGGCCGAGACGATGCGAAGGACCGAGAGCATGCGCGCGTTGAGAAGGGTGTTGTTGGTCAGGTTCATGATTTTTGTGAAAAGATTGATGAAATGGCGAAATCATCTTTGGCCTGCTGAAATTGCGACAGCTAAAAACCAGAGACAAATGCTTAGACAGGTGATGCAGATTTAGTTGCCTCGGATGCCTGTTTTTCAGCGCAAATCAGCAGGTATTTTTGGTTGCTGCACAGACGCAACCACAACCACCGTAAGACGGCCCGCGAGGCCTCGCGGTCCAAAAAAAGTGCGGCTTGTCTCAAAAGATGCGGCCGCAGCAGCAACATGGCTCAGCCGAATTCAAACCACCTGCCATCCACATACTGTTCAATGCGCTGGGCATTGTGAGATGCACGGGCTATCTCTATAGAACGTATGGCATCGAGGCGGTTGTTGTAGCCTTCGCTGCTGCGGAAGATCTCCCGGCCATTGGCCGACACAAACTTCCACCAGAAATCGCCGTCGCCGCCCTTGTACAACTGATATTGGTCCATGGCCCACCCCCTGTTGTGAACTGACAGGCTACACCCAAAGCCTCAACAGGCACAAGCACCATACGTCGGAGCGCGTGGTTACTAGCTACCTGGCGTCATGTCGACGGCGGAATATGATTTGCAGTGACCAGGAAAAAAGGCCGCTGACTATCTCTAGTCAGCGGCCTTTTGTATTGGCATATGGTGGAGCTGGGG
>JAZKHN010000018.1:0-5072 GCA_040385325.1 Pseudomonadota bacterium
CCTATGTGCTGAACCTGGGCAACATCCTGCCGCCGGATTTCACCCTCTCGGACAAAAACATTCGCGAAGTTCAGGGCATGCTGCCTAACCGCAACGGCATGACGACCGCCCATGCGATGTGGCCGGGCAAGGAGTTGGGTGGCATCGCCAAACCAGACGTGCAGGGCTCGGCCTGTGTGTCAAATTGCGGCCCTGAAGCCGTCGTCAAAAGCTTTTTGCCTGATTACGCCCGCAATGCACATGGCAACCTGGCCGGGCAGTCGCGCATGATCGGTGCAAGCCGGGGCGCGGACACCACGCAGCCACCGCCAGCTGTGTTGGCTCAAAGTGGGCAAGGCACGCTGGCCAAACCTGCTGCGGCCCCAGCCGAAATGAAACCGGCAGCCGCACCTGTATCGAGCGGCCCGACCACTGCCAGCGTCACGCCCCTGCTGCAGAAGAACGCCTGCCTGGCATGCCACGGCATGAACAGCAAGCTTGTCGGCCCCGGTTTCAATGAGATCGCGGCCAGATATAAGGGCCGCGCCGACGCGGTGAATTACCTCTCGGGCAAAATCAGGTCAGGCGGGCAGGGCGTATGGGGCGCCATTCCTATGCCGGCCCAGTCCCTCAGTGAAGCCGAGGCGGCGCAGGTTGCGCAGTGGCTGGCCAACGGGATGCCCAGGTAGGAATGCCCAGGTAGGAATGCCCAGATAGGCATGACTAAAGTGCAGTCCAGGTCGGTAGAAGTCCCCTGTGAAGCCCAAGAGTTTTTGTGTCCAATATTCAACAGTGTTCGAGTTTTTCAGACTAAAGGAGTCCACCATGGAACGTCGTGATTTTCTGGCCAGCAGTTCAGGCGCCACCGCGCTGGCGCTGGCTGCCGCTACAGGCATTGCCCCGGCCCACGCGCAAAATGCGCCCGGATGGAACAAGGCTGCTTTTGAAACCAAGTCGCTCGCCGATGCCGCCAAGGCCATGGGCGCGACCAGCGCACCGGTCGAAAGCAAGGACCTGGTTCTGCAGGCCCCCGAGATTGCCGAAAACGGCGCCGTGGTACGTGTCGCGGCACAGAGCAACATCGCCAACACCTCGCAGATCGCATTCGTGGTCGAGAAAAACCCCTTCGCGCTGGCCGCCTCGTTCGACATCCCCGCAGGCACCGACGCCAACGTCTCGACCAACGTCAAGATGGGCCAGTCGTCCAACGTCTATGCACTGGCCAAGGCCGGTGACAAGTTCTTTTATGCAGTGAAAGAGGTCAAGGTCACTTTGGGCGGTTGCGGCGGTTAATCGCGCATCCGTTCATTCAACACCCACAACCAACACTGAAGTCAGGAGAAAAACATGTCAGATCCAATGAGAATCCGTGCCCAGGCCCAGGGCGATAAAACCACTGTACGTGTGCTCGTCAGCCACGAAATGGAAAGCGGCCAGCGCCGCGATGCCGCAGGCAAAATCGTACCGGCCTGGTTCATCCAGAACATCAACGCCACCTGGAATGGCACGACCGTGATGAGCGCCCAATGGGGCACGGCGGTGTCCAAGAACCCCTTCATCCAGTTCGCATTCAAGGGCGGCAAGGCTGGTGAGAAAGTTGTCGTCAGCTGGGTGGACAACCGCGGCGACAAGCGCAGCGACGAAGCCGTGATCGCCTGATTTGTTCCCTTGACGCCCCGCCCACGGGGCTTGCGCACCGATTACAAAAAACCTGTCGAGGAGACACGATGAAACGGACCCGTTCAAGCGGCCTCACCCTGCTGGCAGCCCTGGCCACCATGGCCACCATGGCCACCATGGCCGCCGTGGCCACCTTGCCCATGCCGGCATCGGCCCAGAAAACCACCGCCGAAGGTATTGCCGAATACCGCGCCATGCTGGCCGACGGCAACCCCGCCGAACTGTATGAAGCCAAAGGCGAGGGCCTCTGGAAGGAAGCCCGCGGCCCGAAAAAAGCCACGCTTGAGAAATGCGACCTGGGCAAGGGCCCGGGCGTCGTCAAGGGCGCGTTCGTCGAGCTGCCACGCTACTTTGCGGACACCAACCGCGTGCAGGATCTGGAATCCCGCCTGCTGACCTGCATGGAGCAGCAGCAGGGCTTCAGCGCCGCAGAAATTGCCAAAACGCCTTTCGGTGCCGGTGAGCAGAAAACGATCGAGTCGCTGGTCGCCTATATCTCCGGCGAGTCGCGCGACATGAAGTTTGCCGTGCCACAGGCCCATGCGCAGGAAAAGCTCATGTACGAAGTCGGCAAGAAGGTGTTTTACCTGCGCGGCGGCCCGTATGACTTTTCATGCGCTTCCTGCCATGGCGCCGACGACAAGCGCGTGCGCCTGCAGGATTTGCCCAACCTGACCAAACAGCCCGGTGCGTCTGTCGGCTTTGGCTCCTGGCCTGCCTACCGCGTCTCCAGCGGCGACCTGTGGAGCATGCAGCGCCGCCTGAACGACTGTTACCGCCAGCAGCGCTTTCCCTTCCCGGGTTATGCGTCTGACGCCACCATCGCCCTCGGTGTGTTCATGGGTGTCAACAGCAAGGGCGGTCAGTCGATTGCCCCAGCCCTGAAACGCTGAGCGGGAAGTCAAGAAATGAAAAAAACAATCAAACAAACCGCATTTGTGGTCATGAGCCTCGGTGCAGCCGTGCTGCTGGCCAGTTGCGCCATGGCACCGACCTCCCAGCAGGTGGCCGAGGCGACCGAACAGGTCATGAAATCCTCCTTCCGCGCCCAGGGTGAAGCGAAGATGGACCGCCTGGTGCAGGACGCTTCCAACCAGGCTTGTTCAGAAGCGGCGGGCGCTGCACTTGACGAGAAGCTGGCCAAATCGATTGAAGAGGCCAACCTGAAGACCGTGAAGTTCCCGGCCGATGGCAAGCTCATAGGCAACTGGGTAGAAGGCGAAAAAATCGCCCAGAACGGCCGCGGCATGACCTGGAGCGACCCGGCAGCCTCGGTCAACGGCGGCAGCTGCTACAACTGCCACCAGATCAGCAAGGCAGAGCTGTCATTCGGCTCCATCGGCCCCAGCCTCTACAACTACGGCAAGCTGCGCGGTGTGGCCGACCCGGCCGCTGCGGCCAGCAAACCCATAGTCGACTACACCTGGAGCAAGCTGTGGAACGCCAAGGCCTTCAATGCCTGCTCCGACATGCCCCGTTTCGGCCATGCCGGCATCCTGACCGAGCAGCAGATGCGCGACGTCATGGCGCTGCTGCTGGACCCGAAATCGCCGGTGAATCAGTAATCTGTTTCGGCAGGCTGCCTCCTCGCTGATCAGCGGCTGCCTGCCGGCAATTTTTTAATGTATACGGCAAAAAATTAACGTGTACGTTAAAAACATGATAAAAGTTAACTTCCATATTAACTTTTCATGGTTTGGCCTGGGTTTTCGGCTCCCAAAAAGCGTCAAAAAGACCAAAAAATGCCTGTTTTTAGGTGCCAAATCGGCTGCAGGCCAATAGATACGTACGTGAGCAGCTATAAATTTCATAGTATCCAAGCTGCCCGGACTCCTCTCACATACACAAAGTAGCCGCCATGAACCTGTCCCGCCGAGAGTTTTCAAGCGTCATGGCCGCTGCGCTGGCCGCCGGTTTCCCCTTGCAGCGTGACGCGAACGCCGCGCAGGCCGGCGCGCTGTACGACGTGCCGCGCACGGGCAATGTGCACCTGCTGCACATGACCGACTGCCACGCGCAGCTCATGCCCATGTACTTCCGCGAGCCCTCTGTCAACCTGGGCGTGGGCAGCATGCGCGGCCAGTCGCCGCATCTGGTTGGCCAGCACCTGCTGAAAGCCGCCGGTATCAAGGCAGGCAGCCCCGAAGCCCATGCGCTGACTTACCTCGACTTCGAACGTGCGGCCCGCCAATACGGCAAGGTCGGCGGTTTTGCCCACCTGGCGACGCTGGTCAAACAGCTGAGGGCCTCACGACCCGGCGCCTTGCTGCTCGACGGCGGCGATACCTGGCAGGGCAGCGCTACTGCGCTCTGGACGCAGGGCCAGGACATGGTCGATGCCTGCAAGCTGCTGGGCGTCGACGTCATGACCGGCCACTGGGACTTCACCTACGGCCAGGACCGCATCAAGAAAATTGTCGAAGGCGACTTTGCCGGCAAGATCGACTTTGTGGCGCAAAACGTCAAGACCAGCGACTTTGGTGACCCGGTGTTCAAGCCCTATGTCATTAAAGAGATGAACGGCATCCCGGTCGCCATCGTCGGCCAGGCCTTTCCCTACACGCCGATTGCCAACCCCGGCTGGATGACGCCCGACTGGAGCTTCGGCATCCGCGAAACCGAGATGCAGGAAACCGTCAACGACGCCCGGGCCAAAGGCGCGCAGGCCGTGGTGCTGCTCAGCCACAACGGCATGGATGTGGATTTGAAGATGGCCTCGCGCGTCACGGGCATAGACGCCATCCTGGGCGGGCACACGCACGACGGCGTGCCCAGGCCTTTCATCGTCAGCAACCCCGGCGGCAAGACCATAGTCACCAACGCGGGCAGCAACGGCAAGTTTCTGGGCGTGCTTGACCTGGATGTGAAGGGCGGAAAAGTCGTTGGTTTCAATTACCGCCTGCTGCCCGTTTTCTCGAAGCTGTTGCCGGCCGATGCGGCCATGAACGAGCTGATCGGCAAGGTGCGAGCGCCTTACGAGGCAAAGCTGGCTGAAAAGCTTGCCACCACCGAGGGCACGTTGTACCGGCGCGGCAACTTCAACGGTACCTTCGACCAGCTCATTCTTGACGGGCTGATGGAAGTGCGCGGCGCCGAGATCGGCTTTTCACCGGGCTTCCGCTGGGGCACCTCGCTGCTGCCGGGCCAGGCCATCACGCGTGAACACCTGATGGACCAGACCGCCATCACCTACCCGTGGACCACGCTGACCGACATGCGCGGCGACATGATCAAGACCATTCTTGAAGACGTGGGCGACAACCTCTTCAACCCCGACCCCTACTACCAGCAGGGCGGCGACATGGTTCGCACCGGCGGGCTGACCTACACCTGTGAGCCTGGCGCAAAGATGGGCTCACGCATCCAGGACATGCGCCTGAAGGGCAAGCTGATCGAAGCCGACAAGACCTACA
>JAZKHN010000019.1:0-1890 GCA_040385325.1 Pseudomonadota bacterium
ACCTGTCGTCGAAAATGATTGCCCGCGCGGGTGAGCTGGGTGTGTACAGCAGCCTTGTACAGGCGGACGTGACGGGTTTCCTGCAGGGCACGGACCAGCGCTACGACCTGGTGTTGTCTGCCGATGTGTTCATCTACGTCGGCGCGCTGGAGGCCGTGTTTGCGGGCGTGCAGCGTGTACTGGAACCCGGCGGCCTGTTCTGCTTTTCAGTCGAGCGGGCCGATGACGGGGTGGACTACTTCCTCACGCCGGGCCAGCGGTACGCTCACTCGGAAGGCTACCTGCGCAAGCTGGCGGCTGCCCACGGGCTGGACGTGGCGAAGGTGCTGGCGCACCCGATACGCGAAGAACAGCAGCAGGCCATAGACGGCCTGTTCGTTTACCTATCGAAACCTTGACGCACTGACAGGAACGCTCTTGTTGAGGTGGCGATTGCGGGCCGCCGTCCCCGCTGTCATGGCTGACAGACCAGTCGCCGCTATAGACCTGGATCAGCCGCGATTTCAAATTTCGTCCAGCGAAAAGCTGGAAATTTTCAGTTGTAGGCCCTCATCGTTTCTAGTGACACTCCGGGCATAACTACTGGAGACAACGATGAAAATCGCCGCATTGCCCCGCGCGCTCGCCTGCGCAGCAGGTTTTTTACTCACGCTGCAGGGCGCCGCCCATGCGCAAAGCGACTGGCCGAACAAACCCGTCCGCATCATTGCCGCTTTTGCGCCCGGAGGCAGTTCTGACCTGGTGGCGCGCCAGCTCGCGCAGCACCTGAGCACGCGTTACGGGCAGCAGTTCATCGTCGAGAACCGGCCGGGCGCGGGCGGCAACATCGGCGTGACCTTTGTGGCCAAGGCCGTGCCTGACGGCTACACGCTGGGCCTGGGCACATCGGGCCCGCTGGCCAACAACAAGTCGCTCTACAACCCCATGCCCTTCAATGCCGAGAAGGACCTCACGCCCATCGCCCTTGTGGGTGAGATACCGCTGATGATTGCCGTCAACCCCGCAGTGAAGGCGACCAGCCTGAGCGAGCTGGTCGCGCTGAGCAAGACCGGCACCAACGTGCTGTCGTTTGCCCACCCTGGCAACGGCACCATCGGCCACCTGGGCATTGAATACATGCGCATCAATTCCGGCGCGCGGCTGCTGTCCATCCCGTACAAGGGCGACGCGCCGGCCATGACGGATGCGATCAGCGGCTCGACCAGCGGCGTGTCGGCACCTGTGACCTCGCTCATCCCCAACGTGCAGGCGGGCAAGCTCAGGGCGCTGGCCGTGACGTCCAAAAACCGCTTTGCCGGTTTGCCCAACGTGCCCACGGCCAATGAGCAGGGCGTAAAGCTGGAGGCCACCGTCTGGAGCGCCATGGTGGGCCCGGCCGGGCTGCCGAAATCCATCGTCACCTCGCTCAACGATGAGATCAACAAGTACACCAACTCACCTGAAGGCAAGGCCAGGCTGGCTTCGCTGGGCATGGCGTCGCTGGCAGGTACACCGGCCCAGCTCAGTTCGCTGATGGCCACCGAGGCGAAGAAGTGGAAGCAGGTCGTCGAGTCGGCGAAGATTTCGGTTGAGTGAATCCGCCCCCGGACATGAAGAGAAAAACACAATGGACAAGTTGAAGTTTTACATCGACGGCGCATGGGTGGACCCGGCCGTCCCCTCGACGCTGGGCATCACCAACCCGGCGACCGAGCAGACCTTTGCGCAGATCAGTCTCGGCTCGCGTGAGGACGTCGACAAGGCCGCCAAAGCCGCGCGCCGCGCTTTCGACAGCTACTGCGACACCAGCGTCGAAGAGCGGCTGGGTTACCTGCACAAAATCATCGCCGGTTTCAGGGCGCGCCTGCCCGAGCTGGCCCGCATGATGACGCTGGAGATGGGCTCGCCCAT
>JAZKHN010000020.1:0-1715 GCA_040385325.1 Pseudomonadota bacterium
GCGCTGACCTGGGGCGTGAGCTGGAAGCGCACCGACCAGTCGGTGGCGTTTGAGGCCGAGATCTGGTCTGCCGTGCCGCAGGCGGCCGCGCCCAAACTGGTCGAACCACCTCCCCCGCCGCCGCCCGAGCCAGCACCCAAACAGCCTGAGGTCAAGGCCGCTCCGCCGACTCCCAACGTGGATATCGCTCTTGAGCAGGAGAAAAAGCGCAAGTTGCTGCAGCAGCAGAAAGAACGCGAGGAACTGCAGGCGAAGAAGGAAAAAGAGCAGAAGGCGAAAGAAGATCAGGCCAAAAAAATTGCCGCACAGCAGGACGCCAAAAAACTGGAAGACCAGAAGCTGGCCAAACAGCGTGAGCAGGACAAGCAGGCCCAGACCTCAACGGCCAAACAGCGCGATGAAGCCATGAAACGCATGATGGGACTGGCGGGCGCATCAGGTGCAGCCGAATCCAGCGGCACCGCCCAGCAGTCCAGCGGCCCCTCACAAGGCTACGGAGCCAGGGTCAGGGCCGCGGTCAAGCCGAATATCGTGTTTACCGAGGATGTGTCTGGCAACCCGATTGCCGAGGTCGAGGTACGCACTTCATCGAACGGCACCATCATCAGCCAGCGCCTGGTCAAATCGAGCGGTAATGCAGCCTGGGACGAAGCCGTCATCAAGGCCATCATCCGTACCGCCACCATGCCGCGCGATGTGGATGGACGGGTGCCTTCAGCCATGGTCCTGAGCATGCGGGTGAAAGACTGAGCTGTAACCCAGCCGTCATTTTTGCTATTAAATTAGTAGCTTCTTACGCACGTATCTAAAGGGCTGCAGCCGTTTTTATGCCTCAAAATGGCCTCTTTTTTGGCTGTTTTAGAGGTTTTGGGCGGCATTTTTCAGATGATCGCGGCCCAAAACAGAGAATTTTGCCGTATACGTTAAGTTTTTAATGTATACGTTAAAAAATAGCCTCTAAGGCCTGGAACACCGGTCATCCCGGACTCGATCCGGGATCCATCCCCGCTTTTCCGCCCTCCAAAGCTTGAACAGCATGGATTTCGGATCAGGTCCGCAATGACAGACGGGAGACCCTGAAGACAGAGGCCCGCCCGCGACCCATCACTCGTAAACGATGTGCGCCTGGCCCCTGTCCGCCTGCGCCATCCAGCTGGCCAGCGCCGCATCGGTCGGGAAGAATCTGGCGCGTTCGTCCAGCACGATGTCGGCGTTGACAGAACCAAAATCCGATTCGCGCCGCACGCTCAGGCGCACAGGTAAACCACGCACCAGTTCGCCCTGCTCCGACATTTCGCGTTTCGGCGGAAAGTCGCGCACCATGCGCGAGATGTCGGGCGCCGTGCCGTTGACGGCCACGCGCAGGTATTTACCGAACTTGCAGCGTGCGGTTTCCAGGTCCCAGACCTGCGTGACCTTGAGGCGGTAGCCGCCAGAAAAGCGGTCAGGCTGCAACACGCCCTGCACGATGACGAGTTCATCGTCTTTCAGCAGGTTGCGGTTGGCATTGAGCGTCGCCTCGTCAGCGGTGGCTTCTATCATGGCCGTCTTGTCGTCGAGCTTGAACAGCGCCAGCTTGCCGCGCTGGCCGTTGATCACACGCAGGTCAGTCACGATGGCCGCCAGCAGTTGCTGGTCGCGGGAGTCGATGAGGTCTTCAATCTTGCGCTTGGCAAACTTGCGCACCTCGAGCTCGACCTCGTCAAACAAATGGC
>JAZKHN010000021.1:0-3769 GCA_040385325.1 Pseudomonadota bacterium
ACGCGCGCCGGCATGCTGACCAACCCGCTGCGTGACCGTTTCGGCATCGTGGCGCGGCTGGAGTTTTATACGTCTGATGAACTCGCCCGTATCGTCAAGCGCAGCGCGGCGCTGCTCAAGGCACCCATGGATGAAGACGGCGGCTTCGAGATTGCACGCCGTTCACGCGGCACGCCGCGTATTGCCAACCGGTTGCTGCGCCGCGTGCGCGACTACGCTGATGTGAAAGGCACCGGCCACATCACGCTGGACATCGCCAACAAGGCGCTCGCCATGCTCGACGTGGACCCGCAGGGCTTCGATGTGATGGACAGGAAGCTGCTGGAGGCCGTGATTCACCGTTTTGACGGCGGCCCGGTCGGTCTCGACAACATCGCAGCCAGCATCGGCGAAGAGCGCGACACGATTGAAGATGTGATCGAGCCCTATTTGATACAGCAGGGC
This sequence comes from Pseudomonadota bacterium, assembly GCA_040385325.1. Classification (GTDB taxonomy): domain Bacteria; phylum Pseudomonadota; class Gammaproteobacteria; order Burkholderiales; family Burkholderiaceae_C; genus Polaromonas. The sequence goes on from JAZKHN010000021.1 coordinate 445, forward strand.
TATCTGCAGCGCACGCCGCGTGGGCGTATTGCCACGCTGGCGGCCTACCGGCATCTGGGTGTGGCGCCGCCCGCGAGTGCCGGCGAACTGTTCACCGGCAAGTAAACAGAGAGGCGCAGGTCGCTCAGGCCTTGCTGCAGGTGGTCGAGCCCAGACTGCCGTTCGCCCGCAAGACCTGTAGTGAGCCATTCGACTGCTTGCGCGCCTTCTGGCCGTTCCACGCGCCACCCGAAAAACTGACGGTGCTGGTGGCTGCATCCCATGCCCATTTACCGGTGCCCGCATGATCGGTAAAGCTGCCGTTGTCCTTGAGCGTAAAACCCGGAATGGTGATCAGCTGGCCACCGCCGAAAGCGCTGCAGGTGTGCCTGCCTGATGGCCTGTCAGTGCGCCCTGCGACGGCTTTGGCCGCTGCACCTGCCTCTGGCGGTTTGATGTAGCGGGGCAGCAGCTGCTTTTTGACACCGTTGTCATCGGTGACGCCCACACACTGGCCGCCATCGCGACATTTGGCCGGGCCTGTATAGGTGCCCTGGTATTTGTAGCCTGCGATGTCTACCGTGATGCGTGCACCGGGCTTGAGCGTGGCGGCGTAGTCGGCCTGGGCAAGCACCGCAGCGCTGAAGGCCAGCAAGACGGTGAACACCGAAACTGCCAGGGGGCGAGCCAGTATATGCAGTTGCATGGGAGGATTCCTGATGGTTGATGAACCGGACGATACCCTGTCGGGATGCACCCCGCAATCCCGATCAGGTGATCGCACCGCGCGCATCGACCCTGATGATGCGCTCCACCGTGCCCTTGAGCAGGCCGCCGCGAACGCCGATCATCACGTCGTGCAGGTTGACCGTGGGGTCGCAGTGGCCGGGTATCAGCCAGAGCAGGCTGCCCAGGTTGGGCAGGCGGGTGTTGCCTGCTGCGGGCTTGAGGATGCCGTGCTCGTCACCGCCGTTGAAATATTCGAGCGTGCTGCGTGAACTGAAGGCATGGACTTTGGGCATGCCTGAATCAATGGCGTGGCTCTTGTGACCAGCGTCGCACACCACATAGCCCTGATCGGCATGGGTACTGATGACCTGTGTTTTAACGAACAGCGCATGCTCAAACTTGGGGTGGCCAGGGTCGCGCTGGTTGGCTGCGTAATCTGCATCCATGAAGAGATAAGAGCCCGCCTGCAATTCGCCGTACACACCGCTGGCCGCTTCCAGCATGACGGTGCCCGTACCGGCACCTGTGACCAGCCCGGGCTTGAGGCCTTCGGCTTCAATCAGCTGGCGGGTTTGCGTGACCGCCTTGATGACATCGGTGATGGCCAGCCGGCGCTCGGCGGGGGTGCGCAGGTGTTGCGCCTTGCCATGGTAGGCCTGCAGGCCGGCGAAGTTCAGGGCCGGGTGTTTGCGTATCTCCAGTGCCAGCGCTACCGCTGCTGCGCCCGGCTCGACCCCGCAGCGGTTGTGGCCGACGTTGATCTCGACAAATACATTGATTTCAGTGGCGATGCCTGAGGCGGCGCGCGACTCGTTCATGATGGTGGCCAGGCGCGTGATGCCATCAACGCTGTCAACGCAGATGGCAATACGGCCTTCATGCGGCAGCACCAGTCGGGTCAATGCGGCAATGCGTGCCAGCTTGAGCGGCGCAATCACCTGGTTGGTGATGAACACGTTGTAGATACCACCAGCCACCATGGCCTCGGCCTCGGATGTTTTCTGAACGCAGATCCCAACTGCCCCTTCGGCGATTTGCAGCTTCGCAATTTCGGCGCTTTTATGCATCTTGGCATGGGGCCGCAGCTTCACGTTGTGCAGGCTGGCAAACGCCGCCATGGTCGCCAGGTTGCGCTCCATGGCATCAAGGTCAACCACCAGCGCCGGTGTGTCTATCGCGCTGACGGGCTGGCCGGGCAGCCTGCCCAGGTAATCTTTAACGTGAATGGTGGCCATCTGCTTTTAGAACAAGTTCTCAGCTTGTTGTCTCGTCCAGTGCGTCATTGTCAAGGTGGTGGGTGTCTGCCCAGCCGACCAGCGTAAAACCTTCGGGCGTCCAGAGCAACCGGTTGATGGCTGCGTTGCCCAGGGCCCAGGTGCGCGGCGCTTGTATGTCAAGCCGGGTCGCGGCGCGGTAAAGCACATCCATCACACCACCGTGGCCCACCATCGCGATGAGTTCGCCCGGGTGGCGCGCTGCCAGTTTTTCTGCGGCTGCAACCACGCGGGCACGAAGTGCGATGAGCGACTCGCCACCGGCGGGAGAAAACTCGGGGTCACGTTTGCGCCAGCGCATGGATTGTTCGGGCAGCAGGGTTTCGATCTCGGCAAAGGTCTTGCCTTCAAAGTCACCGAAGCCGCGTTCGCGCAGGGCCTCCTCTTTGGTGACTTCAATGCCTGTTGCGCGGCTCAGGTATTGCGCGGTTTCCCACGCACGCAACAGGTCGCTGGCATAAATCGCAGTGATGGGTTCGCCCTTGAGCGCATTGCCCAGCCGTTCAGCCTGCCAGCGGCCGATGGCGCTGAGGGGAATGTCAAGCTGCCCCTGGATGCGCGTGTCCACATTCCATGCGGTTTCCCCGTGCCGGATGGCGATGACGCGGGTTGGGTCCGCCATCAGAACGGCCGCAGCGCAGGGCCGCCCCAAGCAAGGCCAGCCCCTGAGGGGCTGGAGCCTGCGGCTCCGAACCTGCTTGAGCAGGTTTGGACAGGCGACAGAGGCGAGGCGTCTCGCGAGCCGCGGCCTGCAAGGCCTCGAGAGCTACACGCAGTGAGCGAACGTGGGGGCGTCATCTCGGGATCTCTACGTTGATGCGGCGTGTGCCGGGGGCGGGTTGTGGAAACCCCAGCAGCGCAGAGTCCAGCATGGCAGGGAACACCGCTCGCGTATCACCCCATACACCCTCATGGTAGGCACGGGTTTCAAACACGACCTTCTGGTTGGAGAGGTCGCGCATCAGAATACTGAGGTCGCGTTTGTAATAGGGCTCGCCGAAGCGCATGGGGTAGCCGAAACCATAACCGCCGTAACCGTAGCCACCCAGGGGACCACCGATGAAGGGGCCGGGGCCGCCAAACAAAAAACCGTCATCGGGGAAGCGCTCAAGGTACTGGGTATTGAACATGACCTGCACGCTGTAGCGCGCGGTTTGTGGTGCCAGCACCATGCCGACTTTGGCCAGGCTGGCACGCGTGATTTCTTCCAGGCGATCCTGCTGGAAGTTCTGCTGGGATGGAAGACGTTCAAAACGGTAGGTCGTGCCGGGCACGGGTGGTGGCGAGGTCCATGCCGAAAATGCCGTGACGTCGCTGTCGACGATGCGCATGCCACCGCAACC
>JAZKHN010000021.1:3869-6325 GCA_040385325.1 Pseudomonadota bacterium
ACGATGTTCTTGCCGTCATCGCTGACCAGCTTGGGCGGCATGCCCTTGAGCTTGGCCGCAAAAAACATGTTGAGGAAAAAGGTCTGCAACATGTCGTCGCGGTGATGCCCCAACGCCACCTTGGTACACCCGAGCTCGCCAGCCACACGGTACAAAATGCCGCGGCGCAGGCGTGAACACAGCGAGCACAGCGTCTTGCCTTCGGGGATCACGCGTTTGACGATGCTGTAGGTGTCCTGGTTTTCGATATGAAAGGGTACGCCCAGCTTGCCGAGGTAGTCGGGCAGGATGTGCTCGGGGAAGCCCGGCTGCTTCTGGTCGAGATTGACAGCCACCAGCTCGAAGTTGATGGGCGCGCGTTTTTGCAGCTTGAGCAGGATGTCCAGCATGGCGTAGCTGTCCTTGCCGCCCGACACACACACCATGACCTTGTCGCCTTCCTCGATCATGTTGAAGTCGACAATCGCACGGCCGACTTCGCGGCACAGGCGCTTTTCAAGCTTGTGGTCTTCGCGTTCTATTTTCAGGCGTGCGCCGGCCGGGGCAAATTTGGCGCCTTCTCCGGCTTGGGCCTGTTCGTCTTCAATCCACACTGCACTCATGTCGTTGGCTCCCATGTGGCTCACCACTGTCCTGTTTCGACGCGAATGGCAACTTCGCAGTCTTCAAAAATTTCAAGTTTGGCAATCTTCACCCGCACGCCCAGCACGCCGGGCAAGGTCATCAAACGGTGCGCCAGCTTTCCGATCAGGCTTTCGAGCAAATTTACATGTTCTGCCGTGCATTCGTTGATGATGATCTGCCGCACCTTTCTGTAGTCCAGCACGTGGCCGATGTCGTCATCACTGGGCATCAGGGGCTGCGTGCCCAGGTTGAGCTCGGCATCGACCTGGATAGGCTGGGGTGCGCGCTTTTCCTGCTCCAGGATGCCAAGATTGGCGTCAAAGCGCAAACCGGTCAAGGTGAGTATCTGGGTGCCTCTTGTATTGAACATGGTGTGGCTTTAAAAGTTCCGGTGGCTCAGGTGTTGCCGGGGTTCATCAGTGAGAAGTCGCGCTCGAACTTCATCAGGTGCTGGCCACCATCGACGAGCAGCGTGGTACCGGTGATGGACTGGTTTTCAAGCGCAAATTTGACTGTCGCCACCACGTCGGCAGGCGTAGAAGAACGTTTCAATGGCGAAAGCTTGTGCAGCGCTGCAAACTGTTCATCACTCAGCATGTGGCTGGTCAGCGTCAGTCCGGGCGCCACGCCGACGACGCGCACCTGTGGTGCGAGCGCCATGGCCAGCATGGTGTTGGCCGCTTCAAGCGCGGCTTTTGAGAGCGTGTAGCTGAAAAAATCAGGGTTCTGGTTCCAGAGCTTCTGGTCCAGCAGGTTGACCACCGCGCCTGTGGTTTTTCTTGCGCTCACGTGGGCATGCAGGGCCTGGGCCAGCAGGATGGGCGCGCCCGTGTTGCTGCGCAGGTGTTTTTCCATGGCTGCAAAACCAAAGCTTGGCGCGCTGTCATGCTCAAAGGTAGATGCACTGTTGACCACGGCATCAATACGGCCGAACTTTGCAATCACCGCAGGCAGCAGCGCCCTGACTGCAGATTCATCGGACAGGTCGCAGGCGAAGGCAGCTGACTCCCCTGCAAGCCGTGCACAGTCGGCCACGGTTTGAAGGGCCTCCGCCCCAGAGTTCCGGTAGTGCACGGCGACCTGCCAGCCCGCGCCGGCAAGCGCGAGCGCGATCTCGCGCCCCAGCCGCCTGGCGGCGCCGGTCACAAGAACAACAGGGGGTTGGCGCGCATCAGGCATCAGCAACTGGTTGGGGAGTGGAGGGGTACGAATCACCGACAATCACAGGCTGTGATGTCGACGACCAATCCCCCCATTTTACCGGGCAGCCTGCAAAAGCATATTGCAGGGGCCATAGAGGCCGCCGGTGGCTGGATTGGCTTTGACCAGTTCATGGACATGGCGCTTTACACACCGGGCTGGGGCTATTACGCAAGTGGCTCGCGCAAATTCGGGCTGATGCCCCAATCCGGCAGTGATTTTGCAACCGCACCCGAGATGTCGCCCCACTTTGGCCGGGCGCTGGCCAGGCAGGTGGCGCAGGCGCTGGATGTGACCGCGACCGACCAAATCTGGGAGTTCGGCGCCGGTACCGGCGCGCTGGCAGAACAGCTGCTGCAAGCCCTTGGGGACAGGGTGGCGAGTTACAACATCGTCGACCTGTCAGGCAGCCTGCGTGAGCGGCAGGGCGAGCGGCTGGCGGTATTCGGCTGCAAGGTCAACTGGGTCAGCGAACTGCCTGCGCGGATCAGGGGAGTGATTGTCGGCAATGAGGTGCTGGACGCCATGCCCTTGAAACTGCTGGCTCGCATCAAAGCGGTGTGGCATGAACGCGGCGTGGCCTTTCATCAAGGTGCTTTGGTCTATGCGGATCAGCTCACCGAATTGCGCCC
>JAZKHN010000022.1:0-2137 GCA_040385325.1 Pseudomonadota bacterium
CCACAGCCTGGTAGAGGGCAGAGGTTTCCTTGTAGGGCACGTGCCGCATCGTCGTGCCGGTGGCGTATTCGATCTGCGCCGCGCCCAGATGCAGCGGGCTGCCGACAGCATTGGAGCCATAGGTGGCGGCATCAGGCGTGGCGCGCGCGTAGGCGATGAGTTGCGGTATCGTCTTGATGGGGCTTTTTTCTCCGACAAGTATGAAAAAAGACGTGCGGTACAGGCCGCTGACAGGCACAAAGTCCTTTGTGGCGCTATAGGGCAGTTTCTTGAACAGCGCGGGGTTGATGGCCATATGATCAGCCGCAGCGACCAACAGGTCGTAACCCGTGGGTGCGCTGGCCTTGGCCGCATTGATGGCGATAAATCCGCTGGCGCCCGGGCGGTTGTCCACCAACACAGGCTGCCCCCATGCGCGCGTCAGCTTCTCGCCCACGATACGAGCAACCGCATCCGGACCGCTACCTGCAGGGAAAGGGTTGATCAGGCGAACCGGCTTTGAAGGAAATGCGGACGCGTTAGGGGAGCTCTGGGCGCTGGCCACAAGGCTGGTCAATCCCAGGGCGGCAGCACACAGCCAAGGCAAGATTTTTTTGATGAACATGGTTGTCTCCGTTTTTAAAAGCATGTGACTTGAACGGAGTGGATGCTAGGGGCCATCGCGGGTAACAGGGAGCCTGCAAAAACACCCACGCTATATCGCCGAGGCATACCCTTTGCAAATTCATTCAGACACCTGGACCCAGGCGTTGCAAGGCTCCAGCCCTCAAGGCCAGCGTAAAAAACAAAACTGGCAGGGCGGTCGGGAAGAGCACAGTCTGAAGCCGGGGCCGGAAGGACTTTGATGCTAAAATCTTTGGCTTAGCCGGTGTAGCTCAGTCGGTAGAGCAGCTCATTCGTAATGAGAAGGTCGGGTGTTCGATTCATCTCTCCGGCACCATTTACCGCGGTTGAATGCGGTAGTGGTCACTTACTGAAAACAACTGATGTCAAAACTGATGACAGTTGGTTTTCCATTCAAGCAAAAGCCCTCAATTGAGGGCTTTTTGTTTTTTCGCCTGTTGCTGCTTTTGGCTTGATGCGCAATTCAGTCGCCGACAAATTCAAACTCCTACTTTTCGGGGCGTTTGGCAGCTTTCGAGAAATGCGTCCTGGCTTTATCAAGCTCTACCAGATCGCGCCATGCCAGAAACTCCGCCATGGTGGGAGCGAGGCCCTCACCGGTTTCATATTTCCTCATGCGCTCTATGAGCAACCTCATGGTGCTGGAACCTGGGGGCAGTGACGAACGCTCTTCGGCAATGACCTGGCGCAGTCGCTGCAGGTTGACTGAGGCATTTTTATCGACGGCGGTTGCCAGCGGCACCGACAATTCTGGATTTGCCTCAAGCATGGCCATCACCTGAAGGGCAAGAAACTGCAGGGTTTCCAGTTGCCCCTCATCAAGGATGCGGGGAACGCGGTCTATCACGCACAAGGTGCCCAGAACCTGCCGTTCTTTCGTGACCAGCGGGGCACCGGCGTAAAAGCGGATGTTGGGATCACCTGTGACCAGGGGGTTGGACAGGAACCGTTCGTCAGCCTGGGCATCTTCAACAATCAGGACTTCGCTGGGCGCGGGGATCGCATGCGCGCAGAAGGCCATGTCGCGGGGCGTTTCTCTGGCAGCCAGACCAACACGGGCTTTAAACCACTGGCGCTTGTCATCTACCAGTGAAATAAGGGCGATCGGCGTGCCACAAACACTTGCGGCCAGCCGGGTGATGTCGTCATAGGCCTGCTCCTCCGAGGAGTCCATGACGAGCAGGCGCTTGAGTGCGGAAAGTCGAATCTCTTCCGCTTCGTTGTGAAGGTCCATGAAAACGGGCTGTGTAGCTTAAACAGCAGTTGTAGCAGACTTTTGTTTACTGCAAGCTGACCTGTCTACATGCCAGCATGCACGCATTCCGTGGCAACAGAAACCAGCTTTGCGCGAGAAAGGGAATGCGGCACAATTCCCGTGGTTTCGTCTGTTGTCCCACCCAAGGTAAAAAATGAACTACACAAAACTCGCTCTGACCTTGTCAATCACCCTCTCCCTTTTCGGTTGCGCCAACATGGCCGGCGGTACGGGCAGCGACAGCACGGTGACGGAGGC
>JAZKHN010000022.1:2237-8440 GCA_040385325.1 Pseudomonadota bacterium
AATGTGCAGATGCAGGCGACGAACTTTGGCGGCAATGAGGTGCTGATTACCGTCTCGCCAGTCACGCGCAACGCGGCGCCGGCAGCACGTTAAACAGCCCTGCTGCACCGGACAGTTGCGGGCCGCAGCTGTTACCACAAAAATTACAGGAGACATCTCATGCAATGGGTCACACGCCAGTACCTTCACCTTGACCGGGTGGCCACCCCCTGGCTCATCACGCGGTTTGTGGACCCTGAAGCGAGCTTCGTGTATGTGCCCTGGAAGGAAGAGCACCTGGCGCCTGCGGGGGCGATTGCCTTTTCAATCCCCGGTGCCGAGCTGGGGCCACATGACCACGAAGGCGGCACCACCTTTGACAAGGTGATGCGCAAATATGAATTGAAGGATGCTGCACTGGCGCAATTGGCCGATGTGATTCGCGCGGGTGTGGCCTATGTGATGGAAGGCTACCGCCCGCCAGCTGATGACACCGCCGGGCAGACGGCGGTCGGGCTGCTGGCGTTTGCTGAAGGGGTGTTTTTGACACACCAGAGCGACGATGCGATTCTGGCGGCGAGCTTTCCGGTATACGACGCGCTGTATGCCAACTACCGCGTGCTTGACCTGCTGAAGACCCAGGGGCTGGCCATGCCTGACCACAGCGATGGCCGTGGCCCGAGCAAAAAGTTTGAAGGCCTGCGCAAGATTTACAACGACGCTGGCAAGCCGACGCCTTATGGGCCGATGCAGGTTCAGGCCGGGTCCTGACGCTGCGCTGTCTGCTCTTCTAGCTCCCTTTTGTTCCCGCAACCCGGTTCTCCTCACTCTCAGACATGATGAAAGAGTCTTCCCACTGCGAGGGCACTTGCTGAGCCAAACCTCCGTGCACGACCCCCGAACCAGTGCTCAGGGGGTCAAAGTTGGTAAAGCGGATCTTGCGGCCGCGATCGAGTTTGGCGCGCAAACGGCTGCGGGCCTCGGCGACGGCCAGCATGTCCACCTCGACTGATGTCTCGGCGGATGCCCGTATCGGCATGTCGAACTGCGCAGGCTCGGTGGGTAGACCTTCAACCACAGGCTCTTCGGCTGTACGCTGCACTGGCATGGCAACCGGCGCGGCCTGCACCTCTGCCGGCTCTTCTTCGTGGGCCTCAACCTCGCCCAGAAAGGCAGAACGCACCGCCTCAAGCGATGGCAGGTTGCCTGCACGCACCACGGCATAGGCCAGGTTGCATTCCGCGAAGAGCGCCTGTTTGAGGTTGCGGGTACTGGTCTTCAGGCCGCTTGAACCGGGGACGTCAATACAGCCGATGACGGTGCCGTCCACGCCGCAAATCGTGAAGCTGCAATACAGGTCCTTGATGAGTTCGTGCGAACGCTTGCCTTCAACTGCAGAGCGCGGTGCCATAAAACGTATCAACGGTATCTTGACGAGCACGTCGTACTCGAAAAATGCGTGCTGCAGCCAGTGCCATACCTCCAGCTCTGTCGCCGAAAGTAATTGCCGTGCCTGCAAATGCCACTTCCTTGGCAACTGGCGGTTTTTCCTTGCCCTGCCGGCCTGCCAGATCTTGTGGCCTGCGGCTCCCGCCATCACGCTGAACACAGCTGTGGTCAGCATGCTCCCCGCCAGATAATTCATCATAAAAAAAGCGCCTTGTTTGACCCGAGTAAAACACGGCGCTTTTAAAGTTACAACTGTTTACAGATGCAGTGTGGGGCGGTGTCTCCTGTATGAGACGCGGCAGGACTCTAGGGGGGGGCCGTCTCGCTGATAAAGGCGGCCAATACCTTGTCGATGCGCTTTCCATCAAGGTCAACGACTTCAAACGTCCAGCCTGCACACTCGACTTTCTCACCGGTCATGAGCAGGCGGCCCGACACGCTTTGCAGCAAGCCAGCCACGGTGTTGTAACGGCCCCGGCTTTCTTCGGGCAGATCCTTGATGTCAAGCCGGGCCTTGAGTTCAGCCACCGGCATCACGCCATCGATGAGCCAGCTGCCGTCATCACGACGGGTGGCCCAGGCATCCACCTGCGCGCCGGGCTGCAGTTCACCGGTGATGGCCTCCAGCATGTCCATCGGCGTCATCAGTCCCTGCACCACGCCGTATTCATCGACCACAAACACAATGCGCGTGGACCGTGCGCGAAACTGCTCCAGCAGTTCCATGCCGGTGAGCGTTTCAGGCACAAACGCGGCGGGCATGGCATGGGCACCGAGGCGGTCTGTGAAGGCGGGTGTGGCGGGGCCAGACGCAGCCAGCAAGGCCTGGCCGCGCAGTGCCAGCAGTTTTGAAACGCTCACCACGCCCACCACATCGTCAAGGCTGCCCCGGCACACCGGGTACCACGAATGCCCGGTGACACCCGCCTTGTCGATGGCTTCAGCAATGGTGTCTGATGCGTCCAGCCATTCGATGTCCGAGCGCGGCAGCATCAGCGAGGTCAGCAGCCGGTCATCCAGCAAAAACACGTTCTGCACCATCTGGTGCTCGTGCTCTTCGATCAGGCCGGCATCGACGCCTTCTTCAAGGCTGGCGGCAATCTCTTCTTCTGTCACGGCGCGGCCCGCCGCGTTGTCGACGCGCAGCAGCTTGAGGGTGGCCTGCGTGCTGATGGACAGCAGCCTGACGAAAGGTTTTGCGCCGGTGGCCACCCACATCATGGGGCGCGACACCAGGCGGGCCACCGTCTCGGGGTAAAGCTGGCCGATGCGCTTGGGCACCAGCTCGCCGAACACGATGGTGATGAAAGTGATGATGGCCACGACGAGTGCGGTGGCGCTGATCTCGGACGCTCGGGGCGAGACGCCAAACTCGCGCAGCCAGACCGCCAGATCGCCGCTGAACGCGGCCTCACCGATGATGCCATTGAGCATTCCGATGGAGGTGATGCCTACCTGCACCGACGAAAGGAATTGGGTGGGATTGTCCATCAGCCCGAGGGCTGCGCGTGCGCCTTTGTCACCTGATTCGGCCATGGCTGTCAGCCTTGCGCGCCTGCTGGAGGCCATGGCCATTTCGGACATGGCGAAGATGCCGTTGAGCAGGGTTAAAAACGCGATGAGCAAAAAATCCATGAACGACCGGGCAGAATGAACACATGCCAATGTACATGATCGGTGACCTGCAGGGCTGCCATGCGCCCCTGCTGCGCCTGCTGGAGAAAGTCGATTTTTCACCGAGCCGCGACACGCTGTATGTGCTGGGCGATCTGGTCAACCGCGGGCCCGAATCACTCGCCGTGCTGCGTCACCTGTCGTCGCTGGGCGATGCCGCCAGATGCCTGCTGGGCAACCATGACCTGCACCTGATCGCCATGTCGGAGGGCGTGCGCAAGCCTGGGCGCAGCGACACATCGCAGGAGATCATGGCTGCACCCGATGGCCCTGCACTGCTCGACTGGCTGCGGCACCGGCCGATGGCGATGCAGGCCAATGGCTGGCTGATGGTGCACGCCGGCGTCCTGCCGCAATGGACGGCTGCCCAAACCCTGCTGCTGGCCGCAGAAGTCGAGAACGCATTGCGCGGGCCAGACCTTGCCGGGTTTGCGCGCGCCATGTACGGCAACCAGCCTGACCGCTGGCATGACGGCCTGCATGGGGCCGAAAGGCTGCGCGTCATCGTCAACGCGCTGACACGCCTGCGATTTTGCAGCGCCGATGGCGTGATGGAGTTTGAATCGACCGGCAGCCTGGGCGATGCGCCAGAAGGTTACACACCCTGGTTTGAAGCGCCTGGCCGCAAAACCGAAGGCCAGCGCATTGCCTTTGGGCACTGGTCTACGCTGGGCGCAGAAACTGTGAAGTCTGGCGTCGGCTTGTTGAATGGCACCTTGCCGCTGGACACAGGCTGCGTCTGGGGCGGCTGCCTGACGGCGGCGCGGGTGGACGACAGGGCGGACGGCGGCTTTGAACTGATTTCAGTCGAATGCGAGCAGGCGAAAAAGCCGGGCAAAGCCTGAAAACCGAATTAGTTACGTAATATGCAACAATATTGAATTTAATTGGTAACTTTAAATCAATTAATACACATAACGTATTAATCAACAATTTACTTCGTCGTCAGGCATCAAAACGGCTTCAAAAACCCCTGAAAAAGGCTATTTTCAGGCGTCAAATCGGCTGCAGACCAATAAATACGAGCGTGAGCAGCTATAAAAATAATAGCATCCAGAAATTCAGATCAGACAACCGGGGGCTGACTCTCGCCTGGCCGCAGCGCGCCTGAGCGGGTCAAGGCTGCATCAGCCAGCGTCTGTGGCGATTTTGATTCCGCCTGCGCCAGGCGTGCCAGCGCACGGGCGTGGGCATCCTCGGCCAGCACGCGCGCACAACTGGCAGAAAACAGCAGCACGGCTGACGAGAAGTAAATCCACATCAGGATCACCACCAGCGAGCCTGCCGCGCCATAAGCGGACACCACAGCGGCCGTCGACAGGTACACCGCCATCACATGCTTGCCGACGGCAAACAGCACGGCACCAATGGCCGCGCCGCGCACCAGGTAGCGCAGGGGCGGTTTGGGCCCGGCGCTCATGCGCATCAACGCGACGAACAGTGCGGTACAGAAAGCAACAGTGACCAGCTCATTGAGGACGAGCGCAATCTTTTCGACCGGCACATAGTTGCCGGCCCAGCCCGACAGCAGGCTGAGAAAGGTGGAAATAGCCAGCGACACCAGCAGCAGGAAACCAAAGGCAAGGATGTAGGCCACCCCGCGCAGGCGCAGCGAGGCGCTGTACCACCACTTCTGCTGTGCCACCACGCCGGAGTCGGTGCGCCAGAGCCGCTCAAAGGCATCCTGCAGCTCCGCAAACACGCCTGTTGCACCCACCAGCAGAAAGCCGAAGGCAAACAGCGAGGCGATGATGCCGTCGGACGGCTCCTGTGCGCTGGTCAGCGCCTGCTGCACAACGAGCGCGCCCTGCGTGCCGATAACGGACTGGATCTGCTGCACAAGGCTGGTTTCAATATAGGTGCGGTCCAGCCACCAGCCGAGCACGGCCACCATCAGCACCAGCAGAGGCGCCAGGCTGAGAATGCCGTAGAAAGACATGGCCGCCCCCATGCGCATGCCGTCGGCGTCAAGCCAGAGGTTGACGGCGCGAAAAACGGAACGGAGGGGTTTGAGCAGCACGCCCGGAATGCGCGCGCTCAGGCGATCAATGAAACTGGCCATGAACGCCAGTGTGCGCCCCCAGACTGGGGCAAGCCATCAGAACGAAGCGTCCGGTGCCGTAGGCGTGTTCCGATTCGGCTGGCAAGGCCGGTCAGGCGTCGGTCGTGTCGGTGGTTTTGACTTCGCCAATCTTGAACAGCGCAGCGACCTTCTTGCGCGGCTTGATATTGGCAGAAACGCGTGCGGTGGTGGTGGCCGATTTGGCAGATTCCCAGGCCGGCTTGGCTTCTGCAGGAAGTGTGGACTCGTAGGGCTGGTCGAAAAACGGGTCACGCGGTGCCTGGCGCTGCGGCGCGTATTCACGGCGCTCGCGTGGCTCGCGGGTTTCACGCCCTTCACGCGGCGAACGGGCCTCGCGCCCGCTGTCTTCAGCGTCACGGTACATGCGGCGGCCGTCATTGATGCGGCCTTCGCTAATGCGCGGCTTGTCTTCATCAAACTCCATCGGCTCCAGCTCAATTTTGGTCTTGATGAGTTTTTCAATGTCGGCCACCAGGCGCTGGTCGCTGCTGGCCACAAAACTCACCGCCAGACCAGATGCGCCTGCACGGCCGGTGCGACCGATGCGGTGGACGTAGTCTTCGGCATTGAAGGGCACGTCGAAATTGAACACCGCGGGCACGTCCTTGATGTCCAGGCCGCGGGCGGCCACATCGGTACACACCAGCAGATCGACTTCGCCTTTCTTGAAGGCATCAAGGGCTTTCAGGCGCTCGTCCTGGCTCTTGTCGCCATGCAGGGCGGTGGTCTTCAGGCCCTCGCGCTCCAGCGAGCGTGCAAGGCGTGCGCAGCCGAGCTTGCTGTTGACGAAGACAAAGGCCTGCTTCATGCCGCGTGTCTTGAGCACCTGGTGCAGTGCGCGGCGCTTGTCGTCAGCGCCCACACTGTAGAAGTGCTGTTCAACCGTCGATGCAGTGGCGTTGGAACGCGCCACTTCAATCGTCACAGGGTTCTGCAGATAGCTGGACGCCAGGCGCTTGATTTCAGGCGAGAAGGTGGCCGAAAACAGCAGGGTAATACGCTGCTTGGGCAGGTAGCT
>JAZKHN010000023.1:0-2798 GCA_040385325.1 Pseudomonadota bacterium
GTGGTGGTCGGCTTCGGCCCCTGCGGCATCTTTGCGGCATTGCTGCTGGCGCAGATGGGCTTCAAACCCATAGTGCTGGAGCGTGGCAAGAAAGTACGTGAGCGCACCAAAGACACCTGGGGTCTGTGGCGCAAGAAGGTGCTGAATCCCGAATCGAATGTGCAGTTTGGCGAAGGCGGCGCGGGCACGTTTTCAGACGGCAAGCTCTGGAGCCAGATCAAGGACCCGCGCTTCCTGGGTCGCAAGGTGATGCTTGAATTTGTCAAGGCTGGCGCACCTGAAGAAATTTTGCTGGTCAGCAAGCCGCACATCGGCACCTTCAAACTCGTCAAAGTCGTGGAGAACATGCGCGAGCAGATCATCGCGCTGGGCGGCGAGGTGCGCTTTGAGCAGCGCGTGAGCGATGTGCAGATTGAGGGCGGCCAGATTCGTGGCCTGACGGTTCAGAACCTGAACGACGGCAGCAGCTACGACATGCGCGCAGACCATGTCGTGCTGGCCCTGGGCCACAGCTCGCGCGACACGGTGGCCATGCTGCATGAACGCGGTGTCTACATGGAGGCCAAGCCTTTTTCCATCGGCTTTCGCATCGAGCACCCACAAGGCTTGATTGACCGTGCGCGCCTGGGCCAGCACGCCGGCCACCCGCTGCTGGGCGCGGCTGACTACAAGCTGGTGCACCACGCCAACAATGGGCGCTCGGTCTACAGCTTCTGCATGTGTCCGGGCGGCACCGTGGTCGCCGCAACGTCTGAAGAAAACCGCGTGGTGACCAACGGCATGAGCCAGTATTCGCGCAATGAGCGCAATGCCAATGCCGGCATCGTTGTTGGCATCTCGCCAGCCGACTACCCCGGTGGGCCACTGGCCGGCATCGCCTTTCAACGCCAGCTGGAATCCCATGCCTTCACACTGGGCGGCAGCAACTATGAAGCGCCCGGCCAGCTGGTGGGCGACTTTGTGGCCGGCAAGGCATCAACGGCGCTCGGCAGCGTCGAGCCGTCGTACAAGCCCGGCGTGCGTATGACGGACCTGGCCAGCGCCCTGCCCGAATACGCCATCACGGCCATGCGCGAAGCCATCCCCGCCTTCGGGAAAAAGATACGCGGCTTTGACATGCATGATGCGGTGCTGACGGGCGTTGAGACACGCACATCGTCTCCGCTCAAAATAACACGCGGCGATGACTTCCAGAGCCTGAACGTCAGGGGACTCTACCCGGCAGGCGAAGGCGCCAGTTACGCAGGCGGCATTTTGTCGGCCGGCGTTGACGGCATTGAAGTGGCCGAAGCCGTGGCACGCAGCATCACCAACCAGAGCTGACCATGAACAACGAAGACATCCATTTTTACGAGCCCTCCAAAGGCCACGGCCTGCCGCATGACCCCTTCAATGCCATCGTCGGGCCGAGGCCCATCGGCTGGATGTCGACGCAGGATTCACAAGGCCGGCTCAACCTCGCGCCCTACAGTTTTTTCAACGCCTTCAACTACACCCCGCCCATCATCGGCTTCGCCAGCATCGGTGCCAAGGACAGCCTGCGCAACATCCGGCAAACCGGTGAATTCGTCTGGAACCTGGCTACACGCCCGCTCGCGGAACAGATGAACCAGACCTGCGCAGCCGTGCCGCCCGATGTCAGCGAGTTTGAGCTGGCCGGCTTGACACCTGGCGCCTCGCGCTGCATCAAGGCGCCGCGCGTGTCCGAAAGCCCGGTCTCCTTCGAATGCAAACTGACCCAGTTGCTGCAGCTGCAGGGCCTGGATGGCGTGCCGGTCGAAACCTGGCTGGTGCTGGGAGAGGTGGTGGGCATTCACATCGCACGCCACCTGCTCAAGGATGGCATTTACGACACCGTCACCGCGCAACCCATACTGCGCGCCGGTGGTCCCGCCGATTACTTTGAAATCACACGCGACAATCACTTCAAGATGTACAGGCCGCGCTGAAGTGCAACGGCGACCTGCAAACCAACTGGATTACCGATGACCGACATGACCACCACTGCAGCTGCCACCCCGGCCGACAACGCTGGTAAGCCAGATGCAGCGCGCAAGCCCCGTCCCCAGGGCAACAGGCGCCCACACGCTGCCAAAGCGGCACAACAGGCGCGCCCGTCGCGTGAGGTCAACCCGGTTCTGGAAAAGCTGTTTGAACTTCACCCCAAACTCTTCGGCGCGCAGTTCCTCCCACTGAAACTCGGTATTTTTCAGGATCTGCTGGCAAGGCACCCGGAAGCGTTCAAGAAGGATGAACTCAAGCTCGCCATGGGCCAGCATGCACGTTCCACCCGTTATCTCGAAAGTGTGGCTGCCGGGCTGGCACGCCATGACCTCGACGGCACCGCGGTAGAGCCGGTCTCACCCGAGCATGTGCACCACGCCATTCTCGAAGTGTTCCGCCGCCGCCAGGTCCGCTCAAAAGAAGACCTGCGGCCACGCGTGATTTCGAAAATAGTCGCTGCCATTGAAGCGTCCGGCTTGCCGCGTGAGGAATATGCGGAGCGGGTCAGGGTTCAGGACGAGTCGGCCAATGCGCTTGTCGATGAAGCGCTTTCACAACTCAAGCTTGAAGCGGCCAAGCGTGATGCGTTGATGGCCACCTTCACTGCAAGTGGAAAGAGTGAAGCCGAGTTTGCTGATATGTATGGGATGGACCCTGCAGAGGTTGTCTCTGTACTCGACAGGGTTCGGCGGGATCAGGCTACTTCTGATTGAGGGTATTTGCCCTTCACTACCAAGCCGGGGTAGCCCGGCGGCTAGTCACTTTTCTTTTGCTTCGCCAAAAGCAAAGTAACC
>JAZKHN010000024.1:0-16557 GCA_040385325.1 Pseudomonadota bacterium
TTGCTGCGAAGGCCTTGATGACTTCAGGCGGCGCCTGCACCATCTCAATCAGCACGCCCTCACCCGCAATCGGGAACTCGTCGTCGGCCTTGGGGTGCATGAAACAGATGTCAAAACCTGCCGCGCCCTTGCGGATGCCGCCGGGCGCAAAACGCACGCCCTGCGCCGTCAACCATTCAACGGCTTTGGGCAGGTCGTCTATCCACAGGCCCACGTGGTTGAGGGGCGTGGTGTGCACGGCGGGTTTTTTGTAAATGTCGAGTGGCTGCATCAGGTCGACCTCGACCTTGAAAGCACCGACGCCCATCGCGCAGATGTCTTCGTCAACGTTCTCACGCTCGCTGACAAAGTTGCCTGTGACTTCGAGACCCAGCATGTCAACCCACAGGGTACGCAGGCGGTCCTTGCTGGGTGCGCCTATGGCAATTTGCTGGATACCCAACACCTTGAATGGACGAACGCTCATGCGGCCTCCCTGCGACCGGAAAGGTAGGCGACACCCTCCGGGCCGGCACTTTCCTCATGCGGCGTTCCACGTGGCAGTCTGAAAATATCGCCTGCCCCATAGCGTGTAGCCACGCCGCCAACCACCAGCGTGATGGCACCCGACAGGATCAACGCACAGGCATCAAATTCGTGCGCATGATCGGCGAGTGCATAACCAGGCTCTCGCGTAATACTGACAGGCGGCTGGAATTTTTCAGCAGCCAGCATTGCCTCGAATTCCGCGACGGATGTCATGCGAACTCCACGATAGGTTGATCCACGCTCAGCGACTCGCCCTTGGCCGCGAGCACCTTGCCGACCACGCCGTCGGCAATGGCAAACAACACGTTCTCCATCTTCATGGCTTCAATCACGGCCACACGTTCACCGGCCTGCACCTTCTGGCCGGGCTGCACCGACACCTCGACCAGCAGTCCCGGCATGGGTGACAACACAAAGCGGCTCATGTCGGGCGGTGCCTTGTACGGCATGAGCTGGTGCAGTTCGGCTGCACGCGGTGACAGCACCAGCGCATCGAGGCGCGTGCCGTTATGGGCGATGCGAAAAGCCAGCGGGTTGCGGCCAACGCCGCGCTCAACCTGCGCTGCAAACGGCTTGCCATTCACGGTGCCGCGAATGCGCGCGCCACCCAAATGCCAGTTGCTACAGATTTCATAGCTGCCTGCCGCTGTGTCAATCGCGCTTGAACCAGTGGTGGCCACATAGTCACGCACCGTCACTGCATTTGGCTTGTTCTGGCCGTCTGCACCGAGGCCGATCACGACAAACTGTTCCCCCACCATAACGCCATGCCCAGGCATCTGGCCGCTGATACCTGCCGCACGACCCAGTTGCCGACGGTTCACGTAAGCGGCCAATGCCACCAGAAAGTCCGGGTCATCATGCGGCACATCTTCAGCGTGGAAGCCCTGGCCGTAGTTCTCGGCAATGAAGCCGGTATTGAAGTCACCGGCGACAAACTTCGGATGTGCGAGCAGTGCCGACTGGAAGGGAATATTGCTGCTGATGCCGCGAATCACAAAGGCGTTCAGCGCCTCGCGCATTTTTGCAATCGCGTCCAGCCTGTCCTTGCCGTGCACGATGAGCTTGGCAATCATGGAGTCATAGAACATCGGTATCTCGCCGCCATCCTGCACGCCGGTATCGACCCGCACGCCATAAAGCTGTGAGGTGTCCGACGCAAACATGCTTTCTTTTGGCGGCTGGAAGCGCACCAGCCGACCGGTCGATGGCAGGAAATTGCGGAACGGATCTTCAGCATTGATGCGGCACTCAATTGCCCAGCCATTGCGCTGCACGTCTTTCTGCTCAAGCGGCAGCTTCTCGCCGGCGGCAACACGAATCATCAGCTCGACCAGGTCCAGCCCGGTGATGCACTCGGTCACCGGGTGTTCGACCTGCAGGCGGGTGTTCATTTCGAGGAAATAAAAGCTCTGGTCTTTGCCGACCACAAACTCGACCGTACCGGCACTCTGGTACTTCACGGCTTTTGCCAGTGCCACAGCCTGCTCGCCCATAGCCTTGCGCGTGGCATCGCTGATAAAGGGGCTCGGCGCCTCTTCAATCACCTTCTGGTGGCGGCGCTGGATGGAGCATTCGCGCTCGTTCAGGTAAATCACATTGCCGTGGCTGTCGCCGACCAGCTGGATTTCGATGTGGCGGGGCTCCTCAACGAACTTCTCGATGAACACACGGTCATCGCCAAAGCTGTTGCGCGCTTCGTTGCGGCATGACGTGAACCCTTCCAGCGCTTCCTTGTCGTTGAAGGCGACACGCAGGCCCTTGCCACCACCGCCAGCAGAGGCCTTGATCATCACCGGGTAGCCGATGCCTTTGGCAATCTCGACGGCCTTCTCTGCCGTTTCAATCGCATCGTTGACACCGGGAATGCAGTTCACGCCTGCAGCACCAGCCAGCTTTTTTGATTCAATCTTGTCGCCCATGGCAGCAATCGAATAATGCTTGGGGCCGATGAAGATGATGCCTTCTTCCTCGACCCGCTTCGAGAAACCCGCGTTCTCGCTCAGAAAGCCGTAGCCCGGGTGAACTGCCTCCGCCCCGGTCTGCTTGCAGGCCGCAATGATTTTTTCAGCCTGCAGGTAACTGTCGCGGCTGGGTGCCGGGCCTATGTTGACGGCTTCATCCGCCAGTTCCACATGGCGGGCGTCCTTGTCTGCATCTGAATAAACCGCGACGGTCTTGATACCCATCTTGCGGGCTGTGAGGATGACGCGGCAGGCTATCTCACCACGATTGGCAATCAGAATTTTCGTAAACATTTTTATTTCCTGTCGTGTTTTGCAAGCAGCGCCTTGCGCTCTGCCGTGAAGTTCCACCATGGCTGCTTTGGGCCGCCGTTCATGAATTTTTTTGCCGCCAGAAAGGTATCCAGCACGCATGGGTCATGGCGCTTGCCCATGGGGCCTGCCAGGGCTTCGTATGTTTTCAGTGCGTTCATTCGTTTGACGTCGGCAGGGGTTTGCACACCAACCGATTGCAGGTCCGCAGCCAGCGACACGCCAATGTTGGGAATGTCGGTAAGCCCGCATGCTTCGCTCGCGTGTTCAGCCTTGGCCATGCTTATTTTCCTTTGATCGGGCTTACTGCAAACCCAGTTCCTCGCGCATGGCCTGGTTGCGCGCACTGGCACGCTGGTAGGCCGGGCGAGTATTGAGGCGGTCCACATAATCCTTGAATACAGGGTTTGGGTCTATCTGATTGAAGTCCATCATGAAGCGCAGCGTGCCCCCCAAAATCACATCGGCCATCGAAAAATCGTCGCCGAGCACAAAAGCCTTGCCAGCGATCGCACTTTCGGCGGCGGTGATCATGGAGGTGAAGTTACCCCAGCCGGCAGCCACCTCTTTCACTGTCCAGTCCGATTGCCTGGCCATCACCGCAGGCTCAATCACGCTGGGTGCAAAGAAAGCCCAGCGCAGATAGGTGCCACGCCGGGGGTCGTCAAGGGCGGGAGCGAGACTGTGCGCATAGCGGTCAGCCAGATAGAGCGCGATGGCCGCGTTTTCGGTGATGACCACATCGCCATCCACCAGCGTCGGCAACTTGCCCATCGGATTTTTCGCGACCAGTTCAGGACGCTTCTGCTCGCCCTTCATGATGTCAATCACCTTCAGGTCATAGGAAACGCCGGCCTCTTCCAGCGCCCACAGGGTGCCGGAAGCGCGGGAATACGGGTGGTAATAAAGATTGAGTGACATCAGTGTTCTCCTGGCTTGCCGTTCAAAGTGGAATGTTGCCGTGCTTGCGCCAGGGATTCTCAAGCTTCTTGTCGCGCAGCATGATGAGCGAACGGCAGATGCGCTTGCGGGTTTCATGCGGCAGGATGACGTCGTCCACATAGCCACGCGCACTGGCCACAAACGGGTTGGCAAAACGCGCCTTGTATTCAGCCTCTTTCGCAGCCAGCTTGGCCGGGTCCTTGCGGTCTTCGCGGAAGATAATTTCGACCGCACCCTTGGCACCCATGACGGCGATCTCTGCATTTGGCCAGGCAAAGTTCACGTCGCCGCGCAGGTGCTTGGAACTCATCACGTCGTACGCACCACCGTAAGCCTTGCGCGTGATGACGGTGATTTTTGGCACCGTGCACTCGGCGTAGGCGTAAAGCAGCTTGGCGCCATGCTTGATGATGCCGCCGTATTCCTGGCTGGTGCCGGGCATGAAACCGGGCACGTCGACAAAGGTGATGACGGGAATATTGAACGCATCACAGAAGCGTACAAAACGCGCGGCCTTGATGGAGCTCTTGATGTCCAGGCAACCGGCGAGCACCAGCGGCTGGTTGGCGACGATACCGACAGTCTGGCCTTCCATGCGCGCGAAACCGATGATGATGTTTTTGGCGTACTCGGGCTGTATTTCGAAGAAGTCTCCGTCATCGACCGTCTTGACAATGAGTTCCTTCATGTCATATGGTTTGTTGGCATTCTCGGGCACCAGCGTGTCCAGGCTGAGGTCCATGCGGCCAGCCGGGTCGGCACTTGGGCGAACCGGGGCTTTCTCACGATTGCTGAGCGGCAGGTAGTTGTAGAGGCGTCGCAGCATGAGCAGGGCCTCGACGTCGTTCTCAAACGCGAGGTCAGCCACGCCGCTCTTGGTTGTGTGGGTGATGGCGCCGCCCAGCTCTTCGGCACTGACCTCTTCATGCGTCACGGTCTTGACCACTTCCGGGCCGGTGACAAACATGTAGCTGCTGTCTTTCACCATGAAGATGAAGTCCGTCATGGCGGGCGAATATACCGCCCCGCCGGCGCTCGGACCCATGATCATGCTGATCTGCGGAATGACCCCACTGGCCATCACATTGCGCTGGAACACATCGGCATAACCACCAAGTGAGGCCACGCCCTCCTGGATACGCGCACCGCCGGAATCGTTGAGGCCGATGACGGGTGCGCCGACCTTCATGGCCTGGTCCATTACCTTGCAGATTTTTTCGGCATGCGCCTCGGACAGCGCGCCGCCGAAGACAGTGAAGTCCTGGCTGAACACAAACACCAGGCGGCCATTGATCATGCCGTAGCCCGTGACCACGCCGTCGCCGGGGATCTTGGTGTTCTCCATACCGAAGTCGGTACAGCGGTGCTCGACAAACATGTCCCACTCTTCGAACGTGCCTTCGTCAAGAAGCACCTCCAGCCGCTCACGCGCCGTGAGTTTGCCTTTACCGTGCTGCGCGTCGATGCGCTTTTGCCCACCGCCCAATCGTGCCGCAGCGCGCTTTTGTTCAAGTTGTTCCAGGATTTCCTGCATGGTGTCTTCTTTCTCTTTACGTCTTTATGGTTTGCTTGTTGGGTGCGTTTGTAAGGACTGGGCGGCGAGCAGAAGATCCCTGGCTGCTTTGGATGCCGGGATCTGCCCTTTTGCAACCTTTGTGGTCATTTCAGGCAGGATCGCGCTGACAGCGGCGTTGTGTTTAAAGGCCTGCTTGAGGCCAGCGTCTATGCGTTCCCACATCCACGACAGCGACTGCTGCTGGCGGCGCAAGGCCAGCTTGCCGTTGGCACCCTGCAGCGCCTGAAACTCTTTCACAGCCGACCAAAAGGTATCGACACCCTTGTTGTGCAATGCGCTGAGCTGTATGACTTTCGGGTGCCACTGCTTGTCGTAACTCGCGGCCTGGTCGTTGCCCATGGCGTTGTTGACGAGGCCAAACAGGCGCATGGCCGAGGTGATTTGTGCTTCGGCGCGCATCGCGGCATCGGCATCAATGTCGGCCTTGTTGATGATGACCAGATCGGCCAGCTCCATCACGCCTTTTTTGATCGCCTGCAGGTCGTCGCCTGCGTTGGGCAACTGCATCAGCACAAACATGTCGGTCATGTTGGCAACGGCCGTTTCGCTCTGGCCTACGCCAACGGTTTCAACAATCACCACGTCATAACCTGCCGCTTCGCAGACCAGCATGGACTCCCGCGTTTTCTCGGCCACACCGCCCAGCGTGCCGCTTGACGGGCTGGGGCGGATGTAGGCTCGCTCATGGACAGAGAGCATTTCCATGCGCGTCTTGTCGCCAAGGATGGAACCGCCGGAAACCGTAGATGAGGGATCAATCGTCAGCACCGCCACACGATGACCCTGCGCAATAAGGTAAAGCCCCAGCACTTCAATAAAGGTTGACTTGCCGACACCGGGCACACCGCTGATACCAAGGCGAAAGGCTTTGGAGGTGTGCGGCAACAGCGCAGTCAGCAGTTCATCGGCCTGATCACGATGGTCTGCGCGTGTGGACTCGAGCAGCGTGATGGCTTTGGCGATGGCGCGGCGCTGCGCGGTGGCTTCACCGTGCAGCACTGCCTGCTCCAGCTCCTGCGCGCTGGCAATCACTTCAATGCAGCCCTGATCTGTTCAAGCACATCCTTGGCACTCGCAGGTATCGGAGTGCCTGGTCCGTAGATACCCTTCACGCCGGCCTCATAAAGCATTTCGTAATCCTGGCGCGGGATCACACCGCCTACAAACACGATGATGTCATCGGCACCCTGCTTCTTGAGTTCAGCAATGATGGCAGGCACCAGCGTCTTGTGGCCGGCAGCGAGCGTTGACACCCCAACCGCATGTACATCGTTTTCAATCGCCTGGCGGGCGCATTCTTCAGGCGTCTGGAACAGCGGGCCCATGTCGACGTCAAAGCCGAGGTCGGCAAACGCGGTGGCCACCACCTTGGCGCCGCGGTCATGGCCGTCCTGGCCGAGTTTTGAAATCATCACGCGTGGGCGGCGGCCCTCGTCTTCTGCAAATTTGTTGATTTCAGTCTTGAGGGTTTCCCAGCCTTCAGCCGAATCGTAAGCAGCAGCGTACACACCGGTCACCTTTTGTGTATCGGCGCGATGGCGCCCGTAAACTTTTTCGAGTGCATCGCTGACCTCACCCACGGTCGCGCGCAGGCGCACGGCCTTGATGCAGAGGTCCAGCAGATTGCCATTGTTATTTTCTGCCGCGGCGGTCAATGCGTCCAGCGCGGCCTGCACTGCAACGCTGTCGCGTTTGGCCTTGATGGCCTTGAGGCGGGTGATCTGGCCGTCACGCACGGCGACGTTGTCGATATCGCGCGACTCGATGGCATCCTCAGTTTTGAGTTTGTATTTGTTGACGCCGACGATGACGTCCTTGCCGCTGTCGATGCGGGCCTGCTTGTCGGCGGCTGCAGCTTCAATCTTGAGCTTGGCCCAGCCGCTGTCAACCGCCTTGGTCATGCCACCCATGGCTTCGACTTCTTCAATGATGGTCCAGGCAGCATCAGCCATGTCCTGGGTGAGCTTTTCCATCATGTAGCTGCCGGCCCAGGGGTCGATCACATTGGTGATGTGGGTTTCTTCCTGGATGATGAGCTGGGTGTTGCGGGCGATGCGGGAAGAAAATTCGGTCGGCAGCGCAATGGCTTCGTCGAATGAGTTGGTATGCAGGCTTTGTGTGCCGCCAAACACTGCAGCCATCGCCTCAATCGTGGTGCGCACCACGTTGTTGTAGGGGTCCTGCTCGGTCAGGCTCCAGCCGCTGGTCTGGCAATGGGTGCGCAGCATAAGGCTTTTAGGACTCTTGGCGTCGAAGCCCTTCATGATGCGACACCACAGCAGGCGTGCTGCGCGCATTTTCGCGACTTCAAGATAGAAGTTCATGCCTATGGCCCAGAAGAAGCTCAGGCGTCCGGCAAACCCGTCGACATCCAGGCCCTTGCCGATGGCGGTTTTGACATATTCCTTGCCATCGGCCAACGTGAAGGCAAGCTCAAGCGCCTGGTTGGCGCCGGCCTCCTGCATGTGGTAGCCCGAGATGGAGATCGAGTTGAACTTCGGCATGTTCTGCGCCGTGTATTCGATGATGTCGCCAATGATGCGAATGCTGGGCGCAGGCGGATAGATGTAGGTGTTGCGCACCATGAACTCTTTGAGGATGTCGTTCTGTATGGTGCCACTGAGCTGGTCCTGCGCCACGCCCTGCTCTTCTGCCGCCACCACATATCCGGCCAGCACAGGCAGCACCGCGCCGTTCATGGTCATGGAGACGCTGACCTTGTCGAGCGGGATCTGGTCGAACAGGATCTTCATATCCTCGACAGAATCAATGGCCACGCCGGCCTTGCCGACGTCGCCGGTCACGCGCGGATGGTCGCTGTCGTAACCACGGTGTGTGGCCAGATCGAACGCCACAGAAACGCCCTGCCCTCCGGCTGCGAGCGCCTTGCGGTAGAAGGTATTGGACTCTTCTGCGGTCGAAAAACCTGCGTACTGACGGATCGTCCAGGGACGCACCGCATACATGGTGGCCTGGGGGCCGCGGATGAAAGGCTCGAAGCCCGGCAAGGTGTTGGTGTAAGGCAGGTCCTTGATGTCTTCAGCCGTGTAGAGCGGCTTCACGCTGATGCCGTCGGGCGTCTGCCAGTTCAGTGCATTGACATCACCGCCCGGCGCGGATTTGGCGGCGGATTTTGCCCAGGCATCGAGGCTGGCGGGTGCAAAACCGGGTTCAATGGCGATTTTTTTGTCGGTCATGAGAGGCTCAGGTCATTGGCGGGCAACTCACAGGTCACGGGGGCGTGAGCACTGCTCAAGCTGCAGGCAGCCGTTTAAATGTTTTCAGAATCTTCAGCCAGTTTACATCATTTATAATTATTGATGCAAAATTCAATTTAGGTTATAGTTGGCAGAAATGGGACTGATATCGCTGTTTCAGGATGGTTTTCCCCCGCCCTCACAGCAAACAGCAAAACATGGCCGTCGTTTCACTTACCCCGCGAGCACTCTATGAAGAAGTGGCTGAACTGCTGCGGCAGCGCATCTTCAATCGCGAACTCGCGCCCGGCAGCTGGATAGACGAGTTGAAGCTGGCAGAGGAGTACGGCATCAGCCGCACCCCTCTGCGTGAAGCACTCAAGGTTCTGGCCACCGAAGGCCTGGTAACCATGAAGGTCAGGCGTGGTGCATATGTGACCGAGGTCAATGAAAAAGACCTGACGGATGTGTATCACCTGCTCAGCCTGCTTGAGAGTGACGCCGCAGGTGTGGTGGCGGCAAATGCCACTGCAGCGCAACTCAAGCAGTTGCAGGACCTGCACAACCAGCTTGAAAAGGCTGTTGGCCACCGCGAGAAATTCTTCCAGATCAATGAAGAGTTTCATATGCGCCTGCTGGAGATCGCCAACAACCGCTGGCGCGACCAGATGGTGGCCGACCTGCGCAAGGTGATGAAGCTCAACCGCCACAACTCGCTGCTCAAGTCAGGGCGCATTGAAGAGTCCTTGACTGAACACCGCGCCATCATGCAGGCCATCACAGCCCACGATGCGGCTTCAGCCATGCAGCGCATGCGCGAGCATTTCACCAATGGGCTGGAAGCTGCGGCCTGATACCGCAGCATGACGCCTAGATCATTGGGGTCAACGCCCCATCCATCGCCAGAATTGCGCCGGTGATGTAGCTCGCACGTTCAGACGCGAGAAACAGCACGGCATCGGCAATCTCGCGCGGCTCGGCCAGTCGGCGCAGCGGCTGGCGCTTGCTGGCGAGGTCCAGAGCTTCGTCCATGCTGACGTTCTGCACTTTGGCATCTGCCTTCAACCCTTCCTTGAGACGCTCGGTCAATGTCAGGCCGGGGTTGATGGCATTCACACGAACGCCCCTGGGGCCAAATGCATTGGCCAGGCCCGCACTCACCAGCATCAATGCTGCATTGGCTGCCCCGCCCGCAAGGTGCGTGGCGCTGGCAACCTTGCCGCCATTGCCCACGACGTTGATGATCACCCCCGAGCCACGCTTGCCCATGCGCTGCACCACCGGGTCAATCATGTAGATGTAGCTGAAGTACTTGGCCTGCATGGCGTCATGCCAGGCCTGCGGCGTGAGTTCATCAGGCGGTGTACGTTTGGCCGCACCGGCTGAGTTGACGAGGATCTCCACCACGCCACTGGCTGCCTCGGCCTGGTCCAGTGCCTTTAATGCAGCTACCGGGTCAGTGAGGTCGGCGGCTATTGTCGCAATGCGCCCACCTGCGTCCGGGTATGCGGCAAGCAGGGTCTGCCTTCCACCTGCGAGATTGTCTGCACTGCGCGACACCAGCGTGACACGTGCGCCCTCATCCAGAAAGCCTTGCGCACAGGCCAGACCAATGCCCTTGCTGCCGCCGGTGATGAGGACGTGTTTGTTGTCGAGGTTCAGTTTCATGATTGATGCCGGGGTATGAAGGTATACAAAGCTGGTTATGAGGGTTCAGGAGGCTGCCAAAAATTATTAGAACACTTATAAAAGTACCTTGTTTAGAGAATAGAAATAACGGAGATACAAACCATGCGTCATTCTTCCCGCAGGCACCTGCTACAGCAATCTTTCATTGCCAGCGCGCTGACAATGTTTGCCGCCGCCTTGCCGCAATGCGTGCTTGCACAGGCGGCCTACCCCAGCAAGCCGATTCGACTTGTTGTGCCTTTTGTGCCCGGCGGCGTGACCGACACCAGCGGCAGGCTGATTGCAGAGCAGCTCTCCAAACGCCTGGGTCAGCAGGTCATTGTTGACAACCGCCCGGGTGCATCGGGCAATATCGGCACGCAGCTGGTGGCTACTTCACCACCTGACGGCTATACCCTGGTGCTGGCCTTTGACGGCACCATGGTCATCAACCCGCATGTGTTCGAAAAAATGTCGTTCGACACCGTCCGCGACTTCGCACCCGTAGGCAAGATAGGCGATGCGGTACTTATCCTGGTGGCCAACCCTTCACTGCCCGCCAAGACATTGCAGGAGGTGATTGCACTTTCGAAAACTCAGGCAGGTGGCCTGTCGTATGGCACATCGGGCACCGGCGGCACACCTCACATTGCGGGCGAGCAGCTCAAGCTGCGTACCGGCGCCAACCTGACGCATGTGCCCTACAAGGGTGGTGGCCAGGCCATGACAGATGTGCTGGGCGGACAGATTCCGCTGGTCTATACCGCCGTAGCGGGTGCGCAAGGCCAGGTCAAGGCAGGCAGGCTCAAGCCCATCGCCGTGTCAAGCGCGCAGCGCTCCCGTTCGTTGCCTGATGTGCCTACCTTTATTGAAAGCGGTGTGCCCGACTTTGAAGTGAACTCGTGGGTGGGTTTGCTGGCACCGGCCAAAACGCCTAAAGCCATCATCGACAAGCTCAACACGGAACTGAACGCGGTGCTGAATGATCCGGAGACCAGGGACAAACTCAATGTGATGGGTATTGCTGCCACACCGGGGGCGCCAGAAAAGTTTGGCGACGAGATGAAGCGCGATCTGCAGCGCTATGGGCCGGTGGTGAAGGCCGCGGGCATCAAGGTGGAATAAACACAAGCGCCGGGGATGCAACGCACGCGCGGCAGCATTAAAAGGCCGCGCTTATTTTTTCTTCTTTTTTGCGGACAACATGCCCATCTGTTCGCGCTGCCTGTCTATGCGGTCAGTCCTGCGCTTGTCCATCTTTTCGACTTCAAGGCGCTTGGTGCGGCCCGATGAATCAGACCACCACCACCACGCCACCGCCATGGGGAAAGGCGCCATCACGATGTACCAGCTCAAGCCGGCAATGGGGCCAAACTCAAGGTATTTGAGGACGCCCAACACGATACCGGCGATCAAGAACAGCATTTCAAACTCCCGATTTGCGAATAAATGCCTTAAAACAGGCTGCCAGCGGAACAAACCCTGAGAAAACGGGGTCAACCTACATAACTACAATGACGTTAGAGCACTGTACCCGAACAATTTACTCCCCACGAGGACTACCCATGAAGCGTATTTTTCTAGTTATCGCATCTCTGGCGGCAGGTGTCGCCGTATCCACCCCAGCCATGGCTGACCTGGCTTTGGCAACCGCCAAAAACTGCATGGCATGCCACGCGGTCGATAA
Organism: Pseudomonadota bacterium; assembly: GCA_040385325.1. GTDB lineage: Bacteria > Pseudomonadota > Gammaproteobacteria > Burkholderiales > Burkholderiaceae_C > Polaromonas. Next base: position 11,875 of record JAZKHN010000024.1, read on the forward strand.
AAAGCTTGTGGGCCCCTCCTACAAGGAAGTCGCCACCAAATACGCGGGTCAAAAAGATGCAGCAGACAAGCTGGCAGCCAAAGTCATCAAGGGCGGTGCAGGTGTCTACGGCCCTGTGCCCATGCCTGCCAACCCGCAAGTCACCCCTGATGAAGCCAAGAAACTGGTTGCCTGGGTTCTGTCTACCAAATAACCCGGTTTCCACGCAAAAAAAGCCCGTCGACGACGGGCTTTTTTGTTTCGGCTAGTTACTGCTTTTCAGACAGCTGATCGAGGATGGCGGGGTTTTCCAAAGTAGACGTGTCCTGCGTAATTGCTTCGCCCTTGGCAATGCCGCGCAGCAGACGGCGCATGATCTTGCCGCTGCGGGTCTTGGGCAGGTTGTCACCGAAGCGGATGTCCTTGGGTTTGGCAATGGGACCGATCTCTTTGCCAACCCAGTCACGCAACTCCTTCGCGATGGCTTTGGCCTCTTCGCCCGTTGGGCGGGAGCGCTTGAGCACAACGAAGGCCACGATGGCTTCACCTGTCAGATCGTCGGGACGCCCGACGACCGCAGCTTCAGCTACCAGCGTAGAGTGCGCCACCAGTGCTGATTCAATTTCCATGGTGCCCATGCGGTGGCCGGACACATTGAGCACGTCATCGATACGGCCCGTGATGCGGAAATAGCCGTTGTCCACATTGCGCACCGCACCGTCACCTGCGAGGTAAATCGTGCCGCCCATTTCTTCGGGGAAGTAGCTCTTCCTGAAACGCTCGGGGTCGTTCCAGATGGTGCGGATCATCGACGGCCATGGACGCTTGACGACAAGCATGCCGCCCGCGCCATTGGGCAGGTCCTTGCCCGTTTCGTCAACGATGGCCGCCATGATGCCTGGCAGGGGCAGTGTGCAACTGCCAGGTACAAGCGGCGTGGCACCGGGCAGCGGCGTGATCATGTGGCCACCGGTTTCGGTCTGCCAGAAGGTGTCGACTACCGGGCAACGCTCGCCACCCACGTTTTTGTAGTACCACATCCAGGCCTCAGGGTTGATGGGTTCGCCCACCGAGCCAAGGATGCGCAGGCTGCTCAGGTCAGACCGGTCAGGATGCACTTTTTCATCTCCCTCAGCCGCCTTGATAAGCGAGCGGATTGCGGTTGGCGCCGTGTAGAAAATCGTGACCTTGTGTTTCTCGATCATCTGCCAGAAACGGCCCGCATTCGGGAAGGTGGGGATGCCTTCAAAGATGACCTGCGTGCCGCCTGCAGCCAGTGGACCGTAGGCAACGTAGGTGTGGCCGGTGATCCAGCCAATGTCTGCCGTGCACCAGAACACATCTGACGCCTGCAGGTCGAACGTCCAGTCCATCGTGAGCTTGGCCCACAGCAGGTAACCGCCGGTGCTGTGCTGCACACCCTTGGGCTTGCCGGTCGAGCCTGATGTGTAAAGGATAAACAGCGGATGCTCTGCACCTACAAATTCAGGCTCGCAGACAGGCGCAGCTTTTGCCGTGACTTCATGCATCAGGCTGTCGCGTCCAGCGACCATGTTGCAGGCGGTTTGCGTGCGCTGGTAGACGATCACGTTCTTGATCGACTCGCAGCCACCCATGGCGATACCTTCGTCGACGATGGATTTCAGCGGTAGCTCCTTGCCGCCGCGCAGCTGGAAGTTGGCGGTGATGACGGCAACTGCACCAGCATCCTGGATGCGCTCCTGCAGACTCTTGGCAGAGAAGCCGCCGAACACCACCGAGTGGGTGGCACCTATGCGCGCACAGGCCTGCATGGCGACAACACCTTCAACCGTCATGGGCATGTAGATGATGACTCGATCGCCTTTTTTGATGCCCATGGCCTTGAGGGCGCTGGCGAACTGGCTGACGCGGGCGTGCAACTCCTTGTAAGTGACGTTGGTCACCTGGCCGTCGTCGGCTTCAAAGATGATGGCCTTCTTGTTTTCAACCGGCGTACCGAGGTGGCGGTCCAGGCAGTTGTACGATGCGTTCAGGTCGCCGTCGGCAAACCACTGGTAAAAGGGCGCGTTGGACTCATCCAGCACTTTGGTGAAGGGTTTCTTCCAGCTCAGATTGTCTTTGGCCAGCTTGCCCCAGAAACCTTCAAAATCCTTTTCAGCCGATGCGCACATGGCGTTGTACGCATCCATGCCTGAAATGCGCGCGGCCTTGACGACGGCTGCCGAGGGCGGGAACACGCGGTTCTCGACCAGCATGGACTCGATATTCGAATTGGGGGTGCTCATTTGTTTTGTCTCCTGTTTGTCATGAAAGGCCCGGGGCCCGCGTGGTAATGTCATACCCTGCACTTACAAGCCACTGACTGGCTTGAACCTTACAGCCAACCTTACAATTTCGCTATTTCCACACCCATCCCCCTATGTCAGACCACCCCGTCAAACCCCCTCCACCGCCCCTGCGCCCGCTGCCCAACCTGATATTTGCCAGCCGCTGGCTTCAGTTGCCGCTGTACCTGGGCCTGATTGCCGCGCAGGCCGTGTATGTGGTTCATTTCCTGGTCGAACTGTGGCACCTGATTGAAGCCGCTTTTGGAAGCCAGACGGCGCTGCAGGCGCTGATCACCAGTATTGGCTACAAAACCGCAACGCCCATCGTGACGCTGAACGAAACCGTCATCATGCTCGTGGTGCTGGCGCTGATTGATGTGGTGATGATCTCCAACCTGCTCATCATGGTCATCGTGGGCGGCTATGAGACCTTCGTCAGCCGCATGTACCTCGAAGGCCACCGCGACCAGCCCGAGTGGCTGAGCCATGTGAATGCATCGGTGCTCAAGGTCAAGCTGGCAACTGCCATCATCGGCATCAGCTCAATCCACCTGCTCAAAACCTTCATCAACGCCGACAACTACACAGACCGCGTGCTGATTGCGCAGACGGTGATACACATCACCTTCCTGCTTTCTGCGATTGCGATTGCCTACACCGACAAGATCATGTCCGGCATCGCCGCGTCATCCAAGCATTAGCCCTTGGGCTTTTAGTGCCTGCGCGTTGACTTGAGCAGCAGCAACGCGCCCAGCACCCCGGAGAGCAGCGAGCCGCACAGCACGCCGATCTTGACCTCGGTTTCATAGGCAGCTGCTTGCCCGGCAAAAGCCAGTGCGCCTATGAAAAGGCTCATGGTGAAACCGACACCGCACAGCACGCAAACGCCAAAAAACTGGGTGCGGCTGGCCCCCGACGGCAACTGCGCACCGGCAAAGCGGATCAACAGCGCCGAAGCGCCGAACACCCCAATGGCCTTGCCCACAAGCAAGCCGAAAGCAATGCCCAGCGGCACCGTGTGAAAGACGGTTTCCAGGGTCACACCTTTCAGCGACACGCCTGCATTGGCAAAAGCAAACATGGGCAACACTGCAAAGGCCACCCACGGGTGGAGTGCATGCTCGGCCCTTTCAAGCGGCGAACCACCCTTGCCGTCAGCCAGCGGAATCGTCAGAGCCGTCGCCACGCCTGCCAGTGTCGCGTGAATGCCCGACTTGTAGACCAGCAGCCAGATCACCAGGCCGACCATCACATAAGGCCCCACCGCGGTCACCTTGAAACGGTTCATCGCCACCAGCACCAGCACGCCCAGGCCTGCGCCCATGAGCGCATTGAGCGACAACTGGCTGGTGTAGAAAAAAGCGATGATGACAATGGCGCCCAGGTCATCGATGATGGCGACGGCCGTGAGAAAAACCTTCAGCGAAGGCGGAACACGGCTGCCCAACAGCACCAGAATGCCGAGCGCAAACGCGATGTCGGTGGCAGCAGGAATCGCCCAGCCGTGCACGGCAACGTCGTTGCCCCAGTTGATGGCGATATAGATAAGCGCCGGCACCAGCATGCCGCCCATCGCGGCACCCGCAGGCAACAGAGCCTGCCGGAATGAAGCCAGCTCGCCTTTCATCAGTTCACGCTTGATCTCCAGCCCCACGAGAAAAAAGAACACTGCCATCCACAGGTCATTAACCCAGTGCAGCAGGGTCTTGGAGAGCACCAGCCAGTCACCGCCTATGCGCACTTCACCGGGCCACTGTGCGAATCGTTCATAAAAAGCGCTCCACGGCGAGTTGCTGACGATGAGGGCCAGCAAAGCCGCAACAGCCAGCACAACGCCGCCAAAGGATTGCGAACGGATGAACTCGTTGAGCTTGCGATGGATGGACTTGAGCATGGCGCTATTGTCCCAGACAGGGGGATGGTGTTCGGTTACAGCGGTGGCACCAGTTCTTCGCAAGCATGGGCCGCGGAACCGGCTTTGCCGGGCCGCAGGCGCAGTCCCCTGCAAGGGGAGAACACGCTACACGCAGTGAGCCTGGACAGGGGTGTACAACTACCTGCCGACCATATTCCCCGGCACCACCCACTGGTCAAACTGCTCTGCCGTCACATGACCTGAAGCAATGGCCGCATCCCGCAGGCTGCTGCCTTCCTTGTGCGCCTTTTTTGCAATGTAGGCAGCCTTGTCGTAACCGATATGGGTGTTGAGTGCCGTCACCAGCATCAGCGAGCGGTCCACCAGTTCGGTGATGCGTTCGCGGTTGGGCTGGATGCCGACGGCGCAATGATCGTTGAAACTCACCATGCCATCGGCCAGCAGACGCACGCTCTGCAAAAAGTTGTGCGCAATCATGGGCCTGAAGACATTGAGCTCGAAGTTGCCGGATGCGCCTCC
>JAZKHN010000025.1:0-7140 GCA_040385325.1 Pseudomonadota bacterium
GCAAGACGCTTGTGGTGTACTGGTGGGCCAGCTGGTGCCCTTTTTGTGCGGTGCAATCGCCCCATATAGAGGCGCTCTGGCGGGCGCAGCGGGCCCATGGCCTGGAGGTGCTGGCCCTGTCCATAGACAAGCAGGCGGCCGCAGCCTCTACATATATGAAGGCGAAGAATTACAGCTTTCCTGCGGGCATGCTCACGCCGCAGGTGGCGAAGTCGCTTTCCAAACCCGCCGGGCTTCCGGTGGTGGTGGTTTTGAAGGTCAATGCCCAAGACGGGCGCACAGGCAAGGTTGTTTTTGCCGAAGGCGGGGAAATGTTCCCCGAAGATATTGAAGGTTTGAAGAAGTACTTATGAAAACCCTTGTGATTGCAGAAAAGCCCTCGGTGGCGCAGGACATCGTCCGCGCCATCACGCCGTCGGCGGGCAAGTTTGAAAAGCACGACGAATATTTTGAAAGCGATGAGTGGCTGATCACCTCCGCTGTCGGCCACCTGGTCGAGATCCAGGCGCCGGAGGAGTTTGACGTCAAGCGCGGCAAATGGAGTTTTGCCAACCTGCCGGTGATCCCGCCCTATTTCGACCTCAAGCCCATGGACAAGACCAAGACGCGGCTTAACGCCATCGTCAAGCTGACCAAACGCAAGGATGTCAGCGCACTGGTCAATGCCTGCGATGCGGGCCGCGAGGGCGAACTGATCTTCCGTCTGATCCAGCAATACGCCAAGAGCAAGCACCCGGTCAAGCGCCTGTGGTTGCAGTCGATGACGCCGGCAGCGATTCGCGAGGGCTTTGAAACCCTGCGCAGCGAAAAGCAGATGCAGGGCCTGGCCGATGCGGCGCGCTCACGCTCCGAAGCCGACTGGATGGTCGGCATCAACGGCACGCGCGCCATGACGGCATTCAATTCACGCGACGGAGGCTTCTTTTTGACCACCGTGGGACGCGTGCAGACACCGACGCTCTCGGTCGTGGTCGAGCGCGAAGAAAAAATCCGCAAGTTCATCAGCCGCGATTATTGGGAAATCCACGCCACCTTCCTCGCTGAAGCTGGCGAATACCCGTCAAAATGGTTTGACCCGAAGTGGAAGAAAGCCGCAGCAAATGCGGACAACGCAGAGCCCGATGCAGAACTGAAGGCCGACCGCGTCTGGTCCGAAAAGGAAGCGCGCGCGATTGCCGAAGCCGTGCGCGGCAAGTCCGCCACGGTGACGGAAGAAAGCAAACCCACCACGCAGGCGGCCGGCCAGCTGTTTGATCTGACCTCGCTGCAGCGCGAAGCCAACGGCAAGTTCGGTTTCTCGGCCAAGACCACGCTGTCAATTGCGCAAAGCCTGTACGAACGCCACAAGGCGCTGACCTATCCGCGTACCGATTCACGTGCGCTGCCTGAAGACTATTTGCCGGTGGTGAAAAAGACCTTTGAAATGCTGGCCGACAGCGGCATGAAGCATCTGGCACCCCATGCACTGGTCGCCATCAACGGCAACTACATCAAACCCAACAAACGCATTTTCGATAATGCCAAGGTGAGCGATCACTTTGCGATCATCCCGACACTGCAGGCACCGAGTGGCCTGAGCGAAGCCGAACAGAAGTTGTATGACCTGGTGGTGCGCCGCTTCATGGCGGTGTTCTACCCCAGCGCTGAATACATGGTGACGACGCGTATTTCGCAAGCCGTCGGCCACAGCTTCATGACACAGGGCAAGGTGCTGGTCAAGCCGGGCTGGCTGGCCATCTACGGCAAGGAAGCCGAAGACGAGAACACCGACGAGAAAGACGCGAAAACGCTGGTGCCAGTCAAACCTGGCGAGATGGTGCGCGCCGAAGTGTGCGAGGCCAAAGGCCTCAAGACGCGGCCGCCAGCACGCTATTCAGAAGCGACCCTGCTGGGCGCCATGGAAGGTGCGGGCAAGACCATCGACGACGACGAGTTGCGTGAAGCCATGCAGGAAAAAGGCCTCGGCACGCCAGCCACACGCGCCGCCACGATTGAAGGCCTGATCGCTGAAAAATACATGCTGCGCGAGGGCCGCGAGCTGATTCCTACGGCCAAGGCCTTCCAGCTCATGACCTTGCTGCGCGGCCTCGACGTGCAGGAATTGTCGAAAGCCGAACTCACGGGCGAGTGGGAGTTCAAGCTCGCGCAGATGGAACATGGCAAGCTGAGCCGCGAGACCTTCATGGCCGAGATCGCCGCCATGACAGAACGCATGGTGCTCAAGGCCAAGGGCTACGACAAGGACACCATTCCCGGCGACTACGCCACATTGACGGCGCCCTGCCCGAACTGCGGCGGTGTCATCAAGGAAAACTACCGCCGCTACACCTGCGTGGGTAAAAAAGGCGATGACGGCTGCGGCTTCTCGTTCGGCAAGACGCCGGCCGGCCGCACGTTTGAAGTCGCAGAGGTCGAGCAGTTTCTGCGCGACAAAAAGATCGGCCCACTCGATGGCTTCCGCTCCAAGGCAGGCTGGCCCTTCACGGCCGAGATGGTCATCAAGTTCGACGAAGAAACGAAGAACTACAAGCTCGAGTTCGACTTCGGCGATGACAAGAACGCAGAGACCGGCGAGATCGTCGACTTTGGCGAACAGCAATCCCTGGGACCCTGCCCACGCTGCGCATCCCGCGTGCTTGAACTCGGCAAAAACTATGTGTGTGAAAAGTCCGTGCCCACACTGGCCCAGCCGACGCCGACCTGCAACTTCAAGACCGGCCAGGTGATCTTGCAGCAGCCGATCGAGCGCGAGCAGATGCACAAGCTGCTGGAAACCGGAAAGACCGACCTGCTCGACAAGTTTGTGTCCATGCGCACACGCCGGCCCTTCAAGGCCATGCTGGCCTGGGACAAGGAGGCCGACAAGGTTAATTTTGAGTTTGCCCCGTCGAAGTTCCCGCCGCGCAAACCCGCGGCCGCCAAAACCGGCACCATCAAAACGCCTTTTGGCAAGACGGTGGCTGTAAAAGCTGCTGCAGGCGCACCGGCCGTGAAGAAGGTGGCGGCCAAAAAAGTCGCGGCGAAGAAAGTAACGGCTGCCAAAACTGCCAAACCCAAAGCACCGCGTGTCGCCAAGCCGGGCGCAGGACTGGTGCCGAGCGCCGAGCTGGCCGCGGTGATTGGCAGCGAACCGGTGGCCCGTACCCAGGTCATCAAAAAGCTGTGGGACTACATCAAGGCCGAAGGTTTGCAGGACGCCAAAGACAAGCGTTCCATCAACGCCGATGCCAAACTGCTGCCGGTCTTCGGCAAGCCGCAGGTGACGATGTTTGAGCTGGCCGGTGTTGTCGGCAAGCACCTGAAGGCTGAATAGACCGCTGTTCTGCCGGCCCCGCATTCCACGTGCGGGGCTGCCGGTATCAGGCGTTGTGGCTGTCCTGCCGCGTGAACTTGCGGTGCACGGTCTCGACGAGGCCCATGATCCAGCACATCGGGCAACCCCTGAATGCGAGTAGCGCCAGCAGTGCCAGGCCCAGCGAGGCGAAAGGGTGTACGGCCAGCAATGACACGGCCCAGACCAGTGCGCCCACGCCCGCCGCACCGCGCAGCAAATGTTCAGTGATGGTCCTGCTGGCCAGGAAAGTCGCCGGCGTTTGTGTGCGGGAGGGAAGCGGGCAGGATTTGTTCATGGTCTTGGTGCCGGCCCGGAAAAGGTCGTCATCAATCCAATACGCAGTGGCGGGCGGACTGGATGGCCGCGCGCATTAAACCTCGTCGTCCGGCTTGAAAGACCTGGGGTGTATTTTCTGGCGCGTGCCCGGTTCGGCGCGGCCTTCCTTGGTGCGGGCGACCGCGCTCAGAAAATCCTGCAACACAGCCGCATCGTCAATCGTGTCCGACCCGGGCTGGTGAAACTCCGGATGCCACTGGGTCGCGGCGATGTAGCTCTTGGACTTGTCCTTGCGGCGTATCGCCTCGACGATTCCGTCGTTCACGCTGTAAGCCTCTGCTTCAAATTCGGGCGACAAATCCTTGATCGCCTGGTGATGAATGCTGTTGACGCGCACGCGCTCCACACCGGGGTAAAGCGACGACAGGCCACTGCCGGGCACGATGTCTATGCTGTGAAAGTTCTGGTCGTAGCTTTCCTGGTCGCGGTGCACAAATGATTCAGGTACCTGCGTGTTGATGTCCTGGTAGAGCGTGCCGCCATAGGCCACGTTGAGCAGTTGCAGGCCGCGGCAGACGCCGAACATGGGTTTGCCGACGGCTTCGAATGCCGCGACGAGCGCCTTGTCGTATTCATCGCGTACGCGGTCGCCAGACCAGCGCTCCTCCAGGGGTTCTTCACCGTAGCTGCCAGGCCAGACATCAGCACCGCCATGCAGCACCAGGCCGTCCAGCCATTCGGCGTAGTGGGCGTAGGTCACGTCGCCACGCTGGGTTGAGCCGGTCGGACAGGGCACCATGACGACCATCGCGCCGGAGGACATCAGCCAGTGCGCGATGGATTGCTCGACGTACTGCAGGGTTTTGCCGCTGAACAGCGAGCGTGTGGGGTCGGCGTGGGAGAAGCAGGCCGAAAGGCCAATCTTGAGGCGGCTGGCAGTGGGCATGGGTCAGATTTGTCCGGGAAGCTCCATTCCCGTGAAGCGTACCGCAATGCGGGTGCCCAGTCCATTCGGCGGCGTAGGCGGATGCCCCGGCGTGCTGGCGTCTTCAATGCTGATTGTGGCGTCGTGCTGGTTGGCAATCTCCAGCACGATGGCCAGGCCCAGCCCCGAGCCATCAACGTTGGTTCCGAGTGCGCGGTAAAAAGGCTGGAACACCAGCTCGCGTTCAGCCTCCGGAATGCCCGGTCCGGAATCCTCGACAATGAGAATCAGCACGCCGCTGAAGCGGTCAGTCATGAGGCGCAGGGTGACCTGGCCTCTTTCGGGCGTGTAGTTAATGGCGTTGTCGAGCAGGTTGCGCACCAGCTCCTTGAGCAGCGTCGGGTTGCCTTCAAGCTGCGTGGCCTGCTCGCCTGCACCGGGGCCGTCATAACCGATGTCGATCTGTTTCTCGAGCGCGCGCGGCACGGAATCGGACATGACCTCGGACGCAATGGTCACCAGGTCCAGGCGCTGTTTGGCCAGGCTGCGGCCGGTGGTCTCTGCACGGGCCAGCGCCAGCAGCTGGTTGACGGTGTGGGTCGCGCGTATGCTGGACTTGCCTATGTGCTTGAGGGATTTTTTCAGCTCGTCTGCATCGGTCTCGCGCTGCGCCAGATCGGCCTGCATGCGCAAGCCGGCCAGCGGTGTCTTGAGCTGGTGCGCGGCGTCGGCCAGAAAACGTTTTTGCGTGGTGAGCGATACCTTCAGGCGGCTCAGCAAATCGTTGATCGACGACACCAGTGGCGCAACTTCTTCGGGCACGGCGGTATCGTCCAGCGGGCTCATGTCGTCCGACTTGCGCGCACGAATCCGTTTTTCAAGCTGGGCCAGCGGTTTGATGCCGCGTACCAGTGCCAGCCAGACCAGCAGCACCGCCAGCGGCAGGGTGACGAACTGCGGCACCATGGTGCCCTTGACGATTTCAGTGGCCAGCGTCTTGCGTTTTTCAAGCGTTTCGGCCACCTGCACCAAAACTGACCCGCCGCCTTTCACATCAGTCTTGATCCATGTGTAGGCCACGCGCACGTCCTCGCCCTGAATCACGTCTTCACGCAAACGCACTTCGCCGTCACTGACACGGGTGTCATCAGGCGGCAGGGGCAGATCGTGCTCGCCGCTGAGGTGTTCGCCTTTGGTGCCTATCACCTGGTAATAAACAAGATCGGTGTCGTCGGCACGCAGAATCTCGCGCGCCGGGCCGGTCAGGTTGAACTGCACCTGGTTGTTCTTGACCACAACCAGCTTGGCCAGCGCCTGTACGTTGTATTCAAGCGCACGGTCAAATGGTTTGCCGGCGATGTTTTGCGCCACCAGCCAGGTCAGCGCCAGGCTGATGGGCCACAGCAGCAGCAGCGGCGTGAGCATCCAGTCCAGGATTTCGCCGAATAAACTCCGCCGCTCGCGCTGGAATAACCTCAATGCCACAAATCAAACGCGGCAGTGTTCGCCAGCCGGCTTTCCTCTTCATGCAAGCAGGAGCCGCGGAACCGGCTTTGCCGGGCGGCAGGCGGGGCGGCCCCCCCGGGGGGCAGGGCGCTACACGCAGTGAGCAACCGTGGGGGCTCCATCTCAGCCTGGAATCTTTTCTAAACAGTAACCGAGGCCGCGAACCGTCGCGATGCGCACCGGTCCCTTCTCGATCTTTTTGCGCAGGCGATGGATGTACACCTCGATCGCGTTGTTGCTGACCTCTTCGCCCCATTCGCAAAGGCGCTCGACCAGCTGGTCCTTGCTGACGAGGCGGCCGGCGCGCTGCAGCAGCACTTCAAGCAAACCGAGTTCGCGGGCCGAGAGCTCGACCATCAGCCCGTCAATCGTCGCCACGCGGCCGGCCTGGTCATAGACCAGCGGGCCGTGCTTGATGGTGCTGCTGGCTCCACCCATGCCGCGGCGGATCAGTGCACGAACCCGGGCTTCAAGCTCCTGCAATGAAAACGGCTTGGCCATGTAATCGTCAGCACCGTAATCCAAGCCCTTGACGCGCTCTTCGACGCTGTCGGCGGCAGTCAGGATCAGCACCGGCAGCGAAGAGCCGCGCGCGCGCAAACGCTTGAGCACTTCCAGCCCGTGCATGCGCGGCAGGCCGAGGTCAAGGATTAGCAGATCAAATTCGGTGTTGGTCAGCAGCGCCGCGTCGGCTTCAGTGCCGCTGGCCACATGGTCGGCGGCTGCGCCTGACGCACGCAGCGTGCGCAGCAGGCCGTCGGCAAGAACCTGGTCGTCTTCGGCAATCAGAATGCGCATGCTTGTCTCCGGGAATGGATGGCAGTGGCAGTTGCCTCTGTCAGCCTGTCGTTGTTGTGTCTCTGCCTGAATTTTAGGCGCTGCGATTCAGTCCGTCGGATGTTTTTCACGAGCGGTGGCAAGTGGCGCATGTTGTCGGGACTTCGCAAGCAGGGGCCGCGGTCCGGCTTTGCCGGCCGCAGGCGCAGCGGCCCCCTCGGGGGAACTGGTTATTGGGGTCAGACGCCAATTTCGCTTCGGTGCGATGCACCGCACCCTTCGGGCAAGCCAAAGGCTTGGCGAATTTGGACTCTGACCCCAA
>JAZKHN010000026.1:0-6540 GCA_040385325.1 Pseudomonadota bacterium
GACCAGGAGCGCTGGGCACCCATCGTGAAGGCGTCGGGTTTTACGGCGGAAGACTAAAAGTAAACCGGGCATACCGGGCCGAAAAAGCAGGAGCCGGGGCATGCAGATGCCCCGGCTTTTTTATGCCAGCGACGTTTCAGCGTGCGTTGAATCCCTCAATGAGGGAGCTTCTAACAAATGCTGCTCGGCAAATGAAGTCAGGGAGCGCTCGATGTCGCCAATCAGGGCGCATTCGGCGGCGCCAAATGAAGGCAGCTGCGCCAGTTCAAGCAGGAAGGTATTGAGGCTTCCCGCTTCCCCTTCAACGTAACCCGATTTGCCAAACACGACATCCATACCGGACTCACAGGCGTGGGTGTCATGGAGGTAGTCCAGCATGGGCTGCTCGAACGCATTGGCGGACAGGCTGCCAAAACCAAGGTTGCACGCGCAGGAGAGACCATTCAGGGCAACATGGCCATGGCGTATCTTCTGCCACGCGGCTACCAGCCTGATGACGCGCAGCGCCGAAGCAGTGGCCGACATCCGTTTACTCAGCCTTAAGACCGGCAGCCTTGACCAGCTCACCGTATTTTTTCACTTCCGCCGCCCGGAAGTCATTGAACTGCTCGGGCGTCGACCACTTGGGTTGTACCGACATTTCCGCATAGCGCCTGATCAGCGCGGGGGACTTGAGGGCCTTCTGGACGGATGCGTTAATCCTGTCCACCACGCTCCTGGGTGTACCCGCTGGCGCGTCAAGCCCAACCCAGACATTCAGCACGAAACCGGGAATGCCTTCAACCATGGCAGGCACCGCCGGGAAATCCGGCACGCGTTTGTCCACAGTCACGCCAAGCGCCTTGATGCGGCCGCTCTTGACGGTGGGCACCACGGATATGTCGCCAAACAGGTAGTCGATCTGCTCGCCCTGCAGGGCTGTGAATGCCGGCGCCGTACCGAGGTAAGGGATGTGAGGCACATTCACGCCGGTGGCCTGGTTCAGCATCACGCCCGCCAGATGCGGCAGGCCGCCGGGGCCGGACGAGCCGTAGTTCATGCCGGTGCCTTTTTCCTTGATCAGGGATATCAGCTGCGCTGCCGTCTCGACCTTCAGGCCGGGCCGCACCGTCAGGATCAGCGGGGATTCCGCAAACACCGACACGCCGGTCAGGCCGGTCAGGTAGTTGTAGGGCAGGTTCTTGATGACCCAGGGTGCAACGGCGTGCTGGCTGGTGCTGACCAGCAGGGTGTAGCCGTCTGCCGGTGCGCGCGCCACATAACCGGCGCTGATGGTGGTGCCGCCGCCCGGCTTGCTGTCAAGAAGCACCGGCTGGCCCCATTCGGCCTGCAGCTCCTGCGCCAGCAGCCTGGCCATGACGTCTACGCCGCCACCGGCCGGATAGGGGTTGATCAGGGTGACCGGTTTGGTCGGGAACTGCTGCGCCCAGCCGGCCGGTGCGAACACCGCGGCAAGAGCAAGGCCCACACTCATGGCCGCTTTTTTTACTGCCATGGCTTTCAGGGAATCTTTCATGTCGTCTCCTTCAGTTATCAAAAAAATATACCGCGCAGGCCGATGCGGGTTGCGCGGCAACCACTCACTCTCAAGCCTGGCGGCGTACGGCCCTTTGCCTGTCCGTCGCATCGATATCAACCCGGCCTTCTGCGGTCAGCACGGCCTGGTACACATCGCGTGCCCGCTCGGGGCTGACATAGCCCTGCAGCACGTCATTGGCCAGTGCAACGGCAGAGCGCTCTTCGGGCGGGCCAAAGCCGCCGCCGCCGCCTGCGCGCAGGTGCAGCTTGTCGCCGACCTTCAGCCGCTGGTTACGCACCTTTGCACTGGGTTCAACCGGTGTTGAAGAGCCTTTGCGTGTGATGAATACCTCGTTGGCTAGGCCCGAATGCCCGCCTTCCAGCCCCCACGGCGCGCAGTGCATGCGTTCTGCCTGCACATCAACGGTGAAGGGCGTCCTGGCGTGGTAGACCACCTCGGTACCCAGGCCGCCGCGCTGGCGCCCCGCACCGCCCGAATCCTCGCGCAGGGCATGGCGCTCGATGAGAATGGGGTATTTGCTTTCCAGCTGTTCGCAGGGGCTGTTGTGGGTATCACCATCATTGGAGCAGACAACACCGCTCATGCCGTCTTCCGACTGCTTGGCACCCCAGCCGCCGCCGGTGGGACCGACAAAACCCAGAAAGAACTGGCCGTTCTTTGGCTCAATGCCATGGAACATCGAGAACACCAGATCGGCATGGTGGGCGGCAATGGTTTTGTCCGGAATGGCGCTGACCATGGCCTTGAAAATCGTGTCGACCACCGTCATCGGGAAGGTCATCCACCAGCGCATGGCGGCCGGTTTTACGGCGCTGATGACAGTGCCTTCCGGGCAGATCACCTTGAGCGGGCGAAAGCTGCCCTCATTGATGGGGTAGTCGGTCGGTGAGGTCAGGCACTTGTACGCTACCTGCGCGCATGAATAGCCGGTGCTTGGCCCCGAGTTGAAAAAGCCGCGCACCTGCGGGCTCATCTGCGACAGGTCTACCGTCAGTTCGTCGCCTTTCTTGATCACGCGAACCTTGATCGGTATGCGTACCCCCAGTTCCAGGCCGTCGTCGTCCATGAAAGACTCCGCCTCATACGTGCCATCGGGTATCAGCACCGTGCGGGCCCGGGCAGACGCCTCCGATCTGTCCATGATGTTGGCAACGGCTACCAGCGTCTGTGCGCGGCCGTAACGCTCCAGCAGTTCCGTAAATCGTTTGGTACCAGTGGTGACCGCCACAATCTGGGCCCGCAGGTCACCCATCGCACGGTCAGCCACGCGCACATTCATCTTGATGATCTCCAGCAGGTCTTCGTTGACCTGGTCGCCCTTCTGGTACTTCATGATGGGGATCTGCAGGCCTTCGGAATAGATGTCCGTGGTGACGCCGCCCAAGGTTCCGCCCACATCCATCCAGTGCGCCATGCAGCAGGACCAGCCTGACAGTTCCCCGCCCAGAAATATCGGCTGCGCAAACGTGAAGTGGTTCAGGTGGCTGCCGGTGATGTACGCATCGTTGGTCACCAGGATGTCACCCGGGCTGATGCCGTCCGTGCCGTATTTCTCCCGCATGGCATTGACCGTGTTGGCCATGCCCTTGATGAAGCTCGGCAGGCCTATGCCTATCGATATGGTTTCGCCTTCCGCCGTGAACAGGCCCACGGTGAAGTCCAGCGCTTCATAGATGATCATGTTATAGGCGGTGCGCATGAGATTGGTTTTCATCTCCTCGGTCACCGCCAGCACGCCGTTGCGGATGATTTCCGTCAGCACCGGATCAGGCTGCGCGGAGGTCTGGTTTTTCAAACTCATGCTGATATCGCTCCAATCTTGATTCGAAGGCTGCCGAAGGTGTCCACCTCCAGGAAGTCGCCCGGCAACAGCACCGTGGTTGACGCGTGCTCTTCCACCAGCGCGGGGCCGGCGATCTGGTTGCCCGCGAGCAGTTTTTCGCGGTCATACACCTTTGCAGATGTGCGACCTTTCAGCTCCGAGAAATAGACCTCGCGCTCACCGCGCTGTGCAGACTCAGGCGGCGTGGCGGTGCCGGCCTCAACCCGCTGCATGGCCGGCTTGGGCATGACACCGGTGACCGCCGCGCGCAGCGTAACGATCTCGACCTTTTCCTTCGGTGCGCAGGTGCCGTAGCGCTGCTGGTGCACCTCGTCGAACTGGCGCTTGATGCCGGCGCTGTCGCGGCTGGTGAACTGCGCCAGATCCAGGTCCACAGTGACCGAGTGCTCCTGGCCCACATAACGCATGTCGGCTGAATAGCCGATGTGCACCGATGCGGGCTGCACTTCACTTTCCCTCAGGGCCTTCTGGCCAGCGTCGGCAAGTTCGGTAAATGACTTCTCTATCTCGCTGAAGTCCATGTCCTCCAGCTTGCGGAAGGTGGTGCGCACCGAGTCATAGCGCAGGTCCGAGTGCAACATGCCGAAGGCACAGAAGTGGCCGGGTGCGCGCGGGATGATGAGGTCCTTGATGCCGATTTCACGCGCGATGGCCGATGCATGCAGCGGGCCTGCTCCGCCGTAGGCGATCAGTGTGAAGGCTGCTGCGTCAAAGCCCCGTTCTGTAGACACGCCTTTGACCGCGTACGACATCTTGGTGACCGCAATGCGCAGGATGCCTTCCGCCGCAAGTGTCGCGTCCAGGCCCAACGGCGCGCCTATTTTTGATGCGATGGCCTGCTCTGCAGCCTCCACATCCAGGCGCATTTCGCCGCCCAGAAAACGGTCTGCGCCCAGGCGGCCAAGCAGCAGGTTGGCGTCTGTGACTGTGGGAAAGCTGCCGCCACGCCCATAGCAGGCCGGCCCGGGCTCTGCGCCAGCGCTGTGCGGGCCGACGCGCAGCGAGCCGCCTACATCCACATCTGCAATGCTGCCGCCACCGGTGCCCACTTCAAACACGTCAACCAGCGGTATCTGTATCGGCAGGCCCTGCTGGTAGCCACCGACAAAAGCTAGGTTGGTAGTCAACACCTTGTGGTTATGGATGACGCCCGCCTTTGCAGTCGTGCCGCCCATGTCAAAGGCAATGGCGTTCGGCAGGTTAAGCTCGGCACACAGCGCATGCGCGCCAATCACACCGGCTGCGGGGCCCGACTCCAGCATGCGCACGCACTGCACCTGCGCCTGGTCTGATTCATACAGGCCGCCTGTCGACTGCACCAGCAAGAACGCACCTTCAAAACCTTCGCCCTTGATGCGCGCGTCTATGCCCGAGATGTAGTTGCTGACGATGGGGCCGACATAGGCATTCGCAACCGCAGTCGAACAGCGCTCAAACTCGCGGTACTCCTGCGACAGCTCGTGCGATGCGGTGACAAACGCCTTGGGCAGGCGGCTCTGCACGATCTTCTTGACCTCCAGCTCATGCGCCGGGTTCGCGTAGCAATGCAGCAGCAGGATGGCAACCGCCTCCACGCCTTCCGTGATCAGCTCGTCACAAATCGCATTCACCGCATTGACGTCAAGCGCCCGGTGAACAGTGCCCTCGGCAGTCAGGCGCTCTGGCACCTCAAACCTGAGCCGTCGCTCAACCAGCGGCACGTGTTTTTTGAAGAACAGGTTGTAGGCATCGGGCCGGTTGATGCGGCCGATTTCATAAATATCCCTGAAGCCTTCAGTCACCAGCAACGCGGTTTTGGCGCCCTTTCGCTCCAGCAGCGTGTTGATCGCCACCGTCGAGCCGTGCAGAAAGGTTTCTGCATTTTTGTAGCTGGTGCCGGCCTTGTGCACGCCTTCGGAAATGCCGTCCACCATGTTTTTCGGCGTGCTGAGTGATTTGCCCAGCGTCATCGCGCCGGTGGCCGGGTCGAAATAGGCCACGTCCGTGAAGGTGCCGCCAATATCGGCGGCAAGGCGGCTACCCTTCAGCATGGCCGGCTTTCAGGCAGCGCAGTGAACGCCGGGCGGGAACGGGATGGATATTCGGGCTTTGTGGTCATCGTCTGCTTCGGTCCGTATGATTGAAAAGTGCCTGAGGGCTGGTTAAGGGAAATTTGTTGATGCCGTGTCTGCGTGGAAGCTGCCTGGCATCGAACTTTGATTGAATAAACAATTAGTGAATGCTATTCACTAATTAACTTTCAGGGATTAGTAGAAACCATGAGTTCCGCATCGGAAAAAGTAGTCACTACCGCAAAAACCCCCGTGAAACGTGGCGTTGGGCGGCCAAAACAGGTTTCAATGGAGCAGATATTTGCTGCTGCGGCCACTATTGGCCTGGGCAACCTGACCCTTCAGGCGGTCGCTGAAGCTCTGGGTGTGACGCCGCCCGCGCTCTACAGGCACGTGCAGGGCCGCGAGGACCTGATTGCGAAATATGTGAAGGATGTCGTCGAGCGATACCCTGCCCCCGAGTACCACGGCGAAGGCTGGGCGAACTGGGCCACGCGTTATGCCCAGGCGCTGATGGAAGTCTATGGCGCAGTGCCGGGCCTGGCCGACTACAGCATTCGCCGCACCGACACAGGCCACAACATCCTGAACCGCCACGAGATATCCATCAAGGCGGCCAAAGACTCAGGCTTCAACGAAGTCAGCGCCTTTTACGCCACCCGCGCCCTCATCGAATTTGTAGCCGGCTGGGTGGCGCGCCACGAGCGCAGAAACGTCTTTGAGCGAGAACTGAAAATTCACCCGGACGTGGAATTCAGGACCCACATCCTAGAAGAAACCGGCGACGACTACCCCAACCTCAAGGCAGCAGTAGAGGCCGTGACGCAGCTTTCAGCAGCGCACCGTTTCGAATTCACATTGCGCGCATTGATTGCAGGGCTGGACAGCACCATGGCAGCGGAAGCAGCCTTAAAACCAAAAAATTAACGTAGGCATTAAATTTTTAACATTTACGTTAAAAGTTTCTGAAAAGTTAACTTCCATATTAACTTCTGGCTTTCTGAGCGGGCGAAACAGCACAAAAATCCCAAAAAACTGCCTGAAAAATGCCTTTTCAGGTGCCAAATCAGGCTGTAGGCCAATAGATACGTGCGTGAGCAGCTACT
>JAZKHN010000027.1:0-3002 GCA_040385325.1 Pseudomonadota bacterium
CACACCGAGGGTAAGCCTGTGTTTAATCGGGTGACGGGGATGAAGGATAGTTGGGCTAAGTAAATAAAACCGGAGGGGTCGGATGAGGAATTTTTCTTATGCGGTGCGTTGCACTGCGGTGTTTGTCTGCGTCGGTCTTCTGGGTTTTGCAGCCCACTCACAATCCCCCGCACAGCAGGAGGGAGCCGGTGACGGCATAAAAGAAGTGCGTGTCAGCTCTGACCGGTTTGAAAAGCAGGCCACCCGTCCCGCATGGGTCGACGCGGCACCGGCCTTGCCAACCACCCAGGGCAAAACCCCGGTGGTCACGATCCTGGCCGACACACACTTTCTGGTCGGTGCACAGCCTGTCGTTTATGCGCACCGTGCATGGCAAGCCAATGCGGCCACATCGCTGCAGTCCCTCGGCAACGTGACCCTGCCCTTCAATCCCGAATACCACCGCATGCAACTGCACATCCTGCGCATTGTTCGTGCAGGCCAGGTGATCGACAAGCTCCCCAACGTCAACATCCGTTTCCTGCAACGCGAAACCGGGCTGGAATCCAGCTCGTATAGCGGCGAAGTCACCGCGTCCATGCTGGTAGACGACCTTCGCGTCGGCGACATTCTTGAACTGGCTTACTCACAGCAAGGTGCCAACCCCGTCCTGGGCAACCGTTTTGTCGACTACGCGGGCTGGGACACCGGCGCCCTCACAGAACTGCGCCGCATCACGCTTAACCACCCCGTTAGCCGCAACATCGTTACCGCATTCGGGGGTGACCTCAACAAAAACTACCCGCGGCCTGTCGAATCCATCAGCGGTGGCATAAAAAGACTGCGCTGGGAGCAACGCGGCATCCCCGCGATCGAAATGGAACAAGGCGTTCCGGCCAGTTTCCAGGTTGCGCGGGCGCTGCAGTTGTCCGAGTTTCAGTCCTGGTCTGAAGTCTCCGACTGGGCGGTTCAACTTTTTCAAAGCAACCAGCCTCTTCCGGCCGAGCTTCAGCAGCTGGTGCAGACGCTGGGCGCCAAACCCACGGCCGATGAAAGAGTATCAGGCGCCCTGCAATGGGTACAGAACGAGATTCGCTATTTCTCGGTGTCACTGGGTGAAAGCTCACACCGGCCAACCGCGCCGGCCACCACGCTGCAACGGCGCTACGGTGACTGCAAGGACAAATCCTTCATGCTCATCGAAATTCTCAGGGCACTGGGCATACGCGCCCAGCCGGTGCTTGTGAATTCACGCGTCCGCGAGGGCATGAGCACCACCCTGCCTTCACCGTACGCCTTCGACCACGCCATCGTGCGTGCAGAAGTCAATGGCAAGACGTACTTTCTGGACCCTACACGCAGCGGCCAGCTCGGTCGCCTCGACAGTATGGGCCAGCCCTTCGAAGGTGCCGAGGTGCTGGTGGTCGCGCCCGGCAACAACAGCTTCACGCGCATCAAATCAGACAACTACGCCGCAATCACGCGCAACGAACTCATTGAAAAAATAACCGTTCCCAAATTCGACGGCGAAGGCACGATTGAAAGCCGCAGTGTATGGTCCGGGACGATGGCCGAGTACCGCCGCCTGCAGTTTGCAGCGCTCACGCCAGACCAGCGCGACAAGGGCTTTCTCGAAACCTACGAACGCCGCTACCCTGGAACGAAGCAGGTCGGGGCCGCCGTGATTGAAGACGACACGGTGAACAACGTCATCACCATGACCCATCGCTACGCCACCCCCAAAATCGCCAGCCAGGCCGGCGGCGACTGGGCCGTGCGCTTTGCTGCCAGCAATCTCAGTGGCATGGTCGCCACGCCGCCCTCGTCCAATCGCACACAGCCGCTGGCCATGGAAGTGTTGCCGCGCCGCAGCCGTTATTCGGTCGAAGTCGAGTTTCCGCCAGAGGTGTCTGTCGTCACCGACCCCTCTACCCGATCCGTCAAGGACGAGGCTTTTGAATACCTTGTCAGCAGCAGCTTTCGCGGCAACCGCGCAGCAACCAGCATAGAACTCGCCGTTCTGGTACCCCAGATTGAAGCTGCAAAAGTTCCGGCCTACACCGCCGCCCTGCGGCGAACGGGAGACATCTTCTATCCCGTTTTCGTCGTGCGCAAGGACAACATCAAATCATCAGGCCTGCTGGGTCTTAACCGCAAGACACTCAGGGAGACCATTGAAGATCGCGGCAATGACCGCATCGCCAAGCTCACCAAGTCGCTTGAAAGCGGCCGCCTGACCGGCGAAGACCTGCTCGAAGCCCAATGCAGCCGCGCTGAAGCCCTGGTCGACATGGGCAAGGCGACTGAAGGCCTGAAAGACGCGCAGGACGCCGTCAAAGCCTACCCCAATGAGGCGGAAGCGTACTCATGCCGCGGCAATGTGTATTTCGGCCTGCGCGATTACACCCGCGCCATCGCCGACTACAACAAGGCCATATCGCTCGGCAAGGCCGAAGGCCATGTGTTTTACCGCCGGGGCCACGCCCGCTTTTACAGCGGCCAGTTGGCAGCCGCGTCTGAGGACTTTGCCAGAGCCAGCCAGGCCAAGGACGACAACATGGACGCCAAGCTGTATGCCGAGCTTTGGCGCGTGTGGACACAAAAGCGTCTGGGCACCGCTCCAGACGCCACCCAGCTCGCTTTGGCCAAGGCACAACCCCGGGGCGAATGGCCGCGCCCCGCACTGGCCATGCTGCACGGCCTGATGACACCAGACGAAGCACTGGCCACGCTCGACAGCAAAAAAGGCGATGACAAGGAGATGACCCTGACCGAGGGCTATTTCTACGTCGGCCAGCAGTACTACGCCTCAGGCGACAAGGCCAAAGCGGCCGAGTACTTCAACAAGGCGCGTGAAAAAGGCGTAGTGATATACATCGAGCATGTGGCTGCGGGTCTTGAGCTGCAGCAGATGGGGCAGGCTGTGAAGCCATGAAAGGGACGGCCTATGTCGAGCCAACACTCGCGACAGTGCCCGCAGGCCAGCGCTTTCAGTTTGAGCGGCATGGGTACTTTGTGACGGA
>JAZKHN010000028.1:0-10136 GCA_040385325.1 Pseudomonadota bacterium
ACCATGGCGTATTCGGTGTCGTAGGCAATCACCCAGAACAGGTTGCCCAGCAGCAGCACCCAGGCCAGCATGGGCACACGCGACTGCACGGCCGCAAACGCCATCGGGATGCCGAAGCTGAAAGCCACGCCCAGCACCGCCTGTGGCATGGAGACGAAACGTTTGGCAAAGGGGTAGACCAGCGTCACCGCCAGTGCGGCGAACGACCAGTAAATGGTGGTGATATTGGTCGTCAGCACCAGGCCGAAGGCCAGCAGCGCCAGCACGGCGCCTACGGCCAGTGCTTCCTTGCTGGAGAGCTTGCCGCTGGTGACAGGCCGCTGGGCCGTGCGCTTGACGTGTTTGTCGAAGTCGCGATCGGCCACGTCGTTGAGGCAGCAACCGGCGCTGCGCATCAGGAAGGTGCCCAGCGTGAACACGGCCAGCAAATGCCAGCCGGGAAAGCCGTGCGACGCCACCCACAACGCGGACAGGCCCGGCCAGAGCAGCAGCAACCAGCCCGCCGGGCGGTCCCAGCGGATCAGTTGCAGATATAGAGCCCCCACGCTTTTCACTTTGTGTAATGCGCTGCCCCCCGAGGGGGCTGTGCTTGCTTGGGGCGGCCCGGCGCTGCGCACGTCCGCTTCGTCCAAAGCTTACTCTTCCAGAAGCGAGCGAAGCATCCAGGCGGTCTGCTCGTGCACGGTCAAGCGCTGCGTCAGCAAATCGGCAGTCGGCTCATCGCTGGCCTTGTCGGCCACGGGGAACAGTTCGCGCGCGGTGCGTGCGACGGCTTCATGGCCTTGCACCAGGATGCGCACCATCTCCAGCGCCTTGGGCGGCGTGACCGGCACATCAGGCACGGACGCCAGCTTGCTGAACTGGGCATAAGAGCCGGGCGCAGGATGACCGAGCGAGCGTATGCGCTCGGCAATCGGGTCCACCGCCGTCCAGAGTTCGGTGTACTGCGTCATGAACATCAGGTGCAGGGTGTTGAACATCGGGCCGGTGACGTTCCAGTGGAAGTTGTGCGTGGTCAGGTAAAGCGTGTAGGTGTCAGCCAGCAGGCGGCTCAGGCCCTTGGCAATCGCGGCACGGTCTTTCTCGCTGATGCCGATGTTGATGGTGGGTGCAGGTTTTGCAATTTTTGCCATGGTTTCTCCTCTAAAAATACAAAAAACAGCTGAAGGGTTTACTTTACAAAACACCGGCCATGCGCAGGGTGCTGCTCAGGACAAGCGCGTCACGCCGGGCAACTCGCAGGCATAAATTGCATTGCGAAGTGCGGCAATCGCCTCATAACGCGTAAAGCTGCGCCGCCAAGCCAACACCACACGCCGGCCGGGGATGTGGCCCTCGAAGGGCAGGTATTTGATGAAGGACGGCTGCTCTGCGGCAACGGTTGCGGTTTTGGGTTTGCTGCCTTTTTTGCCTTTGGGCTGCTCGAGCAAAGCTTCTTTCGGCACGCCCAGGCGCGGCACCAGTGTGATGCCCATGCCGGCAGCCACCATGTGCTTGATGGTCTCCAGCGACGAGCCTTCAAAACTCTTGCTGATGCCGTCGGCGCTGCTTGAAAAGCGCGCGAACTCGGGGCAGACCTCGAGCACGTGGTCGCGAAAGCAATGCCCGTTGCCCAGCAGCAGCATGGTTTCTTTCTTGATCTCTTCGGCCGTGATGCTCTTGCGCGAAGCCAGGTGGTGCGAGCTGGGCACGGCCGCCATAAAGGGCTCGTCATACAGCGGCGCAATCGCCAGGTTGGTGTCGGGGAAAGGCTCGGCCAGGATGGCGCAGTCGATCTCACCGTTGCGCAGCTCCTCGAGCAGCTTGACGGTGAAATTCTCCTGCAGCATGAGCGGCATCTGCGGGTTGAGTGAAATCATCTGCCGCACCAGATCGGGCAGCAGGTAGGGGCCAATGGTGTAGATCACGCCCAGACGCAGCGCGCCGGCCAACGGATCTTTGCCGCGCCGCGCGATCTCGCGGATGTTGTCGGCCTGCTCCAGCACGCTCTGCGCCTGGCGGATGATTTCTTCACCCAGAGGGGTGACGGTGATCTCGTTGGCATTGCGCTCGAAGAGCTTGACCTGGAGCTCTTCCTCCAGCTTCTTGATGGCGACGCTGAGGGTGGGCTGTGAGACATGGCAGGCGTCTGCGCCCTTGCCAAAGTGCTTTTCCCTGGCGACTGCGACGATGTATTTGAGTTCGGTCAACGTCATGGGCTTATTGTGCTGCTTTTCGCCAGCTGCTTAGGCGTTGTTTGGGAAGGGCTTTCTGTAGTTGGGTTTTTGCCCCTAACGCACAGCCGGGCCACCAGATGGTGCGTTGTACCCTTCACGACCAGACCGGATGTTGCCCGGCGGGGCGAGACCCAGCCTGGTCGTGAAGGGCGACAACCCAAACCCCGCGGGAGCTAGGCAGCAACAGCAAACCGCTCACTCAACTCCGCAAGACCAACTTCACCCATTACCTGCTCCAGCCGCTCCTGGGCAGTTTTCGCTTTCGAAGCATTGCCCCGAACCGGCCGGCTGGCAAGAATGAGCTCATTTTTCATCGAATGCTCCCACCCTACCAGTTCAGTAACAGTCACGTCATAACCGCTGGCCTCCAGCTGGAGGCATCGCAGCACATTGGTGATCTGGCTGCCGAACTCACGCGTGTGCAACGGGTGGCGCCAGAGTTCGGCCAGGGGTGTTTTTGACGTATTCAGCGCGCGGGCCTTTTTGAGCACGCCCGCCACCTCGGCCTGACAACACGGTACCAACACCATGTGCTGCGCATTTTTGGCCAGACCAAAAGCAATCGCATCGTCTGTCGCGGTATCGCAGGCATGCAGTGCGGTGACGATGTCTATCTTTGCAGGCAGATCAGGCGAGGTCGTAGCTTCCTGAACCGTCAGGTTCAGGAAGGACATGCGATCAAAACCAAGGCGCTTCGCAAGCACGCGCGATTTTTCAACCAGCTCTGCGCGGGTTTCTATGCCGTAGACATGGCCCACGGTTTTTTCACCCTTGTGCGCCACGTTGAAAAACAGGTCGTAGAGGATGAAGCCCAGATAGGACTTGCCGGCTCCGTGGTCCGCGAGCGTTGCCGAAGGGCTGGCAGCCATGGCCTGATTCATCAGCGGTTCGATGAACTGGTACAGGTGGTAAACCTGCTTGAGCTTGCGGCGTGTGTCCTGGTTGAGCTTGCCTTCGCGCGTCAGGATGTGCAGCTCCTTGAGCAGCTCGATGGACTGCCCCGGCCGCAGTTCCTCAATCACCTGCTCTGTTTTTGCAGGCGGGTTGTGACGGGGTGGCTTCGTGGTTTTAGGCATGGGTTATCAGTTTAGCGGCGCAGCGCTGCAAAGCGCCCTGCCAGGGTTATTTACTGAATCCCCAAACAATACATTGCACACAATTTAATTGTGTATTAGAATACAAACATGGCAAACAAAACCGGCGCTCTTTTGCAACTGGACAACCAGCTGTGTTTTGCGCTTTATTCGGCCTCGCTGGCCATGACCAAGGTTTACAAACCGCACCTTGACGAGATGGGTCTGACCTATCCGCAGTACCTCGCCATGCTGGCCCTTTGGGAGCGCGATGGCCTGATGGTCTCAGAGCTTGGCGAAAAACTCTATCTCGATTCCGGCACCCTGACGCCGCTGCTCAAGCGGCTGGAGTCCGCAGGTTTCATCACCCGCATCCGCGATGTGCAGGACGAGCGGCGTGTGCACATTACTTTGACGGCAGCGGGCCGCAAACTGAAGGCGAGTGCCGCCAGAATTCCGGCCTGCATTCTGGATGCGAGCCAATGTTCCATTTCTGAAATCTCCGCGCTCACCCGGCAAGTCCAGGCGTTGCGCCAGCAACTTGTTGCCTGATATCGCCTGAGTTCAAACACCTGTTTTTAACCCGCCCCAACCGGGGCATTTATCCCAAAGGAAAACCACCATGACCAAGCCCGCAAAAATCGTTTACACCGCCCACGCATTTGCCACAGGCGGCCGTGAAGGCCAGGCCAGATCTGACGACGGCCTGCTCGACGTCAAACTGATCACACCCAAAGAAATGGGCGGCGCAGGCGGTGGCGTGAACCCCGAGCAGCTGTTTGCGGCTGGCTACTCGGCCTGCTTTCTGGGCGCCATGAAGTTTGTCGCCGGCCAGCAAAAGCTCGCCATTCCTGCAGACACCAAAATCGAAGGCCTGGTCGGCATCGGCCCCTTCGGATCCGGCGCCGTGCCTGAAGGTTTCAACATTGCAGTCGAGCTGAAGATCAGCGTACCCGGCATGGACAAGGCCGCTGTTGAAGCGCTGGTCGAAAAGACCCACAAGGTTTGCCCATACTCCAACGCCACGCGCGGCAACATCGACGTGACCCTGACTGTGGTCTAAATCTTCAGAGCGTTCGCCCTTACGGGCGCAAAGCGACAAAAGGCGCAGCTTTAAAGGTTGCGCTTTTTTTCGTCATGCCTGTGCAGCAGGCGGACAATGGGCGTATGAACCAACCGATGTTACCGACCCGAGAAACCACGCCTCATGCCTATGAACACCTGACACCCGACGTGGTGCTGGACGCTCTGGCCAGCGTGGGCCTGCATGGCGACGGACGGCTCATGGCGCTGTCGAGTTACGAAAACCGCGTCTACCAGGTGCATCTTGAGCGCAGCGTGGGCAAGGCTGAAGCAGCAGGCGACATTGTGGTCGTCAAGTTTTACCGGCCCGATCGCTGGACGGAAGCGCAGATTGTTGAAGAGCACGCCTTTGCGGCAGAGCTGATGGCCGCGGAAATCCCTGTGGTCGGTGCATTGCAATTGCACAGCCACACCCTGCACCACTTCGGCGGTTTCAGCTTCAGTGTGTCGCCCAGCCGTGGCGGCCGCAGGCCCGAACTCGACAACCTTGAAGTGCTGGAATGGATAGGCCGCTTTCTGGCACGCATACACACCATCGGCAGTGCCAAACCTTTCACGCATCGCCCGGCCCTTGACCTGCAGACCTTCGGCTACGCGTCGCGTGATGTACTGCTCAAGGGCGGCTATTTGCCGCTGGACATGGAGTCGCGCTGGCTCAAGGCTTTCGAAGAAGCCATGCTGACAGCGCAGGCGGTGTTTGAAAGCGCCAGCGAGGTCAAAACGCTGCGACTGCATGGTGATTGCCACCCCGGCAACATCCTGTGGACGCCCGAGGGCATGCACGGCGCAGGCCCGCATTTTGTTGATCTTGACGATGCCCGCAGCGGCCCCGCCGTGCAGGACCTGTGGATGCTGGTCTCAGGCGACCGGCCACAAAGCACACGGCAGCTGGGCGCGCTGGTCGATGGCTACGAGGAGTTCCGCGAATTCGACCGGCGCGAACTCGCGCTGATCGAACCGCTGCGCACGCTGCGCCTCATCCACTACAGCGCCTGGCTGGCCCAGCGCTGGCACGACCCGATCTTTCCGATCAACTTCCCGTGGTTCGGCTCCAGCGACTACTGGAAGGGCCAGGCCGACATGCTGGAAGAGCAGAACGAAGCGATGCAGGAAGCACCGCTGATTGTCTAGCGTCTATCGCTTGTCAGAACTTGTGCCGCAGCGTCACGCTCAGGAAGCGTGGGTCGCCGTAGTTTGCATAGTCCAGCGTGGCCAGGTAACGCTTGTCCAGCGCGTTGAACACCGCCACATTCACTGAGGTGGCCGGGCTGAAGCGCCAGCTGGCGTTCAGGTTGAGCAGGCCGAAAGGCGACTGGGTGACCGTGGTCGGGCCTGTGGGGCTGGGCACATTGATCGCGTCCATGCGGCCTTGCCACAGCAGCTGTGCACCAAGCTCCAGCGGCGCAAGCGAGCCCTGAAAGCGGTACTGCGTGCCTATCTTGGCCAGCCATTCCGGCAGGTTGGCGTAAGTCAAATCTGCGGCGTTGCGCGTGGTGCGTACCCGCGTAATGCCGGCCGTGGCCTGCCACCCGGGTGTCAGCCGCTTGACCACGTCCGCCTCCCAGCCGCTGCTGCGCGTGCCGTTCACGCCCACATAAGGCGTGGTGCCGTCGGGCAGGCTGTTCGCCGGCCGTGTGCTGTCAACGATGCCGTAGTTGTCCTGCTTGACCTGGAAGACCGCGAACGAGCCGCTCAGGCCCTGGTCGGGCCATTCACCCTTCAGGCCGATTTCCCTGCTCGTGCCCTTGACCGGGTCCAGCGGGACATTGTTTTTGTCCTTGTAGTTCTGCGGGTTGAAGATGCCGGTGTAACTGGCGTAGGCCGACAGCTGTTTGTTGATGTCGTACACCACGCCGAGCAGCGGAGAAACCTCGCGGTCCACCTGCTGGCGGGCGGTGGTATTGACATAGGCACCGGCGACGTTGTAGTTGTCGGTCTGGCGGCGCCAGTTGGTCACCCGCGCGCCCGTCAGCACAGACAACTGCTCGCTCAGGCGCCAGCGCGCCGAGGCGTAGAAACCATCCTGTCTGGTGATCTGCTCGGTGAACGCCCCCGTGCGGCTGTACACAGGCACCGGTGCCGTGCCGTTCCAGGTGTAGACGTTGGGGATGGTGTAGCTGTATGCGTTGACACCCGCAGTGACGCTGGTGTAGCCGTCGGTTTTGGTGGTGGTGCGCAGGGTGCTGACACCCAGGGTCAGGTCATGCTGGCGGCCCAGCAGGCCGAATTTGCCTGTGAGGTAGGCGTCCAGCGTGTCCTGCTTTTCGGTGCTGCTGCCTATGCCCGCATACAGGCGCACGCCCGCGCCGGTGACAGGGTTGACAAAGGGCGCGTTGGCAGCGGTCGTGCCGTAAGCGTAGGTCCGCAGGCTGAAGGTATTGCCTTCGGTGTGGTTATAGCTGGCCTTGAGCGACCAGTTGTCATTGAGCTGGTGATCCACCGTGGCGAACAGCGTGCCCGATTCACGCGACCAGCGCGTCCATGAGGGCGAGAAGTTGGTCGAAATCGGCAGGTTGGCCCGGGCACCGGTGGTGGTGAAAAAGGGAATGGTGCCCCAGATGCCGGCAATCGGCTCGTTGTTCTGGCGCTGGTAGCCCACCGATGCCACGGTAGAACTGCCGATGTCGGCCTCGATCACGCCCATCAGCGCGTACTTGTCTTCCTGGTAACGGTCACGAAAGCTGTTGCGCTTTTGCGGCGCAATCACAAAGCGGCTGCGCACGCTGCCGTCAGCATTCAGCGGCACATTCATGTCGAGTTCTGCACGATAGAGATTCCAGCTGCCAGCGGTCAGGGCCACCGAGCCGCCGAAGGTACGCGCCGGGCGCTTGCGTATCAGGTTGATGGTGGCTGATGGCGTACCCACACCCGTCAGGATGCCGTTGGCGCCGCGCACGATGTCGACACGCTCGTAAATCGAGGTGTCGTATTCCTGGTTGGTGTTGCCGCTGTAGGTCGGCAGGCCGTCCACCTGAAAGTCGGTGATCTGGAAACCGCGCGCATAGTAAAGCGGGCGCTGCGTGTCGTAAAAACTGACATGGATGCCGGTGGTGGCGCGCAACACCGTGTCGATACTGGTGAGCGACTGCTGCTCGATCTGCTGGCGTTCGACCGCGCTGACGGATTGCGGCGTCTCGCGCACCGTCAAAGGCAGGCGCGTCGATGAGCTCTCACGCGCACCGCTGACCGTGACATTGCCCAGGGTGGCGGGCACATTGTCCTGCGCCCAGGTGGCACAGCAGATACAGGTCGCGGCGGCGACGGGAATCCAGCGGGTAATGAGTTGGGGCGCGTTGAATGTGCGACGTGCAGGCGCGGGCGGCTGATGGGACATGGTCTTCGGGTGTAGGGGCCGGGTGGCTCCTACACCACGCGCCGCCCTGACCTGCCACGAAGGCGGGGACGGACAACTGAAGGGTGTGACGGGAGCTGCGCCAGCTGTTAGGAACTGGCTGCACCCGGGGCGTCAGCGCTCCGCAGAAAAGGAGTCTGGCGCCCACAGCATGTGGCTGGGAGCGCCAAGTATACAACATTTGTTGAGAATGACTCGCATTTAAAATGCATTCACCTTTGCCCGGACGCCAGCGCCGCGTGCATCCGTCATCCCGAACTGGACACGGCATGCATCCCCTGCCTGATCAACCTGTGCTACCTGACCGGGTTCTCAAGATGACCGATGCCGTCAATCTCCACCCGCATCACATCCCCCGCCTGGAGGTACTTCGGCGGTTTGAAGCCAATGCCGACACCGACGGGCGTGCCGGTGGCAATCACATCGCCCGGGTACAGCGTGATGCCTGCAGACAGGGTTTCAATCAGTTTGGGAATGTCAAAAATCAGATCTGCGGTTGAGGCATCCTGGCGCAGTTCGCCATTCACAAAGCAACGCACACGTGTGTTGGCACCGTCAAGCTCATCGGCGCTCACCAGGTAAGGTCCCATGGGGCAAAAGGTGTCAAACGACTTGCCCATGTGCCACTGCTGGTGGCGCATCTGCCAGTCGCGCGCCGTCACGTCGTTGACGATGGTGTAACCCCAGACGTGTGCCATCGCATCCCTGGCCGCAATGCCCTTGCCACCCTTTCCGATGATGACGGCGAGTTCGGCTTCGTAATCAATCGCGGTGGAGACCGCCGGCATTTCAACCACCGCATCAGGGCCGACCACACATTCGGGCACCTTGGTGAAGATGATGGGATCGGCGGGAATGTCACCCCCTGATTTGGCGCTGCTGTCAAAACCGCTGCCGGCAAATTCCTTTGCGTGTGCGTAATAGTTTTTGCCGACGCAAAAAATATTGCGCCGTGGTTTGGGCAGCGGTGCAATAACTTTCACATCAGCCAGCGCAATGGCCGGCAGCAACCTGGGGAGTGCCTCACCGCGCACCTGCATCTCGACGATGGGCAGCGCACCCAGTGCGCGCTGGACCTCAGGCAAATCGAGGGGTTGCACCTGCAGAAGGTCGTCCGAGACAAGGCCGACGCCACTTTGGCCGTTGTGTTCAAAGGCAACAATTTTCATGTGTTGGGGTGTCTTGTCTCTGCGGTACCGGCAGTCACCGGCGCCTGTGTTTAAGGTGCGTTTCCTGGGGGGATCTCAGGGAATGCGATGCCCCCTGAAATTCAGCCGGATGTTAGCATGCCAGGAATAAATTTCCATTGGATGCAAACCATTGCATAAGCTGGAAAAAACGCCTTTCAAAAGGAGACAAAAACATGATGCGCAGGCCCCTGCTCACGTCGGCAATTCTTGCCGCAATCCCCCTCTTGGTCAGTCCCATCGCCACCGCACAAAACGCGTGGCCGACCAAAGCCATCACCATGGTGGTGCCCTTTCCGCCCGGTGGTCTGGCAGATCTTGTGGCCCGCCCTGTGGCAGAGGCCATGTCGCGCGACCTGGGCCAGCCGGTGGTGATTGAAAACAAGGCCGGTGCAGGCGGCGGCATAGGGATGGCACAGGTCGCCAAGGCCAGGCCCGACGGTTACACCATCCTCATGGCGCTGTCGTCACTGACGGTGCTGCCCGAAGCCGATGTTGTGCTGCAGCGGCCACCCATGTTTGCGCTCAATGACCTGCGCCCCATCGCACGCTACACCGCCGACCCGACGGTACTGGCCGTGCGCGCCGATGCACCATGGAAGACCGTGCAGCAGTTTGTGGATGACGCCAAAAAGCGCGCCGGCGCCATCAACTACGGCTCATCAGGCAACTACGGCACCATGCATGTACCCATGGAAATCCTGGCGCAAAACGCCGGAATCAAAATGACGCATGTGCCCTTCACTGGCGCAGGCCCCGCCGTGGTGGCGCTGCTGGGTGGCCAGATCGATGCAGTGTCGACCGGCCCGGCCACCGTGCTGCAGCAGGTCAAGGCCGGCAAGGTACGTGTGCTGGCGCACTGGGGTACGGCACAGCTGGGCGCACTGCCCGATGCACCCAGCCTGAAAGACGCTGGTTACAACGCCGAATACGCACAGTGGTCAGGCCTTTTCATTCCCAAAGATGTGCCCGAGCCCATTGCCCAGCGCCTGCGCGCCGCAGCAAAAGCTGCAGCGCAGGATGCGAGGGTGAAGGAAGTCATCCTTGGCGCGGGCAGCCCGGTGCAATACCAGGATTCGCCTGATTTCGAGAAATATGTGCAGCTTGATGCCACACGGATGTCGGCAGTCGTCAAGCGTATCGGCAAGGTCGAGTAAGAAACTCATTCAAACAGGCACATCATGAACTTCACAAAATCCATCCTGCTCGCAGGCACCGTCGCCGC
>JAZKHN010000029.1:0-278 GCA_040385325.1 Pseudomonadota bacterium
GCTACGAATACAACGTCGAAGTGACAAAAAAGGTCTCGCAGCTGGCACACCGCTATGGCGTGACGGTTGAAGGCGAACTCGGCTGCCTCGGCTCCCTTGAAACCATGAAGGGTGACAAGGAAGACGGCCACGGCACAGACGCCACCATGACACGCGAACAGCTGCTGACCGACCCCGAGCAGGCGGCAGACTTCGTCAAGCAGACGCAGATCGACGCGCTGGCGATTGCCATCGGCACCAGCCACGGCGCCTACAAGTTCAGCCGCAAGCCCACGGGC
>JAZKHN010000029.1:372-1754 GCA_040385325.1 Pseudomonadota bacterium
AATCCAGGAAGCCATCAAGCACGGCGTGCGCAAGATCAACATCGACACCGACATTCGCCTCGCCATGACAGGCGCGGTGCGCAAGTTCCTGGCCGAGAACCCCGAGAAGTTCGACGCCCGCGAGTGGCTCAAGCCCGCACGCGAAGCCGCCAAGGCCCTGTGCAAACAGCGTTACATCGAGTTTGGCTGCGAAGGCCAGGGCGCCAAGATCAAGGGCGACAGCCTGCAGGTCGTGGCGGCCAAATACTCCAAGGGCGAACTGGCACAGGTCGTTCACTGAAACTCCATCGCCTGCCCGTTAAGGGATTGGCGATAATTCAAGGCCCGTCACTCTTCGAGTTGCGGGCTTTTTACTTTCATTCCCCACCATGACACAAGCGCTCCACACTTCCGCCCTGACTTCACTGCCCCTGCTCGCAAGGGGCAAAGTGCGCGACAACTATGCCGTGGGCAAGGACAGGCTGCTGATGGTTGCCAGCGACCGCCTGAGCGCGTTTGACGTCATCCTGGGAGAACCGATTCCGGGCAAGGGCGTGCTGCTCACGCAGATGGCACTGTTCTGGTTTGAGAGGCTGGGCCACATTTGCCCCAACCACCTCACCGGTGAGAACCCCGAGAGCGCGGTGACGGCCGCTGAAATTCCCCAGGTCGCAAACCGCTCCATGCTGGTCAAGCGCCTCAAGCCGATTCCCGTTGAGGCCGTGGTGCGCGGTTACCTGGCCGGCAGCGGCTGGAAGGAATACCAGGCCAGTCAGGCCGTCTGCGGCGTACCACTGCCTGCAGGCCTGAAGAACGCCAGCAAGCTGCCCGAGCCCATCTTCACGCCCGCTGCCAAGGCCGAAGTGGGTGAGCATGACGAGAACATCAGCTACGAGCAGGTGGTGAAGGTGGTGGGCCCCGAGCTGGCCGCACAGATCAAAAAGATCAGCATCCAGATCTACGAAGAAGCCGCCGCGTTTGCCCTGACCAAGGGCATCATCATTGCCGACACCAAGTTTGAGTTCGGCCTTGACGAAAACGGCACCCTGACGCTGATGGACGAGGTGCTGACGCCCGATTCGTCACGCTACTGGCCGATTGAAGGTTATGAGGCCGCCTTTGCAACAGGCGCCAACCCGCCCAGCTATGACAAGCAGTTTGTGCGCGACTGGCTGGAAGCGGTGCGCATAAATGGCAAGCCCTGGGATAAAACACCGCCTTCGCCGCATCTGCCTGACGATGTGGTGGCCAAAACGGCTGCCAAATACGAAGAAGCGCTCGCGAGACTGACGGCCTGAGTTTTTAGCTCAGGATCACGCTGCTCAGGCGGCGCCTGTAGGTGGCCACTGCCGGGTCGTCGGGTGGAATCTGGCCATCAGCCACCTTGGGTTTGGGCGGCTCCA
>JAZKHN010000030.1:0-1584 GCA_040385325.1 Pseudomonadota bacterium
GCGCTGCCAAAGCACGCGCTGGTCTCGGATGTGATTTACGTGCCACTTGAAACCCCGCTTCTGCTGGCAGCCCGCCAGCGCGGCAACCCGACTGTCAACGGTCTGGGCATGCTGCTCAACCAGGCCCGGCCGGCCTTCAACGCCTGGTTTGGCGTGATGCCCGAGATCACTGAAGAGCTCAAGCAGGCCTTGATCGCCACCTTCTGATGGCGGCGCACATCGACGCAGCCATTTACACGCAGCCCAAGGTAGACACGCACTGCCATGTGCTGGACCCGCAGGGCTTTGCGTACGCTGACGATGTGTCCTACCGCCCCGCCGGGCAGGAAACCGGCAGCGCGGCTTACTTTGAACAGGTGCTTGATGCTTACGGCGTGCAGCATGCGCTGCTGGTCGGGCCCAACTCGGGTTACGGCACCGACAACCGCTGCCTGCTGGCCGCGATTGCAGCCAGCCCCAGGCGCTTCAAGGGCATTGCAGTGGTTGCCAACGATGCACCCGCCTCTTACCTGCAGGAACTGAAGGCGCAGGGCGTCGTCGGCATCGCCTTCAACTACGCGCTGCACGGCCTGGACCATTACGCCGACAACGCAGCGCTGATGGCGCGGATCGGCGAACTGGGCATGTTTGTGCAGGTGCAGTTCGAGCTGGCGCAGATGAAGGCACTCAGGCCGCTGCTGCTGGCCTGCGGTGCGCAGCTGCTGCTGGACCATTGCGGCCGGCCTGATGTGTCGGCCGGGCTGGCTGGCGACGGGTTTGCGTCGGTGCTGCAGCTGGCTGACAGCGGCCGGACCACCGTCAAGCTCTCGGGCTTTTCAAAATTCAGCGCCCTTCCTTTCCCCTTCGACGACACCCTGCCCTATGTGCAGGCGCTGCTGGCCGCATTCGGACCTGGCCACTGCATCTGGGCGTCGGACTGGCCATTCCTGAAAGCGCCTTATCGGCTCGACTACGGCCCGCTGCTGCAGTTGTTTGCGCGGCAGGTGCCCAATGCCGCTGACCGGCAGAACATCCTCTGGGACACGCCGCGCCGCCTCTTCGGCTTTGTCTGATACCTGTCTGGTGCTGGATTTTGCTATCTATTCGGTAGCTGCTCACGTACGTATCTATTGGTCTGCAGCCGTTTTAATGCCTAAAAATGGCTCTTTTTCGCCCGTTTTTTCCGGGTTTTGAGCCTTGCCTGGCTGCCCGCTTGTAAAAATTGACATCTGCGTTAATAATTTAACTTCTACGGCAAATTTTTAACGTACACCGCAAAAAAGGCAAAAAATGCAGTCACTCCAGGAAATCGGCACCGCAGTTGCACTTCACCGCAGGTCTCTGGGTCTGCGCCAGGGCGAGGTCGCCGCCAAGGCCGGCATCGCCAGCCAGACGCTGTCGCGCTTCGAACGCGGCCATGTGGAAGAGTTCGGCACCCGCAAGCTGCTGGCCGTGCTGGCCGTGCTGGGCATGGGCCTGGACATCATTGACGGTAACGGCGAAGCAGACGCGCTTTAAGCCGTTAGCGGCGGGCAGCCATCAACTGCCCGCAAGGCGCTACTCCTGTGACCCCAGGATGGCTTTCACCTCGAGGTACTCCTCGAA
>JAZKHN010000031.1:0-2805 GCA_040385325.1 Pseudomonadota bacterium
TCGCAGGCCCGGCCATGTAGTCGGTCAGCACCGCAATGCCGCTGCCCGCAATCGCTGCATTGCAGATGGCTGCACCGTCGTTGCTGCGCAGCTTGGGCCGCACATCAATGCCAATCAGCCCCTGCTGGCTCATGAATTCCCAGCGCGGCCCGGTGGTGGCAAACACCACGCAGTCATGGTCTGGCAGCTCGCTCACATGCGTGGGCGTGCCGCGCCTGGCCAGGTAGGCTGGTGAAGCGCACAGGTAACGCTTGAGCGGACACAGCGCAATGTCCTGCACGCCGCCGTACAGCTCGGGTCTCGCGCCCAGCGCCAGGTCAAAACCTTCTTCCAGCGGGTTGACCGAGCGGTCAGCGAGCACGATGTCCATGCTGATCTTGGGCTGGCTGCGCAGAAAGCCATAAAGGATGTCGCTCAGGTAGAGGATGGACATGGTGGTCGGCACCTTGACGCGGATATGGCCTTCCAGGTCGCCGCTGGACCTGGCCATGCCGTCCAGCGCATCGTCCATCTGCCGAACCAGCTCGCGCACGGTCGGCAGGTAGCGGTCGCCCACGTCGGTCAGGGTCAGCTTGCGCGTCGAGCGGGCAAACAGCGGCGCGCGTATGCGCCATTCCAGCTGGTCTATGCGCTTGGAAATGACCGAGGGCACCAGGTCCAGCTTGCGGGCAGCTGCCGAAAAACTGCCTGCGTCAGCGGCGGCAACAAAGGCTTTCAGGTTGGCAAGTGTGTCCATGATTCATCGCGATCTGGAAAAGGTGTGGGTTAAAAATAGGTCATTGTCACCTAAATCGAAGTTAATTAGCATTGCGCCATGCAGCAGTGGCAGCCATTGCCCTGCCACGTTTTTTAGAGATTCCAGGAGACAAAGTGCAGACAGCGAAACAACTGATAGATGGTCAGTGGGTCAGTCATGTGGCGGGCGCAGAGCGCCTCGGCAACGCCCTCAACCCCGCAACAGGCGAAGTCGCCGCACAGTTCTGTGAAGGTACCGCTGCCGAAGCAGAGGTTGCAGTAGCAGCGGCCTTGCGTGCATTTGAAAACACCGACTGGAAGCGCAGCCCACGCCTGCGTGCCCAGGTCCTGCTCGACTTTGCCGACAAGCTTGATGCCCGCAAGGAAGAAATCGCCGACTGGCTGGTGACCCTGAACGGCAAGCTCAGGCGCGAGGCGCTGGGCGAAATCGGCGCGGGTATTTCTGAACTGCGTTATTACGCCGGCCTGGCGCGCAACCTGTTTGGCCGCGTGCTTGAGGTTGAGCCGGGCTGCTATTCATCACTTGACCGCGAAGCTGCCGGCGTCTGCGCCATCATCCTGCCGTGGAATGCCCCTGTGACACTGCTGGTGCGTTCACTGGCACCGGCGCTTGCCGCAGGTTGCACGGTGGTCATCAAACCCGCCTGCCAGACGGCCGTCGTCAACAACCTGGTGCTCGAATGCATGAGCAGCGATGCGCGTGTACCGGCTGGCGTCCTCAACTCCGTCACCGAATCCGGTGCCGAGGTATCGCGCTATCTTTGTGAGGCAACCGATATTGATGTCATCAGCTTCACCGGCTCATCTGCCGTCGGCAAGATGATTGCCGAAACCACCGCCACCACACTTAAGCGCCTGTCGCTCGAACTGGGCGGCAAGGCCCCAGCTGTCGTGTTTGCAGATGCCGACATCGATAAAACCGTGGCCGGCATGGTCGCGGGTGGCATGGTCATGGCCGGCCAGCAGTGCACCGCCATTACACGTGTGCTGGTTGAAGATTCGGCCTACGACAAGTTTGCAGCTAAACTTGCCGCCGCACTCAAGGCCGTCAAGGTCGGCCCCGGGAATGATCCGGCCTCCCAGATGGGCTGTCTGATAGATGTGCGCAACCGCGACCGCATCAATGCGCTGATGGATACAGCTGCAGTCACGCAGCGCGTGCTGCTGCGCGGCAACATCCTGGGCGGCACGTTGGCCAAAGGCGCATTCATTGAGCCCAGCCTGATCGAGGTTGATGATTTGCAGTCCGACTTCATCCAGAAAGAGCTGTTCGGTCCGCTGCTGGTGATGGAGCGTTTCACGACTGAAGACGAAGCCGTCATGCGCTCCAACGCCACACGCTTTGGCCTTGCTGCCAGTGTATGGAGCAGCGACATGAAGAAGTCACGCCGTATTGCCGCGCGCCTGCGCTCCGGCACAGTCTGGTCCAACTGCCACAACCGCCTGTTTGCCGAAGCAGAGACCGGCGGTTTCCGCGACAGCGGTTATGGCCGCCTGCACGGTGCAGAAGGTCTCAACGACTTCCTGCAGACCAAGCACTTTTACTTTGAGACCAACACATGAGCCAGCCTGAACAGCAGAGCGGGGCGCATTTCTTCCTCGAAGGGCTGACCGAGCTCGGTATCGAGCACGTCTTTTCCAACCTCGGTACCGACCATGTTTCCATCATTGAAGAGCTGGCGCGCTGGGATGAAGAGGGCAG
Source organism: Pseudomonadota bacterium (assembly GCA_040385325.1). Classification (GTDB taxonomy): domain Bacteria; phylum Pseudomonadota; class Gammaproteobacteria; order Burkholderiales; family Burkholderiaceae_C; genus Polaromonas. The sequence goes on from JAZKHN010000031.1 coordinate 2,459, forward strand.
GCCGCACCCCCACATGATGCTGATCCCGCATGAAAACGTGGCCATCCACATGGCCGCCGGCTTTGCCGCCGTCACGGGCCGTGGCCAGGCGGTCATGGTGCACGTCGATGCCGGCACCGCCAATGCCGCCATGGGCATGCACAACATGTTCCGCGGCCGCCTGCCAGTGCTGCTGATGGCAGGCAAATCGCCGTTTACCCTGCGCGGCGAGCTGCCGGGTTCGCGTGACAACTATGTTCATTTTGTGCAGGACCCTTTCGACATGGCCAGCATCGTCAGGCCTTATGTGAAATGGGACTATTCGCTGCCCAGCGGCGTGATCGCCAAAGAGGTGCTGCGGCGCGGCC
>JAZKHN010000032.1:0-19816 GCA_040385325.1 Pseudomonadota bacterium
TGGCTGACGGGAGTACACCTGCTGATTGGGTCGCCATGGATTTGTTCAGCCAGGCCGAGCACGACGAACTGGCGCAAAGCATTTTGTTGTGTCCTGATGCCGCCTATATCGACGCGGTGCAGGAGGCCATCAACCGCCTGCTGCCTGGCATGCCACGCGCCGACATCATTGCCAAATCCCTGAACGGCCGTGGTGCCCTCATTCACACCCGCAGCATGGAAGAAGCCTGCGGCATCAGCAACCGCATTGCGCCCGAGCACCTTGAGGTCAGCAGCAGCGATCCGCACCGATGGGAGCCGCTCCTCAGGCATGCTGGCGCCATCTTTCTCGGCGCGTACACCAGCGAATCGCTGGGTGACTATTGCGCTGGCCCCAATCACGTGTTGCCCACCAGCGGTACCGCCCGTTTCAGTTCGCCCCTCGGTGTTTACGATTTCCAGAAGCGCTCCAGCCTGATCGAGGTCAGCGAGCAGGGCGCGCAGGTGCTCGGCAAGGTGGCTGCAGAGCTGGCCTATGGCGAAGGCCTGCAGGCCCATGCGCGTGCCGCGGAGATGCGCCTGAAGAACGTACCTGACATGAGAAAAAACAAATGACCGCGCCCGACGCTTCACTCGCCCCCAAGCTCAAAAAACTGATTCGCCAGGATGTGCAGTCCATGCACGCCTATGCCATCCAGGATTCGGCAGGCATGGTCAAGCTCGATGCGATGGAGAACCCGCACCGCCTGCCTGCGGCATTGCAGGCGCACCTTGGCCAGCGCCTGGGCGCTTTGGCTCTGAACCGTTATCCCGATGGCCGTGTGAATGACCTGCGCAAGGCGCTGGCCGATTACGCGCAAATGCCGGAAGGCTTTGACATCATGCTGGGCAATGGCTCGGACGAATTGATCTCGCTGCTGGCCATGGCTTGTGATGTGGACGGCGGCTCGGTGCTGGCGCCGTTGCCAGGCTTTGTCATGTACGCCATGAGTGCCCAGTTGCAGGGTCTCAAGTTCATAGGCGTGCCGCTTACTGCGGACTTTGAGCTTGATGAAGCTGCCATGATGGCCGCCATTGCCGAGCACCAGCCTTCCATCATTTACATCGCCTACCCGAACAATCCCACAGCCAATTTGTGGGACGACGCGGTGATTGAAAAAATTGTCAATGCCGCGCCCGGGCTTGTCGTGTTTGATGAGGCCTATCAGCCGTTTTCCAGCAAAAGCTATATCAACCGCATTGCACAGCACGGCCATGTGCTGCTGATGCGCACCATGAGCAAGTTCGGCCTGGCCGGCGTGCGTATCGGCTACATGATGGGCCCCAAGGCATTGATTGCAGAGATCGACAAGGTCAGGCCGCCCTACAACATCAGCGTGCTCAACTATGAGTGCGCGTTGTTTGCGCTCGAGCATGAGGCCGAGTTTTCGGCGCAGGCCCGCGATCTGGTCGAGCAGCGTGCGCAGTTGCTGCTGGCGCTGGGTGGCCTCAGCGGTGTGAAGGCCTGGAAAAGTGACGCCAACATGATCCTTATCCGGGTGCCGGATGCCGCAAAAACCTTTGACGGCATGAAGGCGCGCAAGGTGCTGGTCAAAAACGTTTCTAAAATGCACCCATTGCTGGCCAATTGTTTGCGCCTGACGGTCGGCACCGCAGACGAGAACGCGCAGATGCTGGCGGCGCTCAAAGAATCACTATGACCATCCCTACACCTGCCCTCCCACGCATCGCCGAGGTTTCCCGCAATACGGCGGAAACCAAAATCACTGTCAAGGTCAATCTTGACGGCACGGGCAAGGCCAGCCTGTCGACAGGCATCGGTTTTTTTGACCACATGCTCGACCAGATTGCGCGCCACGGTCTGATTGACCTCGACATCCACGCCGAGGGTGACCTGCACATTGATGGGCACCACACGGTTGAAGACGTCGGCATCACGCTGGGCCAGGCAGTGGCGAAAGCGGTAGGCGACAAAAAGGGCCTGCGCCGGTATGGCCATGCCTATGTGCCGCTGGACGAAGCGCTCTCGCGGGTGGTGGTCGATTTTTCGGGCCGCCCCGGGCTTGAGATGCATGTCCCCTTCAAGAGCGGCATGATCGGCACTTTCGACAGCCAGCTGGCCTATGAGTTTTTCCAGGGTTTTGTGAATCACGCCTTTGTGACGCTGCACATCGACAACCTGCGCGGTGACAACTCGCACCATCAGGCCGAGACGGTGTTCAAGGCCTTTGCACGTGCATTGCGCATGGCTCTGGAGATTGACCCACGCGCTGCGGGGGTCATACCCTCGACCAAGGGCTCGCTCTAGCCCTGGCGCCCGGACTCATAAGCTGATGGCAACACTTAAAACAGTGGCCGTGGTCGATTACGGCATGGGCAACCTGCGTTCTGTTTCGCAGGCTGTGCAGCACGTTGCGAAAGGCAGCGGCTTTCAGGTTCTTGTGACCTCAAAAGCTGAAGACGTGATGAATGCTGAACGCGTTGTGCTGCCTGGCCAGGGGGCGATAGCTGATTGCATGCGCGAACTGGCCGAGTCCGGCATGAAAGAAGCGGTACTTCACGCGGCAGCGCACAAACCGCTGTTTGGGGTTTGCGTGGGCATGCAGATGCTGCTCACCCACAGCCAGGAGGGCCTCCCGGGTGATGGGGGCGCAGGCACGAAGGGGCTGAATCTGATTCCCGGCGAAGTCATCAGGTTCGACCTTGCAGGGAAAACCCAACCCGATGGCAGCCGTTACAAGGTCCCCCAGATGGGCTGGAACCAGGTTTACCAAAATGGTGCATCAACCGGAAAACCCCACCCGGTCTGGGCTGGCGTGCCTGATGGGGCGTATTTCTACTTTGTGCACAGCTTTTACGCCCATCCGTCTGATGCGCGCCACACTGCAGGCGAAGCCGAGTACGGCGCACGCTTTACCGCTGCGATTGCACGCGATAATATTTTTGCAACACAGTTTCATCCGGAAAAGAGTGCTGACCAGGGCCTGACCTTGTACCGCAATTTTCTGCACTGGAACCCGTGATTCAACCCCATTCTTCATTTAACCGCTGACATTTCCCGTTTTCTGACCGCAACATGCTACTTATCCCCGCGATTGACCTGAAAGACGGCCACTGCGTACGCCTCAAACAGGGCGACATGGATCAATCCACCGTTTTCAGCGAGGATCCGGCGGCCATGGCCCGCAGCTGGGTAGACAAGGGTGCGCGCCGCCTGCACCTGGTTGACCTGAACGGCGCATTTGCGGGCAAACCCAAAAATGAAGCGGCGATCAAGAAAATCCTGGCTGAAGTCGGCAGTGAAGTCGATGTGCAACTGGGCGGCGGTATCCGCGACCTAGACACCATTGAGCGTTACCTTGACGCCGGCCTGCGCTACGTCATCATCGGCACCGCAGCCGTGAAAAACCCCGGCTTTTTACAGGATGCCTGCACCGCGTTTGGTGGCCACATCATCGTCGGGCTCGATGCCAAGGACGGCAAGGTTGCCACTGACGGCTGGAGCAAGATGACCGGCCACGAAGTCATAGACCTTGGCAAGAAATTCCAGGACTATGGCGTGGAAGGCATCATCTACACCGATATCGGCCGCGACGGCATGCTCACCGGCATCAACATGGAAGCCACTGTCAAGCTGGCTCAAGCGCTGACGATCCCTGTGATCGCTTCGGGCGGGCTTTCCAGCATGGCCGATATTGAAGCGCTGTGCGATGTCGAGGACGAAGGCGTCGAAGGCGTGATCTGCGGGCGCTCCATCTACAGCGGTGACCTTGACTTCGCTGCAGCTCAAGCGCGGGCTGATGAGTTGAACGGATGACTTTTTCAAGTCAAGCCGCGTGGCTGGCTTTGCCAGAACGCAGGCGGGCGGCCCCCTCGGGGGGCAGGGCGCTACATGAAGTGAGCAACCGTGGGGGCCATATTCTTGCTCGCTAAAAGAATAATTCCCTGCCTCGACGTCACCGGCGGCCGCGTGGTCAAGGGCGTCAACTTCGTCGAACTGCGCGACGCCGGCGATCCGGTAGAAATTGCCGCGCGCTACAACGAGCAGGGCGCAGACGAACTGACTTTCCTTGATATCACGGCCACCAGCGATGGGCGCGACCTGATCCTGCACATCATTGAAGCGGTGGCCTCGCAGGTCTTCATTCCCCTCACAGTGGGTGGCGGCGTGCGGACGGTGGACGATGTGCGGCGCCTTCTCAATGCCGGTGCCGACAAGACCAGTTTTAATTCTTCTGCGTTGGCCAACCCGCAGGTGATTGAAGACGCATCCGCAAAATACGGCGCGCAGTGCATTGTGGTGGCGATCGATGCCAAGCGCCGTTCTGAAGAAGATGCAAAAACACGTGGCGCAGGCTGGGACGTTTACAGCCATGGCGGCCGTAAAAACACCGGCCTTGACGCCGTGGCCTGGGCGACTGAAATGGCCCGCCGCGGGGCTGGCGAAATCCTGCTCACCAGCATGGACCGTGACGGCACGAAGTCCGGTTTTGACATCGCCCTGACCCGGGCCGTGAGCGATGCCGTCAATGTGCCTGTGATCGCCTCGGGCGGCGTGGGCAACCTTGAACATCTTGCTGACGGCATACAGCTCGGCGGCGCCGATGCGGTGCTGGCTGCCAGCATCTTTCATTACGGTGAGTACACGGTGCAGCAGGCCAAGCAGGCCATGGCCGAACGGGGCATACCTGTAAGGTTGTAACCCCTTATCGGCCTCGCGCACTTCGTGTCGCTGCGCCTTTTCCCCTGCCGGGACGGCATCTGCGGCCCGGCAAAGCCGGTTCCGCGATGCCACTGGTTCAAGAGCTTCTTTAACCGTACCCAAATCCCGGACAATAGACACCATGAAATGGCTAGACGACATCAGTTGGGACGACAAGGGCCTGGTCCCTGTCATTGCACAGGAGGCTGCCAGCGGCGACGTGCTCATGTTTGCCTGGATGAACCGCGAGGCGCTGCAAAAAACCGCTGAGCTGGGGCAGGCCGTGTATTACAGCCGCTCGCGCGGCAGGTTGTGGCACAAGGGTGAGGAATCGGGCAACCAGCAGACCGTGCATGAAATCCGCATGGACTGCGACAACGACGTCATTCTGCTCAAGGTCACGCAGCTGGGCCATGAACCCGGCATTGCTTGCCACACAGGCCGACACAGCTGTTTCTTCAGTCTTTACAAGGACGGCCAGTGGTTGGTGACGGAACCTGTGCTGAAAGACCCTAAAAGCATGTACAAACAAACTCCTGGCAAACATGACCACGAATGACTCCCTCCAGCGCCTGGCGCAGACCATAGAAAGCCGCAAGGTTGCCAACGGCGGTGACCCGGAGAAAAGTTATGTGGCCCGCCTGCTGCACAAGGGCCCGGACGCCTTCCTGAAAAAGATTGGTGAAGAGGCGACAGAAACCGTCATGGCCGCCAAGGACATCGACCATGGCGGTGCGACGGCGGAGCTAAAAGGCAAGCTGGTGGGCGAGGTGGCCGACCTCTGGTTTCACAGCCTGATTGCGCTTGCGCACTATGGCCTGAGCCCTGCCGATGTGATGGCCGAACTGGAGCGCCGTGAGGGCACCAGTGGCATTGAAGAGAAAGCCTTGCGCAAGGCGCAGGGCCGCGATGCAGCTGAAAAACGATGATGGAAGTGCTGATATTGACGGCCGCAACCCCACAGGAGCACATGTGATGAGTGAAACCAATTTCGCGGACTTTGAAACCAAGACCGGTGGCGACCGCACCATCATGCATGTGCTGTATGGCCTGCACACGCTGGCGTGGTTCAGCGGCGGCATTTTCGCGATCATCGCGCTCATCATCAACTACATACGCCGCGCCGACGAGACAGACCCCCTGTACGTGTCTCACCACAACTACATGATCAGCACCTTCTGGTGGACCATGCTGTGGCTGGTGGTGACCTCGCCCCTGTGGCTGCTGTTTTTCTTCCCCGGTGCGATTGCCTGGTTCATCGTCTGGCTCTGGTATCTGTACCGCTGTGTGCTGGGCTGGATGCGTTTCAACTCGCAGCGACTGCCGGTTTTGAACATCGCTGTGTGACCCTGATATCCCAACTGCCCCGATCGTCATGAGCCACCCTGACAACTGCATTTTTTGCAAAATCGCCGCCGGCGCCATCCCCAGCCGCAAGGTCTACGAAGACGACGATATTTTTGTCTTTCATGACATCGCGCCCTGGGCACCTGTGCATTTTTTGATGATCCCCAAGGCGCATATCGCGTCCATGGCGCAGGTCGGCCCCGAACATGAGGCCCTGCTGGGCCGCATGATGGCGCTGGCCCCGAAGCTGGCGCTGGAGCAGGGCTGCCGGCCTTACCCGGAAGGCGGTTTTCGCATTGTGACCAATACCGGGGCTGAAGGCGGGCAGGAAGTTCACCACCTTCATATCCACGTCATGGGCGGTCCGCGTCCATGGCTGAGAGGTTAGCCCCCACGCTCCGCCGCTGCGCGGGTCGCTGCCCCCCGAGGGGGCGCTGCGCCTGCGGCCCGGCAAAGCCGGTTCCGCGGCCCCTGCTTGCGAAAACGGGGAAGCGCTGTTTTATAGCGGTGATGCCGACTAACCCTACCAAGCGGTAAGGTGTAACCTGCGCTGCAAAGGCTGGGGCTTTAGAATCGTTAAATTCACCTGCAAACACTGCATATAGATTTAGGAGCAAATCATGGGTTCATTTTCAATCTGGCACTGGCTGATCGTGCTGCTCATCGTCGTCATGGTGTTCGGCACCAAGAAGCTCAAGAACATGGGCGGCGACCTGGGCGGTGCTGTCAAGGGTTTTAAGGACGGCATGAAAGACGGTTCGGCCACGCCTGAGACACCGGTGCCACCGCAGCAGGTTGCTACGGGCACGGCTGCTGACAAAACCACCATCGACGTCGAAGCCCGTCAAAAGTCTTGAGCCCCCACGCTCGTCACTTCGTGTACGTCGCTGCCCCCCGAGGGGGCTGGCCTTGCTTGGGGCGGCCCGGCGCTGCGGCCGCGTCTCTCCTTTCAGCTGCATCCTCATGCCCTTCGCCAGCGCACAAAGATGATTGACCTCGGCGTTTCAAAGATCATGCTCATTGGCGCGGTAGCGCTGATCGTGATCGGGCCTGAAAAGCTGCCGCGTGTCGCGCGCACCGTCGGCACGCTGCTGGGCAAGGCCCAGCGTTACGTCGCTGACGTGAAGAACGAGGTCAATCGCTCCATGGAGCTCGATGAGCTCAAAAAGATGAAGGACTCCGTTGAGGGCGCTGCCCGCGATGTCGAGAATTCCATCCAGACGCAGGCCAGCGACTTCGAAAAATCGTGGTCTGAGGCCACCAGCGACACCAGTTACGGCGACCTGCCCGGCATGCATGTCTTCCCCGAATACAAGCACCCCAAAAAGAAGTGGCGCCTGAAAACCGGTGCCACACCGCAGTGGTACAAGGCGCGTTCAGGCGTGCGCACCAGGGCGCAGTCCGGTGCGGCGCGCGTGGCCCGCTTTCGGCCCCAGTCCGGTCCGCGTTCCTGATCCATCTATCTGGCGCTTGACGATGCGCAATCCATAAAGCGCCAAACGCAATTCCCCCATGAGCGATTCCAACACCGACAAGCCAGACGAACTGGCAGGCACTGAACAGCCCTTTGTGCAGCACCTGATGGAACTGCGCGACCGGATGATCAAGGCCGTCATCGCCATCGGCGTGGCCGCTGCCGTGCTGGCGATCTTCCCCGGCCCTGCAGCGCTCTACGACATCATGGCGCAGCCCCTGATCAACTCGCTGCCTGCCGGCTCAAAACTGATCGCCATCAACGTGATCTCGCCGTTTGTTGTTCCGATCAAGATCCTCTTCATGGCGGCCTTCATGATCGCGCTGCCGGTGGTGCTTTACCAGGTCTGGGCTTTCGTTGCGCCTGGCCTGTATTCGCACGAGAAGAAGCTGGTCATGCCGCTGGTGGTCTCCAGCACCCTGCTGTTTTTTGTCGGCGTGGCCTTTTGTTATTACGTCGTCTTCGGCCAGGTCTTTCACTTCATCCAGAGTTTTGCGCCCAAGTCCATCACCGCCACGCCAGACATCGAGGAGTACCTCAGCTTTGTGCTCGGCATGTTTCTGGCGTTCGGCCTGGCGTTTGAAGTGCCGATTGCCGTGATCTTGCTGGTACGCATGGGCATTCTCTCGGTGGCCCAGTTGCGTGAGTACCGCGGTTACTTCTGGGTGATTGCTGCTGTGGGCACAGCCCTGGTCACGCCGCCAGATGCGGGCTCCATGATCATGCTGCTGGGCGTGGTGGGCGGCCTGTACGAGGTCGGCATCATCGCTGCGCAGATGTTCGTCCGGCATACCAAGGCACCGGCCGAACCTGAAACCGACACCGACGTCGCCAAGTCCGAATCGCCCTGAGTTGGCGTTCGGCTGTTGCGGCCTGCGAGCCGCCATCCATGCACCCGCATCTGGCCTGTCACCGCAGATTTTGCTACTAAATCAATAGCTGCTCACGCACGTATTCATTGGTCTGCAGCCCGATTCGGCACTCAAAAACGGCATTTTTATCGCTTTTTGAGGTGATTTTGCTGCACGCTGGAAGTTCAAGCGGCAAAAAGTTAATATGGAACTTAACTTTTCGAATAATTTTAACGTGTACGGCAAAAATTTAATGTATACGGCAAAAAACCATGCCAACGCATCCTGCGGCTCAATCTTCGGGAATTCGCCAGCCTAACGCTGAACCTTGGGCCGCTGGCGCTTGCCCGGCGTGACCGCGATGTCGCTTTTGCCTTCCTTGCGAACCACGGTCAACGGTGCCGGAACGCCGGGCTTGAGTGCCGAGACGGCCCCCAGCAATTCGGTCACGCTGCTGACCCCCTTGCCGTCAACTGCGGTGATCACGTCACCCGGGCGAATGCCGGCCTGCGCGGCCGGGCCGTTCTGCAGCACGCCAGTGATGATCACGCCGCTTTTGGCCTTGACATCAAAAGTCTCGGCCAGCTCGGCATTGAGTTCCTGGGGTTCCACGCCAATCCAGCCGCGCGTGACCTGGCCGTCCTTGACGATGCTTTCCAGTACCTGCCTGGCCGTCGACACGGGAATGGCAAAACCAATGCCCATGGAGCCGCCCGAACGCGAATAGATGGCGGTGTTGATGCCCATCAGGTTGCCGGCGGTGTCGACCAGCGCGCCGCCCGAGTTGCCGGGGTTGATGGCCGCGTCGGTCTGGATGAAGTTCTCAAAGGTGTTGATGCCCAGCTGGTTGCGGCCCAGCGCGCTGACGATGCCGCCGGTGACGGTCTGGCCCACGCCGAAAGGGTTGCCGATGGCCAGCACCGGGTCGCCCACCTGCAGCTGGTCGGAATTGCCCAGCACGATGACAGGCAGCTTGTCGAGCTCGATTTTCAGGATGGCCAGGTCGGTGTCGGGGTCGGTGCCTATCACCTTGGCTTTGGCCTTGCGTTTGTCATTGAGGATGACCTCGATTTCGTCGGCGCCTTCCACCACGTGGTTGTTGGTCAGGATGTAGCCGCTGTCGCTGATGATGACGCCGCTGCCCAGGCCACCCTGGGGTTCGGCACGGCCCTGGTCGCCGAAGAAAAACTTGAACCAGGGGTCTTCAGACTGCGGGTTTCTGGAGGCGGCCTTGCTGGTGTTGATGCTGACCACGGCTGCCGATGCAATCTTGGCGGCCGAGCTGAAACTGCCGACGGGGCCCGCTGTGCGCTGCACGCTGCTGGCAGGCGCCTCAATGACCGACACGGCATTCATGCTGGGCCGGCGGTTCAGCCACTCGGGTTTGAGGCTGGCCACGACAAAATAGCCCGCCAGGAAGACGGTGACGGTTTGTGAAAACAGGAGCCAGAATTTGCGCATGATCAGATGTGGGGTGGCGAACAAGCCATCAGGGGTGTCAGGAATGCCTGTGACTGGGTGTCATGGACACTCCGGATTTTCGCCCAGTTTGTATCTACAGGTGTCGTATTCAAGGCGATGGCCGTTAAAAGCGGTAAATTCAATCCCCAGACATCCAACATCGGGCACCTCAGGAGACCGCCATGAAAGCTTCCAGCGTCCTTGCCACCATAGGCCACACACCGCACATACGCATCAACCGGCTCTTCGGCGCGGCCAGCCAGTCACACCAGATTTTCATCAAGTCGGAGCGCAGCAACCCCGGCGGCTCCATCAAGGACCGCATCGCGCTCAGCATGGTCGAGACGGCTGAAAAATCCGGTGCGCTCAAGCCCGGCGGCACCATCATCGAGCCGACCTCGGGCAACACCGGCGTCGGCCTGGCGATGGTCGCCGCCGTCAAGGGCTACAAGTTGGTGCTGGTGATGCCCGAGAGCATGAGCATCGAACGGCGACGACTCATGCTGGCCTACGGGGCCAGCTTTGACCTGACACCGCGCGAAAAAGGCATGAACGGCGCCATCGCGCGCGCCAGAGAGCTGCAGGCCGAAACGCCTGATTCATGGACACCCCAGCAGTTTGAAAACCCGGCCAATATTGAAGTGCATGTGCACACCACGGCGGCAGAAATCCTGGCGGATTTTCCGAACGGGGTGGACTACCTCATTACCGGCGTGGGCACCGGCGGCCACCTGACTGGCGTGGCGCGTGTGCTGAAAGAAAAATTCCCCGCCATCAAGGTCTTTGCCGTCGAGCCTTCAGCCTCACCGGTGATCAGCGGCGGCAAGCCTTCTCCGCACCCTATCCAGGGCATAGGCGCAGGTTTTATCCCCGCCAACCTGGATACCTCTGTGCTCGACGGCGTGATTCAGGTCGAGGCCGATGCCGCCAAGGACTTTGCGCGTCGCAGTGCGGCAGAAGAGGGTTTGCTGGTGGGCATCTCGTCGGGTGCCACGCTGGCAGCCATTGCGCAGAAGCTGCCCGACATCGCCGCTGGCAGCGTGGTGCTGGGCTTCAACTATGACACGGGTGAACGCTATCTTTCCGTCGAAGGGTTCCTGCCGTGACCATTCAGGATGCGGTGGTCGCACCGCGTGCGTTGCTGCTAGGCGCTTTCGACCAGCTGCTGCAGCCCGAGCGCTTCAAGGACTATGGCCCGAACGGCCTGCAGGTCGAGGGCAAGCCCGAGGTGCGCAAGATTGTGTCCGGCGTGACGGCCAGCCTGGCGCTGATAGAAGCCGCCGTGGCTGCCAATGCCGACGCGATCTTCGTGCACCACGGGCTGTTCTGGCGTGGCCAGGATGGCCGGGTCACCGGCTGGATGAAACAGCGCCTGGCCCTGCTGCTGGCGCACGACATCAACCTGTTTGCCTATCACCTGCCGCTCGATGCGCACCCGGCTCTGGGCAACAACGCGCAGCTGGGACTGAAGCTGGGACTGGCCGCGCATGAGGGTGAAAAAGGGCGTTTTGGCGAGCAGGGCCTGGGCTTTCTGGGTGGTAAGCCGGACGGCAGCGGATTTGCAGGTGCTGAGGCACTGGCAGATGGCGTCGCGGCGGCGCTGAAGCGGCCGGTCACGCTGGTGCAAGGCTCCGCGAACGCCATCCAGAATGTGGCGTGGTGCAGCGGCGGGGCGCAAGGCTACTTTGAGGCTGCCATCGCCGCTGGTGCCGATGCCTTCATCACCGGCGAGATCTCCGAGCCCCAGGCGCATTACGCGCGCGAGATGGGCGTGAGCTTCATCGCCTGCGGGCACCATGCGTCAGAGCGCTATGGCGCGCCTGCGGTGGCTGCTCACATTGCTGCGCAGTTTGGCCTGGTGCACGAGTTCATCGATATCGACAACCCCGCCTGAGTCGGCGGTACTGACGGATCAGGCTGGTTTGTTGCGAAAGCGGCCCGCCCTCGCTGGTTTGGGAACCTTGGGCGCATGCGCAAGGTGCGCAAGCTGGGCCCTTTGCGCCCGCCAGGTGCTGCCCAGTTCAGCGGTTTCGACCGGTACGGCATGTCGGGTTTCGGCGTCCAGCAGCGCGGCACGTGAGCGCATGCCGCGTGCCGCTTCGGCCACGCTTTGCGCTTCATGCAACACCTGGTCCACATCTTTCCTGGCGCCTGACAGGTGCACGATGCCGACCCCGACATCAGCGACGACCTTGATGCGTTCGCCGTTGAGCGAAATCACGTCAATCGGCCGCCGCAGGCTTGAGGCCACACGCAGGCCCAGCGTGCGAATCAGCTTGGGTGAATGCATGGTCTCCATGAGCACGATGAAACAGCGGTCGTAGTAGCGGCCGGCCGGGTTCACCACCCCCGTGTGACGCTGCATGCGCCGCGCCAGCTGTATGTAGATTTCATTCATGCCGTACTGGCCGACCTGGCTGACCAGCTGCTCCGGGCTGAACAGCATGACGGCCATCAGCGCGCCATCGCGCCGCGTGCGTACCAGCCGCCGCTGGGCGTGGATGATTTTCTGCACGATGACCACGCTGCTATAGAGCTGGGTGATGCGGTCGCGCCGCGACCTGCCCTCATTCTGGAACTGCTGCTCATGCCGGTTGCGCAGCCAGACCATCACCGCCGTGACCGTCAGGCTGGCGAGGCCCGCCAGTGCAATGGCCAGCTGCCACACGATGGACGGCCGGGTGTTGCCCATGGCCAGCCAGTACATGCCCAGTTGCAGGGGAAAGGTGATCACAAAGCCGGCCGTCAGCCCCCAGGCCATCCGGTCGCCGAGCTGGGCAGCGCGCACACCCAGCCAGATCAGCACACACAGGCTGCAGATTGTGATGGCTGCGGAAACAGGCAGTTGAAGGTCGCGCTCAAGCAGCAGGCACAGCGGTGCGCCGGCGAGGCCCGCAATGCTGATGGTGCGCATGCTGGTTTTCATGATGCGGTCGCGCTGCTGGGCAGACAGCCAGCGGCTGGTGCCGTAGCTGCCCACGCTGGCGCACAGCGGCCCGATCAGCACCTGCAGCACATGCAGCGGTTCGCCCTGGATCTGCGTGAAGACGGCGCCTGCCAGGCCGCTGAGCAATGCCACAAAAAACCATCCACCCATCAGATAGCCAAGTGCATTGACGCTGGAGCGGGTGCGGCTGTACAGCGCATCGGCAAATGCGAGCAATACAATGAGACCCATGGAGCCCACGACGGCGCTCCAGATCATCATTTCAGCAGTCCGCATGACCCTGTGCCCTGAAAAGGAGGGTTGCTGCTGCTGGCGCGAAAAACCCGACAAAATGCATGAACTGCCTCTCCTTGTCAGCCGCGCTACATGGGTGGCGAGGGTCGAGTCCCGCGATTCATGTGCCTGTGCAAATCATTATGGGGTGTTTTTTTGACGGGCGAAAGAGGGTAAGAGGCAAGCCATGAAAAAACCGCTGCTCATCACCATGGGCGATGCTGCCGGCATCGGACCGGAGACGATTGCTCGCGCGTTTCGCGAGGTGCCTGCCGATCTTGCCGGTTGTGTAGTGGTCGGCGATGCCGCGACCTTGCGCCGTGCGGCATCTGTGGTCGCCGCGACTCCGCAACTTCCGTTGGTACAACTGAATGAGCTGTCAGACTTTGCGCAGGTGCCGCCAAACTGCATCCCTCTATTGCAGAAAGGAGATCTGGCTGAGCTGGTGCCGTTTGGGGTGGCCAATGGCCTGGCCGGCCGGGCCGCAGCGCACTGCATTGTCTGGGCGGCGCGTGAGGTATTGGCCGGCCGCGCTGCTGCGATGGTCACGGCGCCCATCCACAAGGAATCACTCGCAGCGGCAGGCAGCCAGTTCGCAAATTTTCCGGGGCACACGGAAATGCTCCAGGCAGAAGCAGCAGCCTTTGTGGGCAAGAGCATCAGCGAGCTACCCGTGCGCATGATGCTGGCCAATGACGAGCTGAGAACTGTACTGGTCAGCATTCACATGTCGCTGCAGGCTGCCATCCATGCGGTGACTTTCGACAACGTGCTGCAGACCCTGCACATTACCCATCAGGCCTTGAGTGCGACCCTGGGCCGAGCGCCGCGAGTGGGTGTTGCTGGCCTGAACCCCCACGCCGGCGAGGGCGGCCTGTTTGGTAGCGAGGAACAGACCATCATTACCCCGGCCATCGCTGCTTCGCGTGCGGCCGGCCTTGATGTGTCTGGACCCTTCGCGCCCGACACGGTGTTCATGAGGGCCCGCCACACCGCCGCACGGCCGGGTGAATTTGATGTGGTGGTGGCGATGTACCACGACCAGGGGCTGATCCCCGTCAAGTACCTCGGTGTGGAGCAGGGCGTGAACGTCACGCTGGGCCTGCCGCTGGTTCGCACCAGCCCCGATCACGGTACGGCGTTTGATATTGCAGGCACCGGCAAGGCCGATGCGTCCAGCCTGATCGCTGCCATACGCATGGCGCGCCAGTTGGCGTCCTGATACAGCAAACAGGCTTCACAGCCCCCGCTGGCGTGAGCAGATAGCTACTCGATAGATATCAGTGCCATGCCTTCGCAAGCGGGGGCCGCGTGTCCGGCTTTGCCGGCGCGCAGGCGCCGCCCTGGAAGGGGGAAGGCGCTACACGCAGTGAGCGTCCGACAGGGTGAGGCAGGATTTCCAGCCGCAGGCGCCGTCCACTGTAGCGGAGAGGACCGCTACACGCAGTGAGCGAACGTGGGGGCTTTATTTCTTGAGGCTGTCGCGAATTTCACGCAAAAGAATGATGTCTTCAGGCGGTGCGGCCGGGGCCGCTGCAGCCGGCTCTGCGTGGTGGCGTTTGAGTTTGTTGATTTCCTTGACCATCAGAAAGATGATGAAGGCCAGAATCAGGAAGTTGACGACGATGGTCAGAAAGTGACCGTAGGCAAACACCGGCACACCCGCTTTTCGCAGCGCCTCCAGCGACATGTCGGTACCGGCCGGGACACTGCCGAGCAACACATACATCTGGGAAAAATCCAGTTTGCCGAAAACCAGACCCACCACCGGCATGATGAGGTCGCTGACGACTGCATCCACAATTTTGCCAAAAGCCGCCCCAATGATGACGCCCACCGCCAGATCGATCACATTGCCCTTGATGGCAAATTCCCTGAATTCCTTCATCATTCCCATGCTGCTTCTCCTTTGAGTGACTTTGTTGATGCCTCCGCAGTGGCTTGGGCTTGCGGTTTTCCGGGTCATTATCGGCGCTTGCGCTGGCTTTACCCCTCACATCGCGCAAGCATATGAAACCGCCGAGCAACTGCCTTAAAAGCAGGCAACTGCTGCATTCAGGAGCGCAGAATCGCCCGATAAGCCGTCCTCCACGCTTGAAAACCGACTTCGCGCTCCGCTACAATTACGGGTTGACCCCACCAAGCCTATTTCAAGCCCGTTCTTGAAGGACTCCCATGACCCATGCAAGCGCGAATGGCGCCCCAGAAGGTGCCCCTTTGGATAAAGATAAAAGAAACTGGATCGTTGCCACCGCTGCCGTTGGCGGCATAGGCGCAGTTGCCACCGCAGTCCCCTTTGTCAGCACATTTCAGCCCTCTGAAAAGGCAAAAGCGGCCGGTGCCGCCGTTGAAGTTGATATTTCAGGCGTCAAACCCGGTGAAAAAATCACTGTTGAATGGCGCGGCAAGCCTGTCTGGATCGTCAAACGCACGCCCGAGCAACTGGCAGAACTGCCAAAACTGGACAGCCAGCTGGCTGACCCCAAGTCCGAGCGCAAGCCGTCCGAATTGACCCCGGAATACGCACGCAACGAAGGTCGCTCCATCAAGCCTGAGGTTTTTGTAGCCGTGGGCATTTGCACCCATCTCGGCTGCTCGCCTTCAGACAAGTTCCAGCCCGGTGCGGTTGGCGGCATGCAGTCGGATTGGGGTGGCGGTTTTCTCTGCCCTTGCCACGGCTCCACGTTCGACATGGCTGGCCGTGTTTTCAAGAACAAGCCCGCGCCCGACAACCTGGAAGTCCCGCCGCACATGTACCTTTCAGACACCCGTCTGCTGATTGGTGAAGACAAAAAGGCCTGAGGCGTTTCGCACACACGGACCACCTCACAAGACCTTGTAGCCAGCAACTGAAGCGATTGAAGACAGACGCATAGCAGTTGCTCGCAGAAGAACCCCACCGAACCAGGATCAGTTATGGCTGAATTCAAAGAAATTTCCCCCGATGCACCGATCGCCGACAAGGCGATGAACTGGATCGACAACCGCTTCCCCGCCAGCAAGCTCTACAAAGAGCACATGAGCGAGTACTACGCACCGAAGAACTTCAACTTCTGGTACATCTTCGGCTCGCTGGCGATGCTTGTGCTGGTCATCCAGATCACCACCGGCATTTTCCTGACGATGCACTACAAGCCAGATGCCGCTCTGGCATTCGGCTCTGTCGAATACATCATGCGCGACGTGCCATGGGGCTGGCTGATTCGCTACATGCACTCGACAGGCGCATCTGCGTTTTTTGTGGTGGTGTACCTGCACATGTTCCGCGGCCTGATTTACGGCAGTTACCGCAAGCCACGTGAGCTGATCTGGATTTTCGGCTGTGCGATTTTCCTGTGTCTGATGGCCGAGGCCTTCATGGGCTACCTGCTGCCCTGGGGCCAGATGAGCTACTGGGGTGCCCAGGTCATCGTGAATCTGTTCGCCGCAATTCCTTTTGTCGGCCCTGACCTTGCGCTGCTGATTCGCGGCGACTATGTGGTTGGTGATGCCACGCTGAACCGCTTTTTTGCCTTCCACGTCATTGCCGTGCCACTGGTGCTGCTGGGCCTGGTGGCTGCGCACATCATTGCGCTGCATGAAGTGGGCTCGAACAACCCGGACGGCGTTGAAATCAAGGGCCCGAATGCGCCCAAGGATGCACAGGGCCATCCGCTGGACGGCATTCCGTTTCACCCTTACTACACTGTGCACGACATTTTTGCCGTCTGCATGTTCCTGATGGTGTTCACCGCCATCATCTTCCTCGCGCCGGAATTCGGCGGGTATTTCCTTGAATACAACAACTTCATCCCGGCGGACTCCCTGAAGACGCCGCTGCATATTGCGCCGGTCTGGTATTTCACGCCGTTCTATTCCATGCTGCGTGCAGTCACTGACCAGATGATTGTGGTTTTAGTGGGTGTGGCTGCATTTACCCTGGGTCTTCTGTTGCTGAAGGAATCGGTGTCTTCTGCGATCTTGAAGAAGGTTGCAATCGTGGGCGTTGTTGCGCTGTTCGTGCAAGTTGTTGGACCGGCATTTCCTCTGTCTGCAGGCATGTTGTCTGTGTTGAGCAAACTTGTGTACATCGCCTATGCCATCGCCATTTATGGTCTGGTCATGGCATTCATGAGCAAGCGCCTGTTCAAACTGGCCAACGTGGCACTGGTTGCAGCTGTTGTGATCGGTATTGCCCTGTTGCTTGCATTCGAGGCCAAGTTCTGGGGTGTTGTGGTCATGGGTCTTGCGGTCATGATCCTGTTTCCCCTGCCATGGCTTGACAAGAGCGAGGTCAAGTCGATTCGCTACCGCCCCAGCTGGAACAAATACCTGTACGGGATATTTGTCATCAATTTCCTGATTCTTGGTTATCTTGGCGTGCAACCCCCATCGCCCATAGGCGAGCGCGTGTCGCAGATCGGGACCCTCTTTTATTTCGGCTTCTTCCTGCTGATGCCATGGTGGAGCCGCCTGGGTACGCCGGGAACGCCACCTGACCGTATCATTTTCCACGCTCACTAAGCTGGAGATAACAACAATGAAAAAAATCATACTCACGTTGATCGCCGCGTTTGGTTTCGTGGCAGGTGCAAACGCCAGTGAAGGCGGCATTGCCTGGGACAAGGCACCCAGCAAGACCAATGACCTCGTCGCCCTGCAAAATGGCGCCAAGCTGTTCGTCAATTACTGCCTGAACTGCCATTCTGCGGCTTTCATGCGTTACAACCGCCTGAAAGACATCGGTTTGAGTGACCAGCAGGTCAAGGACAATCTGCTGTTCACCACCGACAAAGTGGGCGAAACCATGAAGGCAGCCATTGATCCGAAACAGGCCAAGGAATGGTTTGGTGGCAACCCCCCGGACCTGACCCTTATTGCCCGCTCGCGTTCAGGCGCAGGCGGTAGCGGTGCGGACTATGTCTACACCTACATGCGCACCTTTTATCGTGATGACACCAAGGCTACTGGCTGGAACAACCTGGCCTATCCCAACATCGCCATGCCGCATGTGTTGTGGGAGCTTCAGGGCGAGCGGAAGCCGGTTTTTGAAGAGCGTGAAGAGCACGGCCACAAGGTATCCGTGTTCAAAAGCTGGCAGCAGGTTACCCCTGGCACCATGACACCGCTGCAATACGACCAGGCCATGGGTGATCTGGTGGGTTACCTGCAGTGGATGGCCGAGCCCGCCCAAAACACCCGTTTGCGTGTGGGCGTGTGGGTGCTGCTTTTCCTGCTGTGCATGACGTTTGTGGCGTGGCGCCTTAATGCCGCGTTCTGGAAAGACGTCAAGTAAATTTTTAGCCGTTTCTGCCGGCTTGCAACCTGCTTCCGGCGGGTCTCGCCGGCACCTTCGGAGTGGAGGGTCCCGAGCTTCAACTCTTGGCCTCCACTCTTTTGTTTTCAGGAGTTCGAATCATGATGGTCCTTTATTCAGGCACGACCTGCCCCTTCTCGCATCGTTGCCGCTTTGTGCTGTTTGAAAAAGGCATGGATTTCGAAATCCGCGATGTGGACCTGTACAACAAGCCGGAAGACATCAATGTCATGAACCCCTACGGCCAGGTGCCCATCCTGGTCGAGCGTGACCTCATTCTGTACGAGTCGAACATCATCAATGAGTACATTGATGAGCGTTTCCCGCACCCGCAACTGATGCCCGGCGACCCGGTTGACCGTGCACGCGTGCGCCTCTTTTTGCTCAACTTCGAAAAAGAGCTGTTTGTGCATGTCAGCACGCTGGAATCGCGTGCCGCCAAGGGCAACGAGAAAGCGCTCGAAAAGGCCCGCGCCCATATCAAGGACCGCCTGACGCAGCTGGCCCCCATTTTCCTGAAAAACAAGTTCATGCTGGGTGACAACTTCTCCATGCTGGACGTGGCCATTGCTCCCCTGCTGTGGCGCCTGGACTACTACGACATCGACCTGTCGAAGAATGCTGCACCTCTGCTCAAGTATGCAGAACGCATCTTCTCGCGCCCGGCCTATATCGAAGCACTGACTCCATCTGAAAAGGTCATGCGCAAGTAATTGCTTTGCGCATCGGGACTTTGAATCTTGGCTGAATTCATGAACGCGCTGGACTCCACTTCTACGCGCCCGTATCTGATACGGGCCCTGTATGAGTGGTGCACCGACAACGGGCTCACGCCCTATGTCGCCGTGGCTGTCGATGACAGCGTGCAGGTGCCGCGTGAGTACGTCAAGAACAACGAGATTGTGCTGAACATCAGTTTTGATGCCACTTCGTCGCTCAAATTGGGCAACGACTTCATCGAGTTCAAGGCGCGTTTTGCAGGCAGTGCGCGAGACATCATGGTGCCGATTGGCCGTGTGATTGCGATTTATGCCCGTGAGAACGGCCAGGGCATGGCTTTCCCGCTGGCTGCCGCGTCAGGCCCGTCTGAAACCCTCGCGGTTCCATCGCCTGAAGTTGCCGACGCCAAACCGGCTGGGCTCTCGGTTGCGCCTCTGTCATCTGTGGTCACAGCCGATGCCAAAATCGTCCAGCTGGTGCCTGCCGACAATGCTTCCAGCGCGGGTGATGACGCCGAGCCGCCGACGCCGCCAAAACCAAAACAGGGCGGCAGGCCTTCACTCAAACGCGTCAAGTAAAATAGTTTTCCGTGCCGATTTAGCTCAGTTGGTAGAGCAACCGCCTTGTAAGCGGTAGGTCATCAGTTCGATTCCGATAATCGGCACCACCCCTCCATTCACCCGCAGCGTCCGAAGCCTTACGCGAAGACGCTGCGCTAGTGAAACAATAGCGCCGCGTTAAGTCCGTGCGTGCATCCCACACCGTCA